>NZ_JBQFLX010000032.1:0-28556 GCF_056531525.1 Ruegeria sp. N11
CCCCGACCTGCCCACCTTGTGCGGCCTCCTGAGCATTGGAAGAGGTCGCACAGAATGCGACAGAAACAATTGCTGTCGATGTCAGAAAAAAATTTCATTTGAGCCTCCCAGGCCGGCCGAATGCCCGCCCATGGCAGCATTTGGCGCAGTGGTCCGTCAAGGAGGACAAGCAAAATTTAATAGTGAGGCATGTGCGTGGTTGAGAAAGTTCTGATTTGTTCTGAGTGGCTACATTGTCTGCAGGGCGGCTATTTACCGGGTTCCGGAACTCTGCGTGGCAGCGAATATCGGCCCCGACCTTGTGAACGATTGGTGAGATGGCCGACCAAAACAGCCTTAACGACTCCCGGCCTTTGCCGGGAGCCGCTGGTAATGAAGACGACAGCCTCAAGGCGATCAGGCGTGCCCGCCACCAATCAGGCCGATGCCTGACGTCAGGCCGAACCATGCTTTGATCCGCAAACCGACAGCCTTGATGATCCCCATGGCCTGGATGGCATGTGCCACGGTTGTTCCCTCTAGGTCGCCGTCCAAACTCGTGGTGTAGGACTGAACAATGCAGCCGCTCCCTGGCACCAGAAGGGCGCGATGTTCAAGGTGCACCAGGTCAAGGTGCACGACGATCTGGCCTCGTTTCGCCTTTTCGCCAGGCTCGATCAGGCGACCGCTTGGGGCAAGCTGGCCTGAGGAAATCGGCTCCTGAATGCGCACGATACGAGCAGGCAGGATGGTGTTGCGCATCGAAATGTTGAAGTTGCTTTCGCAAGCAACCTCTGCGGCCATACCTTCGTACAATTCGGTGCGCGAGACCTGCGAGAACCCGGCGACAATGCGTCCACGCTCGGCATCTTTCCGGTCGGGTACGATCAGCAATGCGGGGCTCATCGCTGCTTGCGCTGCGCGCGAACCGACATTCAGGGTGACTTGTTCAACCACGCCGTCGACAGTGCTGTGTGTCAAAGTCTTGGACAGCTCGACCTGGGCCTGCTTCAGCGACGCGCGTGCCGATGCAAGTTGGGCCGGAAAGACGGCAGTCGCCTGGACCTGAGCCACACCCAGTTGCGTTTCTGCGGCTTTGACTTCCGCCTCGCGAGTATCCAGAGTTGCCTGCGCCCGTTCCAGCTGGCTCACCTGAAAAGCGGCGGAACCCTTGGACCGAAGCGCCTCGTGGTCCATCAGCACCAGCTCGGCCTGTTCTCTGGCGGTGATCGCAGCATCCAGCACCGCTTGCGCAGTTTGAACCTGCAGCTCGGCTGCCAGTTTTGCGCTTTCGATCTCTTCAACTTTGCGCGTTGCGAAGTCCACCGCAGCTTGTTCAGACGAATTCTCGACAGCAAACAATGGATCACCCGGTTTTACGCGGTCGCCGCCTTTTACATAGACGTCTGTGACGGTTCCGCCGTTCTCGGCAACCACAGGTACGGTTCTGAAGGGCACAAGGCCCGTGTAAGACTTGGGGTAGTAGTAGAAAACGGCGAAGAATACGATCAGCGCCAGTACAAACCACATGAAGACCGCGCGGTGGACGTTGTACAGAGTTACGGGCATCCCGCGCCACTTCAGGTAGAAGACGCGCAGAACAAACGGGAAGGATGTGACGAGCAGTTCGATCATTTTACCGCCTCCTCATTCGACGGGCGCCACCACAACATAAAGTCGCGGGCGATTGCGGTCAGCAGCAGGGCAGCGGGAAGCAGAATGCTGAAATGGCTGAGGGCCGGCATCAGTTCGTAGGCCAAAGCCACGGTCAGCATCATCGGAATGGTTGTGCGCAAGGGCGTGCCGCTTGCCTTATGCTCGGTGTAGCGGTCGAAACGTGCATAGAGATGTACGACCAATAGGATCGCCAGAAAGAAAACGGTCAGGCCAACCCAGGCATAAGTATCGGTTTGGCCCGGCGTAACCCACCAACGGGGGTCACCGCCAGAGGCGAAAGCAGGGGTTGAGATGACGCCAAGTACGGGCGCCATCAGGAACGCGGGTGGTTTCATGTTTCAAGTCCTTTTCTTACGCAGCTAAGCTGCGAACGAAGCGTTTCGGTTGTTGGGAACGTCAGGTCCCGGATGGTTTCTGTGAAGGTTCGGAGGGCCGTTCCTGCGGGGCATAAGGGGGATCCCAGCGCCGCCCTTGTGGAGATTTCTCGCCAAGTGCCGTGGGTTGCAGTCCGTGAATGCTGGCGCCGGACCACTCTTGTCTGGCGGTGTCCCGGATCGCCTTAAAAACGCGGTAGTACCTTGCGAAATTGATCATGGTCTTATCCTTTCTGATGACCCGGACCTAAACGTCATCACACGGGCGATCCTTAGGCTTCTGGACAATTGTTGTTGGCTTCTGGACAATTGCCCAACTGTCAGGGCTTGATCGTCAGTCAGGGGAGGAAGCAAAGGTGCCACGTATCAGCGCGTACAGATTGCAGCATGTCGGGCGTCTTTACGCGCAGGAGCCAGGTGCCCGAATTCCGTTTCCTGAGGTTCTGGAAATGGCCGGAGCCCCCAAAGACGTGATCGACGAACCCGATTCAACTGTCGAGCTGCTGCACGAGGCCGGAGCGGTCGAGACGGCGTGCCGTGTACTTGAGGATAAGACCTTTGCGGCCCGGGTCGGGCTTTCGGCACAAGGCCCCGGAACACTGCTTGCATATATCGTGCGGGCCGCCGAAACGATTGATGACGCATTGGCCATGACTCAGCGATTTTATGCGATGCAAGACCCCGACCTGCGTTTGGATGTCGTCGGTGCGCCAGATCATCCAAGGCTCACGCTGGAAAGCAATGTGATCCCGGCGCACCAATATCCCAGACATCGCGAGTTGCTATTGTTCGGTCTTTACAGGCGCATTCAGCAAATCACTTCCGGCAAGCTGGCGCCCGTATCGATCGAGCTGGAAACGGATGATGCCGCCCATTGTCGTTTGCTTTCCGCATTGGCGGAAACCACTGTCGAGGGGTTCAAAGCCGGATACGCCTTGAGTCTGCCGCCAAACGCCATGAGTTTTCGCATTCCAACCGCTGACCCGACCCTTTTGGGACATTTGCGCAGGCACGGTGAAGAGCAGTTGAAAGCGCGACCAGATGCCGTCCAAAGCCTGTCCGACCGCATTGTGGATATGCTCGGAGAACGTCTTCCAGGACCAATTCCAAACGGAGATGAATTTGCGGACGAGCTTGGACTGACACGCCGAACCATGACAAGGCGTCTGTCGGCTGAAGGGACAAGTTTCAAGTCTCTTCTGGAAGGTACGTTGTGCGACCTTTCAAAGCGCATGCTGCGTAGTGGCGAAGGTGTTGCGCGGGTGGCCTTCATGCTTGGCTTTGCCGATCAGGCCGCCTTTTCGGTTGCATTCAAGCGCTGGACCGGTGAGACGCCGGCAAGATTTCGTAAAGCCGGCCGTTAGTTTCTCCTGATCCTCGGGATCCTGAGAAAGTTGAGATGTCCAGGATCAACAAAACCTTGTCCCGTCTCCAAAAGAAAGCAGGCGTCAGTGTCACCTAGTTCAATGGCACACGGCGGCCGCGTTGGTTGCCGAGCCAGAACAAGGATGAACCCAATGAAGACCTCGAGAAATCTCTTTATCGCTCCGATCTCCGGCGCACTTCTGATCACGATGGCTGTGACCGCTCAGGCGGATTACGTCACCGACAAGGCGATCAAAGGCGCAGTTGTCGGCGCCACCGTGGCCGGTATTGCCGGTGAAAGCATCGTGGGTGGCGCTGCCGCTGGCGCTGCGGTCGGTGCTGTCGGCGGCGCGATCCAGAAAGACAACTTTGAAGACGCGCAGGATGAAGCACAAGAGCGCCGCGATGACTTCAAGGAAGACCACAAGCGCTGAAACGATGACTGAAGTGTAACGGAAGAAGGAGGGGATACAGCCGAACACAACTGACGGGTCAGCCTAAACTCCCTTGGACAAGCGCTGTTAGCATCCAGTCGCAACTTGACTGACCACCCCTCACAGAACTCGCACAGTTTCTGACAGGTTGCCATCCGGCTCTCGCACAAGCCGGGTGGCAATTTTGTTTTTGGCCCGCGAATGCCACGCGTTTCCTGAAGGCGCGGATTCAAATTTCAACCCCCAGCCTTGGCCATTGCGACCTGGGTTTTGTCCAAAACCCTAAAACAACCGTCCAGAACCCAAACGAACCGAAACAGGCTGCACCCCAAATTCGGCTCATCTGAATGACATCGACGGGCCGGCAACTGACGCAACTTCAGTGGCTGCTGCTTATTGCACTCAACGCCAAAGGACACGGCAATGAACCTGTTCATAAACTTCGACGCAGAGACCCTGGCACGTATCCAGTTTGCCTTCACTGTGTCGTTCCACATCATCTTCCCGGCCTTTTCCATTGGCCTCGCAAGTTACCTGGCCGTCCTAAACGGTCTCTGGCTTTGGCGCAAAGAGCGCGCCTACCTCAACCTTTTCAACTACTGGAAAAAGATCTTCGCCGTTGGCTTTGCGATGGGTGTCGTGTCCGGCATCGTGATGTCGTACCAATTCGGCACGAACTGGAGCACATTCTCGGACACCGCAGGCCCTGTGATCGGTCCCCTGATGGCCTATGAAGTCATGACGGCCTTCTTCCTTGAGGCAGGTTTCCTCGGCATAATGCTGTTCGGTCGCGAGCGCGTCGGTCCCGTCTTGCACATGATGGCCACGGCGATGGTCGCCCTTGGCACGCTGATATCGGCCACGTGGATCCTATCGGTCAATTCCTGGATGCAGACCCCGGCCGGGTTCGACATCAACGAACTGGGGCAGTTCATCCCCGTTGACTGGTGGTCGATTGTCTTCAATCCGTCCTTCCCCTACCGCCTGACGCACATGGTCCTTGCCGCCTATCTCACGACCGCCTTCGTCGTGGCCGGGGTTGCGGCATGGCACTTGCTACGTCGTAATCGCACGGCCGAGGTCACCCGAATGTTCTCGATGGCAATGTGGATGGCCGTTCTGGTCACCCCTCTGCAGATCGTTGCGGGCGACCTTCATGGTCTGAACACGCTGGAGCATCAGCCGCAGAAAGTGATGGCGATGGAGGGTCACTTTGACAGTCATCCCGAAGGCGCACCGCTGATCCTGTTTGGCATTCCTAACGAGGATGAAAAGCGCGTTGACCACGCCATCGCAATACCAAAGCTGTCTTCGCTGATCCTGAAACACGATCTGAACGCGCCGCTTGACGGGCTGGACACCATTCCCGACGACGAAGAACCACCGGTCGCGATCGTCTTCTACAGCTTCCGCGTCATGCTCGCCATCGGCTTCGCCATGCTGGGCGTCGGCTTGTGGTCGCTTGTTCAAAGGTTGCGCGGCCGCCTCATTGAAGATCGCTGGTTGCACCGGGCATCCGTCCTGTTGGCGCCCAGCGGGTTTGTGGCGGTACTGGCTGGTTGGATCACCACCGAAGTCGGGCGCCAGCCGTACACGGTGTACGGGCTGATGCGAACATCGGACTCCCTTTCACCAGTGGACGCACCTGCTGTTGCAGCTTCTCTGATTGCCTTCATCGTCGTGTACTTCGCCGTATTCGGAGCCGGCACGTTCTACATGCTGCGCCTTATGGGAAAACCACCCGCCGGAGGTCTTCAGCACAGCCACAAATCCATTGAAATCTCTAGTTTGGCGGAGGCGGCGTAATGCTTGAACTCTCGACAATCTGGGCAGGCATCATTGCCTTTGCCGTTCTGACCTATGTGATCCTGGACGGCTTCGATCTTGGAGTTGGAATCCTGTTCCCCTTCGCGAAAACCGACAAAGATCGGGATGTCATGATGAACTCGGTCACGCCGGTATGGGACGGAAACGAAACCTGGCTGGTCATGGGCGGCGGAGGTTTGTTCGCCGTGTTCCCGCTGGCCTATTCCGTGGTGATGCCCGCAATCTACATGCCGATCATCATCATGCTGCTTGCGCTCGTCTTCAGGGGCGTGGCCTTCGAATACCGGTGGCGAACGGTGCGTGGGCGCTGGCTGTGGGATGTCGCGTTTCACGGCGGGTCAACCGTAGCAGCCTTCTGCCAAGGCATCGCGCTTGGCGCGCTGGTCCAGGGTATCCCGGTCGAGGATCGGCTTTACGCAGGTGGACAATGGGATTGGCTGACACCATTCTCAGTGCTGACCGGGGTGGCCCTGGTGATCGGGTATGCGTTGCTGGGAGCAACCTGGCTCAATATGAAAACCACATGGGCCTTACAGTGTCAGATGCGTAGGTATGCCCAACCGCTGATGCTCTTGACGCTCGGGTTGATCGGTCTTGTCAGCCTTCTAACCCCGTTCCAGGACCCCGTTTATCTGATCAGATGGTTTTCGTGGCCCGGTGTCACATTCTCTGTGATTGTACCCGCCGTTGTTACTGGCATTGCGTGGAATCTGCATTGCGGCCTTAGAGATCGGCGAGATTATCGACCCTTCTTCTGCGCCATTGGCTTGTTCGTCGTCTGCTTCATCGGCATTGGGATCAGCTTCTATCCCTATATGATACCCCCAAGCCTCACGATTACTGAAGCCGCAGCGCCGGACAACAGTTTGGCTTTCGCACTCGTCGGAGCCGTCATTCTGCTGCCTGTAATTCTGGCTTACACTGCTTACACGTACTGGGTTTTCCGCGGGAAGATTGATCCAGAGGAGAGTTACCATTGAAAACCCTAAACCGAGTTTTCTGGTTCGGCGCGATCTGGTTCAGCAGCGTTGTGTGCCTGGCATCTGTCGCGTTTTTTATCCGGTTGTTTATCCCGTGAAAACCCATGGAACCTGCCCGAACCCTTTTGGGCTAAAGTCGCCGATCTGGAACAGCGCTGTCGGGCCCATCGATCCGGACCGGAGTGTCCTGAGGCGTTCGTTTTGGCGCTGAATTCAGTCAAAGAGGGTGAAAGCCCTCATTTGGTTTTGTTGAACGCCAGAATTTGACAGAACTCTCTCTCGATGCTTACCTGTCAGCGACATAGCGGAATGAGTTTAAATCTATTGTCTTTTCAATGTGCTGAGACGTCACGAGCAGTGCCGGCTCGAGCTGTGTAGAAGCCCAGGGGTTTGATGATGGAATTGATCACTGAACAACTACGCGCCTTTCCGATAATGGCGCTTTTTTTGTGTCTGGGTCTGGGATACGGAGTCGGGAAATTCCGGGTCGGCAAGTTTGAGCTGGGCGGCATAGCGGGCACTTTGCTTGTGGCCGTATTTGTCGGACAGATTGGCGGTATAAACCTGAGCGCGGATGTTCAGAACGTCTTTTTTTCATTGTTTATCTTCATGGTGGGCTACAACGGAGGCCCTCAGTTTTTCGCAGCATTGAACCGGACGGCGCTGACCAAACTATTGGCCGCCTTTATGATGACCTTGTGGGGATTGTTCTTTGTTGTCGTCGTGGCCAGACTGGCGGGACTGGACAAAGGACTGGCTGCGGGTCTGGCGGCTGGCGGGCTGACTCAATCGGCCATTATCGGAACCGCAGGAAACGCTATCGATCTGCTGGGTCTGGCATCGGATGAAGCCGAAAAGCTCAAGACAAACATCGCTGTGGGTTACTCGGTTACCTATATCTTTGGCTCAATCGGTCCAATTCTGGCTGTCAGTGTCATCCCGATCATAATGCGCGTTGATCTGCGACAAGAAGCTATCAAGCTGGCTCAGAAACTCAGCGGTGGTGGTCACAAGCTGGAAGAAGGCGAGTTCCTTCCAATGAACCGCTTTGAAGCCCGGGCATACCAGGTGAACGCCGATGCGGCCATTGTTGGAAAACCGGTTAAGGACATTGAGAGCGGTTACCAGGGCGATCTTGTGGTCGAACGGTTGCTGCAAAATGGTGCTCCCGTCGATCCAACGCCGGAGACGTCGGTCAACGCCGGAGATGTCATCGTTGTCTCAGGCCTTGTCGCAACTCTCACTCAATTCGAAGGCACTGTCAGTGGTGAAATCGGAGAGTATCCGCCGGAGCTGACAGTTGTGGAAGAGCGTCGCAACGTTGTGGTCACCAACCGCAAACTGACCGGCAAAACCCTTGCCGAACTGCGCGCGGCGCTTACAGCGGATCAGCGGCGCGGTGTCCATATCTCGAAAATCACCCGAATGGGCCATGACATACCGGTTCTGCAAAATACCGAAATCCATGCGGGCGACGAGATCAGTATCGTCGGCCACAAGGACGATCTGAACCGGGTTTCAAAGCTTGCGGGCTATGTGCCTCCGTCGGCCTCGGTCACGAATTTCGTGGCGTTGGGGATCGGTGTGGCGATCGGTTATCTGATCGGCGAGATCAGCTTTGATATCGCGGGTACCAAAGTGGCACTGGGCTCGGGGCTCGGATGCCTCGTAACGGGGCTGATCATTGGCTATTTGCGCATCAGACGACCCAAGATTGGCGGCATTAATCGGGGTGCGGCGAATTTCCTTCAAAGTTTCGGATTGGCCGTTTTCGTGGGTGTCGTCGGCCTGAATGCCGGGCAACCCGCGCTGGAAGCGATTCAGGAGTACGGCATCACCCTCCTGCTTCTGGGAATCCTGGTGACGTTGATGCCGATGATCGTACAATTCCCGATCAACTATTTCGTCCTGCGCATCAAGAACCCGGTCGAGGGCTGCGCCGTTGTAACCGGTTCACGCTCAGGCAATCCGGGTTTTGCAACGCTGCTGGAAAAGACGGGCAATGCGACCCCAACGCCCGCCTTTACAATGACCTACGCCGTGGCAAACATCTTCCTGACCCTCTGGGGACCGCTGGTCGTGGCATTTGTTCCCTAGGCCGATCCTTAGGAACACGGCCCCGAAGCGCGGCGACACATAGCTGATGGGTAGGCTGCAAAGTATCGTCGGGCAGGGAGATGGCCAAAGCTTTGCCCGCTTAGCTTCTTGTGCCCGCACCTAGCCGTGTAACGGCAACCCTTTCGACGCGCGATACGCTTGCACATAGCCAACGGCCACGGCCCGGACCGCGCGACCAATCTGCCGATACGCGCTGTCGTCCAGGTTGGCAAAGGACACCCGCGCCGACCAGTTGGGGGCATCAAAACCCGATCCGTTCAGCAGAACAATCCCGTGATCCTGTGCCAGCTTGAAGGATATATCGAGGGGGTGGACGTTGTCTTTGATCCAGGCAACCACCTCTTCGCCCACGTATTTCCGAAGCCAGAACTCGAAATCGATGATGCCGTAGTATTTGTCGAACAACGGGTTGTCGGGCACTTCAATGCCCAAGCCTTCGACCAACTCGTCAAAGCGGTGTTTCAGGATACCCCAGCAGAATTTCTGATAGCCTTTCTGTTCATCCATCAGTTCGACCAGCGAAAACAGCGTCATCATCACTTGCTGCGGCAATGACAGCCCCGCCGTGTGGTTCAGTGCCACATCGCGGCTGTCGGCCACAATGCGGTCGATAAACTTGAAGGACGAAGGATCCGGGGTCAGGGTCTGATACCGCGCGTTGACCACGGCCTTTGTCTCGGCCGGCGCCTCGGCAATCATCCTGTCGAAGATGTTGTTTTCGGCCACCAGGATTGCGCCAAGACGCCAGCCGGTGCAGCCGAAGTACTTTGAAAAGGAATAAACCCCGATCGTGTTCTCGGGCAGATGCCCCATCACCGACTGGAAGTTCGGAACGAAGGTACCATAGACGTCATCCGTAAGGATGATCAGATCAGGGCGACGAGTTTTGACGAATTCGACCAACCGGGCCATGACCTCGGAACTGATCGCGACCGAAGACGGGTTGCCTGGGTTGACCAGAAACAGCGCCTTGACCTTCGGATCGGCCAGTTGCTCGTGGTCGTCATCAGTCAGTTGAAAGTGATCTTTCTCGGCCGAGGACACATCCACGACATTCAGCCCATAATCCTCGAGCACCGGCATTTCCAGATAAGGCGTGAATATCGGGGTACCCAATGCGATGGTGTCACCCGCATTCAGCAGACGTTGGTTCTTGAGCGCCTTGAAGATGTAGCACATCGCAGCCGTGCCGCCCTCGACCGCGTAAATGTCGAATTTCGCGTCGGGCCGGAAACCGGCGCACATCGCCCACATCACGTATTCATGGACGATCGCCTCGTTGTGCATCATGCACCGGTCAGGCATTGGGTAGTGGTCACCGACAATGCCGTCGGTCAGTTCCAATACAAAATCGTCAGGGACAAAGCCGAACTTCTCAATCGCGAAGTCCACCACATCAACCAGAGTGTCCGCACCCGGAGGGCCATTCTTATCTCTCGAATCCGCACAATACGTCTTGAGCCGGTCATAGCATCCATCCCCCTGCGGCATTCCGGCCAAACCGACCTGCTGTTCATTGCGATGGCGCTGCGCTTCGGTCATCGCGAATTGACCCAGAAGAAAAAACGCCTCGCGTGCCTTTGTTGCGATCCAGTTGGGGTTGCCACGTCCCGCATTCAGATAGGGAAGAGCCATCTGGCGCGACTCTTTCTGTGCCAGCTTGATGAGTTCGTCTTTGATTTGGAAAGGACTTAGATTTTCGTACTTATGCAGGTCCAGCGTATCTGGCATGGCATCAAACCCTTTGTTTATAATGTCGGAAATATTCGACCGGATCGTACGCAATGAGTTGTGCCTGTGTAAACAATGCTGTGGCGTGCAGATTGATTTGGAGGGTGCCCTGGCGGCGATGATTGGGTTGGTCCAGAACGACAAAAGCCGCCTTGCGGCGGCTGGTTCGGTAAAAGTGGTTGCGGGAGCAGGATTTGAACCTGCGACCTTCAGGTTATGAGCCTGACGAGGTGAAGACGTTAAGCAATTGATCCGGGGGATCAATTGTAGTCTGAACGGGCTGCTTTGAGATATTCCGACGCTGGTTGCGGGAGCAGGATACCAACGATGCTTGCAGTCTCTGCTCTTTTGTTCTGCATAGGCGTAGTTCAGATACTTTTTCAGTTTCTTCTTAGGCACTTGTCATGTGTTTAGGCTTGTTAACTTAAGCTGATCGTCCGCTTCGCGCTGGTGAACGGACATCCGACAGAAACAGTCAGATGACTGTTTCGAGACCGAAGCGGTCACTAAAATGCGACAAACAAAGCATTCCGTTTCTTTTGCTTTAAGCAATTGCTGCAATGCGGCATAGTGATGGTGCATGTGCGATAAAGTCTCATGGAGCTTCGGTTGTGCCTAAGAAAAAAATAGATATCGCTCTTCAGGGTGGTGGATCGCATGGCGCTTTCACTTGGGGCGTTCTGGATCGATTGCTGCAGCTTGAAGATCTTGAAATAGTTGGCATTTCTGGCACCAGTGCCGGGGCAATGAATGCCGTCGCCCTGGCACAGGGCCTAACACAGGCTGGGCCTGAGGGTGCTCGCAACTTGCTTAGGCACTATTGGACACAGGTGAGTCGGGCCAGCAGGGCGAGTCCATACAAACGAACTTTGTGGAACAGGTTACGAGGCGATTGGAGCCTGGAGCATTCTCCCGGCTTCATCATTTCCCAGTTTACGCGTCAAATGGCGTCACCATACCAGTTCAATCCGCTCAACATTAATCCCTTACGGGACCTTGTGCGGAACTGTTTTGATTTTGAAGCCATCAATTCAGCAGAAGGGCCGCGCATCTTTCTGTCCGCTACAAATGTGCGGACCGGGCGCCCCAAAGTCTTTCGCCAACCCGATCTAAGTGCAGATGCGGTCATGGCGTCGGCCTGCCTTCCACATGTCTTCAAAGCTGTGGAAATTGACGGAGAAGCGTATTGGGATGGCGGTTACATGGGTAATCCACCGCTCTTCCCCTTGGTGGACGAGACCGAGGCGCGAGACATTGTCATTGTTCAAATTAATCCGTTCGAACGCGCGGAAATTCCCACAACGCCCTATGAGATCGAAAATCGCCTTAATGAAATTACGTTCAACGCCAGCTTGATGAAAGAATTACGCTCTCTAGGGTTCCTTTGGGAGATTATAGAACACGACAATCTGGATCGCGCGGCTTACCGCGATGGGCGCTTGCACAGGATCCATGCATCCGGGGCTATGTGTGACCTCGGCGTGTCCAGCAAGATGAACGCCGAGATGGCCTTTCTGGACTACCTTTTCGAAATCGGGCGTAAAACTGCTGACGAGTGGGTGAACTCAGAGTGGCCAGACGTTGGAAAGACCTCAACGTGGCGGCCTAGAGAGATTTTTGAAGAAAGCCTCCAGCCGGCGCATCTGGCCGAAGGTACCGATCGGGAGGCCAAGAAATGATGGAGATAGCCTCTGTTCTACTCTCGCTCTTTTTGCTCATGTACTTTGCGTTCCGCGGTGTCACACTGCTGATATTGGCGCCGCTCCTTGCTTTGCTGGCAGCTGCTTTGACGGGCGCATTGCCGCTGCTGGCCAGCTTCACGCAGATATTCATGACGAATACAGGCGATTTCATCATTTCGTTTTTTCCTCTGTTCTTTCTTGGTGCAATATTCGGCAAGCTAATGGACGACAGCGGCTCGGCGCGTTCGATCGCACATTGGGTGATCTCCAAGCTTGGCACTGACAAAGCCATTCTGGCGGTCGTCTTGTGCTGTGGCGTACTAACCTACGGTGGGGTCTCGCTCTTCGTGGTGGCATTCGCGATCTATCCGATCGCAGCCGCTCTCTTCCGTGACGCGGATATTCCCAAACGGCTTATTCCCGGAGCGCTCGCGCTTGGCGCGTTCACTTTCACGATGTCGGCTCTACCTGGCACCCCTGCGATCCAGAACGCCATCCCGATGCCATTCTTCGGAACCACAGCCTTCGCCGCACCGGGTCTTGGGATCATCGCGGCCGCCATCATGGCTGTTCTAGGAATGGCGTGGCTCAACCGCCGCGCGTCCCGTGCAGAAGCTGCCGGTGAAGGATATGGACAACACGATGAGGTGCTTCCCGAACTGGACAGTGAGATGCGCACGCGATCCCAGGGCGAAGGCTTCGACTTGAACGAAATTGAACCAAGCAATACGCCTCAAACGATTGAACCGAGCTTCGCGCTGGCCATCACCCCGGTAGTGCTTGTGGTCGTGGTTAATTTCCTCTTCATCCAAGTAGCCGTTCCGCGTTTTGATGCCAGTTATCTTGCCGAACCGTTGTTTGGTCAGACAACAATTGAGGCTGTACGTGGCGTTTGGTCAATCATTGTCGCACTTACCACTTCGATCCTGTTTCTGCTCGCAGCAAATTGGACCCGTCTGGTAAGCGTCAAAACAAGCCTCAACAAGGGAGCTGATGCGGCCGTATTGCCGATCTTCAACACAGCCAGTCTCGTGGGTTTTGGCGCCGTTATAGCGGCACTACCGGTTTTTCAGGCGATCACAAATGCCATGCTCGGCTTGAGTGAGGGCAATCCACTTATTGCCGTGGCGGTTTCTGTTACGACGCTCTCAGCGATCACGGGTTCTGCCTCTGGCGGTATGAGTATCGCTCTTGATGCATTAGGTTCACAATTTGTCGAACTTGCCGCCGCAACCAATACCTCGTTGGAAGCCATGCATCGCGTAACATCTGTCGCTTCGGGCGCTCTCGACGCCTTGCCCCATAACGGTGCGGTGATCACGGTGCTCGGTATTTGTGGACTGACCCATCGAGAAGCATATGGTGATATATTCGTAGTTGCTGTTCTGGTGCCGATGATTGCATTGATTGCAATCATCCTGCTTGGGTCACTTTTCGGCGGGTTTTAATGCCTGATAAGATCAGAAAACTCGGCGCAGCGCCGTCGTCGGATGGAGAGAGATCGCCACCCATCCGAACGCCTTTTACGTAGCCTAAGGTAGGTTCGAAACGAACATTTGGATAATAAATGCATTAGCAATATCGACAAAGAAAGCTGAAACCAACGGAAGCACAATGAAGGCAAGCGGAGATGGGCCGTACTTGTGCGTCACAGCAGTCATGTTTGCGATAGCCGTTGGCGTAGCTCCGAGAGCGAAACCCGCGAAACCAGCCGACATCACGCCAGCAAAGTAGTTTCGCCCCATCGTTCGATAGACAACGAAAATGATAAAAACAGCAGCAGCGGCAGCTTGAAGCGTCATAGTAACGGCTAAAACCCCAGCGGAACCCGCCAAAGTCCAAAGTTGCATACTCATCAGCGACATTGAAAGAAACACCGCTAGCGAGAAGTCTTGCAATAGTTGCAAAGAAGCGGTTCCCGTTGGTGTTTTGATCTTTGGGAAAACTCTGGGCGTCAGGTTTGCAAGTAAAATACCAGAAAGAAGGCATGGCACGAAGAGTGGCAAGTTTGCTCCGGTCAGCTCCAGCGATTCATCTGCAATGTAACCAATCACAATTGCAACATGTGTCCAAAGAATGGCTCTCATCATTCCAGGATTTGTTGGACCACCGGTTGGATCGTTTGAAGCAACCACTCCACTGCCTTCTTCGTTGGAATTGGTAGCCGCAGTTTTTTCCTTCGCACTTGGTTCTAGTTGGTCACGGGCGATCAAGTAGCTGGCGATTGGACCACCTATCAGGCTCGCCATGATCAATCCGATCGTCGCCGCTGCTATACCGAGTTCCGCTGCGCCCGCTACAGCATATTGCTCTTCTACCACTGGGCCCCACGCTATCGCGGTACCGTGACCACCAATTAGAGATGTAGTTCCCATCATCACACCAGCTTGGGATGGCAACCCAAATAGTGAAGCCCCAACAACGCCTATTCCGTTTTGGATAAACATGTACCCAATGGTCAGTACAAGCATAAGGCCCAGAAGCGGTCCGCCTTTAATTAGGTCCGAAAACCTGGCATTAAGCCCAATTGTGGTGAAGAAATAGATCAGCAAAGAGTCGCGCGAAGCCAAATCATAAACTACTTCTCGACCTGTCGCAGTCACCACGCCTAGCGTCACAAGTGCAGCCAGCAAGCCCCCTGAAACCGGCTCGGGGATTGAGTACTTGCGTAAAAACTCAAACTGCTCTGTGAGCCTGGAACCGAGAAAGTACACGACGATGCCCAGTGTCACAGCAATAAAACTATCAACCACTATCGGTTCTGCCATGAACAGCCTCCTAACTTCGCTGCGCGACTAACCCCACCTTTTGCAGCGGCATCGCGTCCTTCGAAAACTACGACAACTCTCGCTTTGGTTTGCTGCACTCAACCTTGGAGGTGGCAAAGCTCTACCTGCAGCCTTTTCAGTTCTGTCTCATAGCACTATTTAGAGATCTTCTTATTCTTCGCCATTCCCAACACCTCTTTGCCACAAGTAGCTTTTTTTCTTAGCACACTTGGAGTGAGTTCGTTCGCCGCAAAGGACTTGGGGACAAAACAAACCAACAACCTACGCGTCCAGAATTTCCGGCGCCTCTATTACCGGCCACCAGACATGCGTGGCGAGCCATTCATAATCAGCCCCACCGGCACCGTTCATTCCAGTTGATTGCTTGTGTGCAGAAATAAGTTTTTGGCTGAAACGATGCCCCCCTCGGACGAACTTTTTGAGTTCGCGATGCACGGTCCAGTTTAGAGCCAATCCCAACTCAGTGATTTGAAACCCATCGTCAACACGCTGCAAGTTCGGGTCAGCTAAGAGCTTTAACTGTCGTCTTACGCTGGTCTGAGGCAGGTTTGTGTATTTGGCTAAACCGCGCGTTGTCCAAGGTTGAGGGTGAATAACAAGTGCTTGATGCACCCTCTGCATAGGGGGAGGATACTTGAAATGATCAAACGTAACTTGCCAGCGGCGCCAAAGACGCAACCGATTGCGCTCAGTTTCACTCATCGACATAGTCAAATACTTTAATGGTTGTGGTTCAACTGGCAAGTCGACTTAAGCAAGGTTCCCGTTAGCGACATGAAGCCTCTGTGGTTTACCGTGGCGGATGATCGCTCCAAAGTGTCCCCGACTTAAAACGCTGATAACCGTAATCAAACAGCGCTCGCATATACTCTGGATCGAACGGCTCAGCTAGAGGATAGTCGAAGTCCGTCCCGATCCAAGCGGCTTGGTATTCAGCGCCTCTCTGAAGGCTTAGTTTGTACGCAATCGTGAGATCATCTACGCCTTGTGCTTTAATAAGTGTAGAAAGCGAGCGTGCAGATACTTGGAAAACCCCCGGTTTTGTTACTCTAAGTTCTGGCTCAACTTTGCCGTTTCGGATCGCATATAGCTTGCCACCGCGAGCATATTTTCTTGGGATATCCCATCCAGGCACGTAAGCGGTCTGAGAATAGACACCACCATCAACGTGAAGTTCATCCCGAACACCATCCTGAGTTTCGACGTCGATCAAAACGGGAGGGAAAACGCCTGGTATTGAGGCTGAGGCTAGCAGCACGTCTACGAACACCTTTTTTGCGTTTGCTGCCCCGCTATTTGCGATGACGCCTAGGTCCCAAAGCACTGGCCTTTGTGCGTCCAAGCTGACCGATTGAACCAGCAAGCGCCGGCCGCGACGATGTTCGTTGGCAATTTTTGCTAGGAAATCGTCAGTAATGTAGCTTTCTATAAGTCGCCTTAGTGGATCAGAACTCTTCACAGAAGCGCCGCTCAGGATCCCAGTAACGAACCTTCCTCTGAAAATTCGGGACGGTGGCAGTCCACCGTATAGGTTTTTTAGCTCACCGTCATAATTGCTGCCCAAGAACGCAAAGGGCGCAGCCAACGCACCTGTGGAGACCCCTGTGACCGCCATGAACTCAGGGCGAGTGCCGGCTTCGCTCCATGCGGTAAGAATACCGGCGGCGAAGGCTCCATCTTCGCCACCCCCCGACAGCGTTAGTGTGTAATCTGACGAAACCCCCGATGCTTGTCGCTGGCGCAGAGCGGTTTCTAGAAGCTCGCTTATATTGGCCGGAGCAATATCAGCCCAATAACGAGCACCTTCGATGCGTGGGACTTGCGGGTTCTGGAGATCCGTTGCGCTTACTGGGGTCCTTGAAATACTTGAGCAAGCCGCTTGAAAAAGTAGCAGAAAAACAAAGAGTTTTCTCCAATTCATGCGTCCCGTCTCCCCCACAACTATCTGACTTGGACTAGGCCAGGACAAACGCCAATATCATTAACATGGACCACGTCTTTTGATCGTGGTTTTGATCTAAGGTGCGCTGTGTGTGCTCCCATCGCATTAGTCGCCTTCAAATTGAGCTCAACAAAAAGAACTTGATTTTCATGGTATTAACGTTTCTCGGAAGGGGCCATTTCTGTACTGGTTGGTAGGACGTCGGTGTGAGATGTCTGCTCAGCACGAGACACAGGCTCAACTGACCATACCCTTTTTCCCAAATACAAAGCAAAACAGAGCATGACCGCAAAATTCACCCAATAGAGCGCGATGTCACCGAAGTAGGTGGTAGCGGCATTCGCGATCAGGGGGCCAGTTATGGATCCTAAAGTCCAAACCAATAGCATAGTTACCGCCGCCGAAGACACAAAGACCGGAACCGTTCGGTCCAACGCGTGCGCTACAAGCAAAGAATAAAGGGTGAGCAAGCTACCACCCAGCAACACCAATATGATGGAAAGGACCACGAAACCGATTGAGTTGTAGTCGAATGAATTGGCGCTATGGTCGTAATCCACATCGACGAGAACCCCCATGACAAAAAGAACAAATGTTGCAGTGACCGATGCAATCAAGATTACTATCCGGCGATCCATCTTGTCGGATAGCCGACCAAGCGGAAACTGAAAAAGAACACGTCCGAAGTAGATTAATGCGACCATAATGGCCACATTTATGATCTCTATCCCAAGCTGGGCAGCGCTGTAGGGAACCACGCTCAACAGCGTTGTCGACACCATACCTATAGCAAAAGCACCGACAGCCGCAGCCGGTGCATCTTTGAACAATCCGCGCACCCTAATTGGTACCGGGGCGTCATTGTTGGGCGGCGTTGATCGAGTAGTCGAGATAACCATTATAGAAATGCAGTAAAATAATGCGACATAGACGAATGCCTCTCGGATATCACCAGGCACTACAAAAACTAAAAACTGACTGAATACCGCGACGATGCCTACGACAATCGAATAGACTGCGAGGACACTCCCACGGGTCTTTTCCGCTGCGGTCTCATTCAACCAAGTGTCGCCGATCGAAAACAGCCCTGCAGTCGCCAAACCGGCCAGGAAACGCAAAAAGATAAGAAAAGAGGTGCTGGTAGAAACAGAAAATAGTATCGCCACAGCTATCGCGATAGCAGCCCCAAACGCAAATGCACGGATATGCCCAAAATCGACAATGGATCTGGCCACGACAAAGCAGCCGACTAAGAATCCCGCCGAATATGCCGACGCCGCCACGGAAGCAGCTTCTTGAGATGCCCCAATTTCAGAAAACGCAAGTGGAACCAAAGTGCCAGATCCAGCAGTAGCCAATTGCACAGCAGCCATTGCTATGAAGAGAGACTGAAGATTGAGAACTTGTTTTCTAATTGCCAACACACCCTACCTTCAAGTTTTTGCTACTTCTCACATCTACTCAAGTAGATGCGCAGTATCTCCCTGAAATATGCGCCGCATCCCAAAAAACTGTAGCTCTGAGTTCTACTGAAATCGAAAACCGCTTGACACCATTGCGGTAGGTCCGGCTTTCGCGACGGCAGCATTCTTGTTGAATTTTAGCTTACGCTTTGTAATCCAACAATAAACTGTTTCCAATTCATGATATTTTCGCTGAGCCATTTTGGCTCACCCAAATTTGTGAAAGTCTACTGTTGCAGGCAGAGTTGGTTCAAACGATCTCTTCTCTCGCCAAGTTTCTTGTGCCCATCGCGAATGCCCAACAAGCGAGCAGCTTCGAATAAGAAGGTGAAAAATATGCATCTGAACTTCTTAGGGACGTTGGCGGCTGTTTTATTTTGTGCTTTTCCCATCGTAGCCGCAGCACAAGATACCCCCGCGACAATAAGACCAGCAAAAGTCTTCACTGTTCTTAAAGCCTCATCTGATTTTGAAAGAATTTATCCTGCTATTGTCTACCCTTCGAGGGAAGTTGAACTCTCTTTTCGAGTCAGTGGACGAATAATAGACTTACCAATTAGGGCCTCTAGCAATGTGGTGCAGGAAGGCGTTGTTGCGCAGCTAGACACACGAGACTTCGAAGTCGAGGTAGCAAGACTTAATAGCCAACTAGAAGAGGCAGAGGCGAATCTAATTGTACTGAGGTCAGGCGCACGCCCTGAAGAAATTACAGCTTTGGAAGCCTCGGTACAGGCCGCTAAAGCTCAACGAGATCAAGCTCGCGAAGAATACATCCGCTCAGCTCAGCTTTTGGAGAGGGGTGTAATCCCTACTGCCCAATACCAGCAACGTGAAGCTGCCTTTCGTCTGGCAGAGGCCGAACTCGTGTCGCGAGAAGAGCAGCTGACAATTGGTCGAGTCGGTGGGAGGCCCGAAGAGATAATTGCAGCGGAAGCGTCGATCCGTGGCCTAAAAACACAGGTTCAATCGGCAAAAAACGATCTTTCTGATGCTACGCTTCGAGCACCGTTCGATGGAACGATTGCCAAGCGCAACGTGGACAACTTCCGTAATGTTCAAGCCGGTGAAACCATCGCCTTAATCCAAGATCTTTCGACCGTGGATGTAAGTTATGACTTGCCCGGCACTGACATAATCGCGATGTCGTCAATTGGCTTCGACAATGTTGTTAGTATGGTTACGTTTGACTCGTTGCCGGGCGTAGAATTGAACGCAGACCTTGTCGAGTTTTCAACGCAAGCAGACGCAGCGACACAAACCTATCGTGGTCGTCTATCAGTAACCCCGCCTGAAGACTTGGTTGTACTGCCTGGGATGGTAGCGCGCGTGATTATTAGGGCGGACGGGCAAAGCGACACGCATGTTGTGGTTCCACTTTCAGCATTAGCGGCAAGCCCCGACGGTTCCCCTTATGTCTGGCTGTTGGATGGATCCAGCAACACCGTTAAGCGCCAACCAGTTGAATTGGGAGAAATATCTGACGACTTCGTGGTCGTAAAAGATGGCCTTGAAGAAGGACACATGGTTGTAACCGCAGGCTTGAGCGAACTGCTGGATGACATGGTAGTTCGCCCGATTTCAAAAGTTGGTGAGTAGCAAATGGATCTCGCTAGGTTTGCAATTGAGAAGCGCCTAATTTCGGCGTTGGTGACTATTCTCATCTTGGTCGCTGGCTATTTTGCATACTTAACTCTTCCTCGTTTCGAAGATCCTGAGTTTATAATCAGGCAAGCTCAGGTCATAACACCTTATCCGGGTGCCACTGCAGAAGAAGTCGCAGAAGAAGTCACCGAGGTGATTGAGAATGCTCTACAAGAGCTCCTAGGGGTAAAAGAGGTGAAGTCAGTTTCATCACCCGGACTCAGCACTGTGACGGTCGAATTTACAATCCCCACAACTCCTGATTTTCCGTCACTTCACGCAAGATTTGCCCAATTGCGCGCAAAGATACTTGACGCTCAAACTAGCCTGCCGCCGAACTCACTCCAATCGCAAGTCTACGATGACTTCGGCGATGTGTATGCCTTGTATTTCGCGGTTGTTGGTGATGGCTATTCTATAGCCGAGCTCCACGAGTACGCGAAGGAGCTCCAGAGGGAGTTGGTTGCCGTCAGCGGTGTTTCCAAGGTGGTCTTAAGTGGTGAACAGAATGAAGCAATCTTTGTAGAATACGCACCAGCAAGGTTAATAGAACTTGGAATATCACCACAAAAAATTGGGCAAGTTCTGGAGGGGCAAAACCTCGTAGCGCCGGCGGGTTCCATCAAGTCCAACTCGCGTCGCATAGAGATACGGCCGTCGGCGGCAGTCGACTCAATTGACGCTATCAAAGACTTAGTCGTTTCTGTGCCGAGTAGCGGTGCATCATTTCGACTTTCAGATATCGCAACCGTGTCCCGCGGTTACGTTGAACCCGCAAGCCCCCTACTTTTTCGGGACGGCCAACCTGCAATTGGAATTGGAATATCCAATAGCCTGGGCGGAAACGTTGTGAACATGGGCGAAGCAGTGAAGCAACGGATAAACGAGTTGGAGAACCTTAGGCCAATCGGAATCCAGATTTTGCCAATCTCTGATCAGTCTGCTTCGGTAAAAGAATCGATCAACGACTTTGTCATGAACGTGGTTCTGGCGCTCATCATCGTTGTAGGCATATTGCTTATTTTTATGGGGTTAAGATCCGGAATACTGATGGGAGGTATTCTGTTGGTCACAGTTGCAGGCACGCTTGCCGGTATGCAGCTATTGGGGCTGGACATGCAAAGGATTTCACTAGGCGCGCTAATCATTGCACTCGGCATGCTGGTTGATAACGCTATTGTCGTTGTCGAAGGTACGTTGGTCCGAGTTCAACGCGGTGAAGCCACCAGCAACGCTGCTATCACTGTCGTAAATCAAACCAAATGGCCGCTACTCGGAGGAACAGTTGTAGGACTCTTGGCGTTTTCTCCAATTGGCTTTTCACCGGACAACACGGGCGAATACGCCGGGAGCCTCTTCTGGACTATTACGATTTCCTTGCTCTTTTCGTGGTTGATAGCGATATGGCTCACACCCTATTTTTGTACTCTGCTACTGAAACCAACCTCGGAAACACCGCCTGCAGAGAATGCCATTCTCCGTGCATATCGTTCGCTCCTCGCTTATGCGATCCAATACCGGCACCTTACGGTGGGCCTTATTGTTGCGCTCTTTTTCTCTGCAATCGCAGGGTTTGCGTTAGTACCGCCGGGTTTCTTTCCCAACAGCACCAGGGCGCAATTTGTGGTGGATTACTTTTTGCCAGAGGGAACCGACATTGAACAAACCAGTCAGGACATGCGAGAGATTGAAGCGCATCTCTTAACTCTACCTGGTGTCACGTCCACAAATCTTTCCGTGGGCAGCGGGCATTTACGCTTCATGTTGGTATACGACAGTGAAGACCAGAACCCCGCCTATGGTCAAATTTTGGTGGACGTGGAGGATTATCGGCGGATCGATGCATTACAGCCGGAAATTCAGTCTTGGATCAACCAAAAGTACGCTGACTCATATGCAAAAGTTTGGAAGTTTGTATTGGGTCCTGGAGGTGGATCGAAAATCGAAGTCGAATTTTCTGGACCCGATCCCGTTGTGCTTCGCGAACTCGCCGAAAAGGCAAAACTGATATTTGCTGAAAACGGAGCCATCGCGATAAAAGACGACTGGCGCGAACAAAAGCAGGTAATTCGACCAGTTATTGACACAGAAAACGCCCGAAGGCTGGGTCTCACCCAAGCGGAGATATCTAGGGCAGTTTACTGGCATCAAGTAGGGGCGCCTATAGGGATTTATCGCGAAGGCGACAACTTATTGGACATAGTAATGCGCCCATTCGAAGCAGACCGAAACAATATTAGTGACCTAAAAAACATCCAAATTTACAGCGATGTAGCCGGAGGATACATTCCGATATCTCAAGTTGTAGACCGATTTGACCTTGTTTTCGAAGCTGGGAACTTTAGGCGCATCGACCGCAAGCTTGCAATCACCGCACAAGCCGATAACGCACCAGAAGTACTCTCAGGCGACCTTTTCGCTCAAATCCGACCATTCGTAGAGGCAATCCATTTGCCGAGTGGGTATTCTCTTGAATGGAGGGGTGAGTACGGGGACTCGCAAAGTGCAAACGACGGTTTGGCTTCGACTATGCCGCTTGGGTTCGGAGCGATGATTGTCGTAGTTTTCTTCTTGTTTAATGCAGTCCGTCAGCCACTGATCATATGGTTGACAGTACCTCTGGCTCTCATTGGAGTCGTCTGGGGGCTCGCGGCAACCAGAACGCCACTCGAATTTATGGCAATACTGGGTATTTTGTCTCTAACAGGGATGCTAATCAAAAACGCTATCGTCCTTATTGACGAAACCGATACTCAGATTGCTGGTGGAAAACCTCGATTGCAGGCTGTTGTCGACTCAGCTGTTCTACGCGTCCGCCCAGTGGCACTGGGAGTACTTACTACTGTACTTGGAGTAATGCCTTTGCTGTGGGATCCATTTTTTGAGTCGCTCGCAGTGGTGATTATCTGCGGTTTGAGTTTTGCGACCGTTCTTACGCTGATAGTAGTGCCGACTCTGTACTCAATATTCTTTAGAATAAATGAGGACGAAATAGCGGCTTAGTAACTAACCTTCAGATCCTCATCTCCGCAAGACATATCACGCTTTCGCCATGTTCCAGGTTTTAAGTACGTGCTTTTGCATTGACCTGCTGATTTGGATCGACCTTCTATTCGCGCGTCCTTGCCAGACCTGCAGAAATCTAGGTCTCCAAGTGCGGAAACTAACTTTTTTCGCAATCCTCTAGCATTCTTGGTTCAGAACAGAGATTCTGTTGGAACATTGCGAACAGTAAGTTTGCCTGACCAAACCTCTGCTCGTTCGGCGTTTGCCGAAAGACATTTTTTCTGAGCCGTTCTCGTAGATATCCAAAATCTGCTTTCTGTGCATTTCTGACGTTCTGCGGCCGGAAGGCTGCTCACCTGCGAATTGGAGCTTTGTCCGCAAGGCGGAATTGCATACATTGGATTAATTGTCCGGATTGGGCTGCGACCGGTCAATTATGATTGCTGCGGAGAACGGCAGCCCTGAGCCCAAACTTACAGCTTCAACAAGTAGCAGCGAATGTCGGCTTCGCAGTCCGGTGCAGACTTATTGTCCGGACAACTCCGCCCTATGTGCGTCTGCCAGTTCGGCCATGCTATTAAAACAAAAATTGTAGCTGGGCATCTCAGCCGGGTTCATAGTTGCTCCGAACCCTTCTTTCTCATAGCGGCGGTAAATCCAGCAATTTTTCAGCCCTTGTTTGTTGGCCGGACTATGGTCATGGAACATACTTTCGGCGGTGTGCAGAATGTCTTCTTTTGCGATGCCCTGCCTTGCAAGGGTTTCCAGCATGTAGTCGAAGTTGCGATCATTGGGTTTGTAGCTGCCCACGTCCTCTGCAGTATAAACGCCGTCAAAATGGACGCCGAGCCGCGCGTTCGACCCTGAAAAGCTTACATTGTCGGTATTGGTCAGGACGACCAGTTTGTAGTGTTGTTTGAGATAGGCGAGTGCGTCACGGCTATCGTCAAATGCAGGCCACTGGCGCACCGAGAGGCCGTATGCTTGGCATTCTTCCCAAGTCACTTCGACACCCCATTCTTCAGCCAAACGACGGTAAACGATAGCAAGGAGATCGGAGTATTTTTTGTTGGGTGTCCAGCGCTGTGTCGTGGATTCATGATAGGCGTGCGCTTCAAGGATGTCGTCACGTGTCAGGTCTTGTGTGATCTTGTCAGTCAATGGTTTGAGAGCTGTGACCATCCCGCTTTCCCAGTCTATCAGCGTGCCATAAACGTCGAATGCCAGAACCTTGAAGTCCGTCAGTTTCACAGTTTCTCTCCTTCTTATTGATATGGAGGATTTCGCTGAATTGTTGTCAGGCCCAACGGATCAACCCAATAATTGCCGACGTTGCATAGAAGACTTGGAGCAAAAGGAAAGCCCAACGCCGATCTAAAATTGCCCACCCTGCAAACAGACCTGAAGACACAAGCAGCAGCGAGAATCCAAGCATTTCTGCTCCTACGTTGAGCGCAATCGACAATGCATAAACCATCGCCAAGACGGAGCCGATAATCTCGAATAGCGATGTGAGCTGTCGCTTGTCGCGCCCAACGACATTCGTTTGTGTGATCTCCGTCATCGCTCAGCACTGCCTTTGCAGAAAGTCTACCAGCAAGGCAGAAATCTTTTCGGGTTGATCTTCCAGTGAGAAGTGACCGCAGTCTTCCAACACATGGAGTTCTGAACCTGGGATTGCGTCGTGCAGTCGATGCGCCCAATCAACAACCTGCCACGCATCCTCAGCTCCCCAAATCAATTGAACTGGGTTCTTGCCGAGTTCAGCATAACGAGGGGCAATTTCGTCTGTATGCTTTGGGTCGTAATGCATGACTTGATGCTGGAAAAAGCTTCCCTGACCGACCGGACCACAGATGAAGTCCAAATAGGTCTCCATCGAAGTTTCTGCTAAACGCACTTTGTTTTGAACCGTCGAATAGAACCATTCGCGGAAATGCTCACGATGATCGGCATCTGGTGCTTTGATCAGCTTTTCTAAACCAGCTTGCATCTGCTCATTAGTGCGCTTTGAGGGCCAGCTATCATAGCTCACTACATCAATCATGCTGAGCGTGCGAACCCGGTCAGGCGACTGGACGCCAAAGCGCTGTGCAATTCCACCGCCGATGTCATGGGCGATGACGTGCAGATCATCTAGGCCCCATATGTCGAGCAATCCTTCAAGAATTGGGACTTGGCCGGTGACGGACGTGTCGATAGCCGGGTCGCAAGGGCGTTCCGACAACCCATATCCCAGCAAGTCGTAGACATGGACTTTGTATCCAGCGGAGACCAGCGAAGGCAGTATATTGCGCCAGATATATGAGGAGGACGGTGTGCCGTGGATAAGAACCACGGGGCTCCCTTCACCATGTACGCCATGAGAGATGCGTGTGCCGTTGATGATGACATTTTGATTAACAAGGTGGGTCATAACGATGCTCTAGATTTTTAGCTTTCGCAAACCTTAGCCAAGCGATAGCATATGAATCAAATGAATGATTGTCATACAATGATTGAAAAATGTCATGGATGGTTGAGAGAATGTCTAAGAGACTTGAAATAGATGCACTACGAGCTCTGCTCGCCATTGCTCACTACGGCGGTGTTACGCGCGCAGCAGAACATCTGGCGTTGTCGCAATCCGCCGTCAGTCACAAAATTAGACGCCTCGAACAAGCGTTGGATTGCAACCTGCTCGCGCGTCGAGCGGGTGGGCCGTTGTTCACTGAGGCAGGCAAGCGGCTTTGTGACTATGCGCGCCGCATGGTTGACCTGCATGACGAAGCCCTTTCTGATTTGGGTAAGAAACCTCTTGCCGGGACCATCCGACTAGGCGTGACTGAGGATACGGCAACAAGCGACATCGCCCGGATCCTCGGGCGATTCACAAGACTTTTCCCTGAGGTCAACGTGCGAACCCGAACAAGCCAAAGTCTGAATGTGCAGGCCTGGCTCGAGGCAGGTGAACTGGACGTTGTAGTAATGCAGATTTTCAACTCCGATGTCGCGAAAGGTGACCTCGTTCTTTTTGACGACACTCTGCATTGGGTGAAATCTCCTGACCTGCTCCTAAACCCCTTGGGGTCAATTCCATTTCTCTCGTTCGACAAAAATTGCTTTTACAGGCAATGGGGCTTCGCTGACGGTCAAGCGCAGGGGCATCACTTTGAACAGGTGTTGGAATGCCCCAGCGCCGCCGGAGTAAAATCCGCCGTCCAATCTGGGCTTGGGGTAGCGCTATTGAATGGGATGCACCTATCTGACGAAATCGAGGTCATCGAGGGGGTGTTTCCAGCACCACCCGATATTACGTTTGTGGCTCGCATACATCCCAAAAGAAAAACCGAACCCGTAAAAGCGCTCATCGACGAAATCGCACGCGAGCTCAGCGTTTCGATCCCTTTGCGCGCTGCCGGATAGCGCTTCAAAGCAGCCTTTCGGGAACTCGCAGCCAAAGACTGTTTTGTCCGCAACGCGGTCATTGATAGGCTGCGTAGCGAACGACCGCTCCGAGCCAAAGCGGACATGTCCGTTCCACATATTATGTGCGTCCTCAGGGAGAGGGACCGCAAAAGCTTTGGTGCTCGCGATACCCTGGAACTTGCACAATAAACATGGCCCATCGCGCTGCGTTTCACTAAGCTGGCTGAGTTTTCCTGGTTCGTGGAGGAACGATTGTGCGGTGGATAAGACCACTGATTGCCGGAGTATCCCTCCCGTGCCTGCTTTTAGGTCTTCTGTTCTTTGCAGCCTCGCTGACCCCCTCCCTCATTCCACGCGAGCCAATGGTTCAGGGATTATTAGGCGGGATCTTGGTGGCGCTTGGCTACCTACTGGGGCGTGTGCTCGAACTTATTTGGCAGGCCGCAGATCTGCCTCGCATGCGCGGACGTCTAGCGCTTGTTGGCAACATTGTCTTTGCAGCTCTTGTTGCCGGATTTTCAATATGGACGCTGACTTTCAGCTTTGAATGGCAGAATGAGTTACGCGCAAAAATGGGGATGGAGCTTGCAGATGCAAAGCACCTGGCGCAGATCCTCTTGGCAGGGACCGGAACCTTTGCGCTTTTTTTTCTGATCGGCGCGTTCGTGGCGGCCCTGTTCCGATGGGTCAGGGACCGCTTCTATCGCTTCATGCCGCCGCGCCGAGCCAATGTTCTGGGCGTTGTGACGGTCGCCCTGCTGCTCTTCGTCGTCACCCGCGACGGCATTTTCGACCGGGTGGTCACGGGCGTGGATGAAAGCTTCGAGGCCGCTCAGATGCTTTTTGATATCGCGCCTGACCTGCCCGAAAGACCGGATCAGGCTGGTTCCGAAGCGTCTCTGATTGACTGGGCGGCGATGGGTCAACCTGGTCGAGATTTCGTCCTGGATGGACCGGATGCCGAAGCGATTTCCGCCTTCACAGGCAAACCCGCGCAGGACCCTATTCGGGTTTATGTCGGCCGGGCGAACGGCGAATCACCGCAAAAGCGGGCTGAACTGGCACTTGCCGAGCTAAAACGGCTGAGGGCTTTTGATCGGGAAGTTCTGATCGTTACTAGCCCCACAGGAACCGGTTGGATGGACCCGGGTTCTCACGATCCGGTGGAATACATGCACAATGGCGATATCGCGACGGTTAGCGCCCAGTATTCCTACCTACAATCTCCTCTGGCACTGGTTCTAGAAACCCGGACCGGCCTCGATCAGGCGACCGCGCTTCTCGACGTGGTGCACTCCTATTGGCGGACGCTGCCAAAGGATCGCCGCCCAAGATTTTACGTGCATGGTCTGAGCCTTGGTGCCTGGTCGTCGATGCATGCCACCAACCTCTTCCGCCTTGCTGACGACCCGATCGATGGAGCCTTCTGGGCCGGCCCGCCGTTTCCGTCACGGTTCTGGCAGCAAGCGCAAAACGCGCGCGAACCTGGCAGTCCATGGGTGCTCCCCATCATTGGGAACGGATCGTTCGTCCGATTTGCGTCTCACTTCTCGGATGCCTCTCAAGCCATCGCCGACTGGGGGGACATGCGGATCGTATTCCTGCAGTATTCCAGCGATCCGATCGTTTTCTACGATCCGAGTTCCCTTTGGCGGGCACCGCCCTGGATGAACGAACCTCCGGCTGAAGATGTCTCAAAGCAACTCGTCTTCATACCGGTAGTCACGCAGTTTCAGTTGGCCCTCGACATGGCGTTATCTTTTGGTACGCCACCAGGACATGGACACGCCTATTTTGCGCAGGATTACATCTCGCCCTGGGTCGAGGTCACGGCCCCTGCGGACTGGACTGCTACTGACACCAAACGGCTGAAAGCGCACTGCGATATCGGGTACCAGCTTGGATGCCGGAACCGGTGAACCAGTGTTAACGTTCCTTAATCTGTCTTGCGAGCTCGGCACAGGCCGTCGATAGAAGCTGAGAGATTATTCCGCATTCCTGAGAAGCGGCGCGCAAGGCGAGCGTCTGCTTCGGGCTAATTCTTTTGAAAAACTCTTCTTTGATTGACGCACAAGTCGCTGATTCAATTTCCGTACTGAACGGGAGAATGAGCGATGATGGGGCCAAGGCAGCAAGCACA
>NZ_JBQFLX010000033.1:0-18990 GCF_056531525.1 Ruegeria sp. N11
CAACTTCTCCTTCAACTCGCAGCCACTCGTGCTCTTCAGAATAATACGTCGACATTCCTGTTCTCTCCTGACTTCAACGCTTGTAGTTTTGTTTGACGAAAGGCGTGGCCACGATCTCGGCCGGTTGCGCCTTGCCCCGAATGATCAGGTTCACCTTCTCGCCCGGCTCGCCGTGGCCTGCGGACACATAGCCCATCGCGACTGGGCCGCCGATAGTCGGACCAAAGCCACCCGAAGTGATCTGCCCGATGGTATTTCCTTCGGCACATTGGATCTCGACGCCCTGACGCGCGGGGGCACGACCGGAAGGCAGAATGCCGACCAGTTTGCGCGCGGCGCCCTCTGCCAGTTCCCGTTGAACACGCTCAGCGCCAGGGAAACCGCCTTCTTCCTTGCGGCGTTTTTGAATCGCCCAGGCCAGCGACGCCTCGATCGGCGAGGTGGTCTGATCGATGTCGTTCCCATAGAGGCACAGACCGGCTTCGAGCCGCAGACTGTCGCGCGCGCCCAGACCGGCCGCTTCACAGTCTTCGTGGGCCAGAAACGCCTTGCTGATCTCGATGGCCTTGTCCTCGGGGATCGAGATTTCGTAACCGTCTTCGCCGGTATAGCCCAGACGCGAGATACGGCATTCGACGCCGTTGATCGGGGCCATTGTGGTTTCCATGAACTTCAAATCGCGCGCCGCAGGGCAAAGCGCGCCCACCACGTCCTCGGCCTTCGGGCCCTGAACAGCGACCAGAGCACGGTCGAAAATCTCGGTGACTTCGACCCCTTCCAGATGCTCTTTCATGTGCGGGATGTCCTGATGGCGCAGGGCTGCGTTGACCACGACAAAGAAATAGTCACCCGCGTTGGACACGATCAGGTCGTCCATGATCCCGCCTTCCGCGTTGGTGAAAAACCCGTAACGTGCCTTGCCGGGCTTCAGAGTGGCATAGGCCTGAGGGCAGATGGCTTCCAGCTTCTCGCCCACGTTCTCGCCACGCAGGATCACCTGACCCATGTGGCTGACGTCGAACAGCGCGGCTTTTTCTCGGCACTGAACATGTTCACCCATGATACCCAGCGGATACTGAACGGGCATTTCCCATCCGGCAAAATCCACCATCTTTCCGCCCAGTTCGACATGCAGGTCGTATAGCGGCGTACGCTTCGGTTCGGTCATCTTCTCAACCTTTCAATCAGCGGGACTGGTCGCGAACGACCATAACGGTGCAATGCGCATTGCGCACGACACGAGCCAGGTTCGGACCGATTTCATAATTCGGGAAATCGCCTTTGGTCGACGCCATGACGATCAGATCGAAGCCCTCCTTGTGGGCGAGCTTCAGTATTTCGCGGTAGACGCTGCCTTCCTCGACATGCACGGGCACGTCAGAGGCATTGCCGTGATCCAGAATGGCCTGAACCTTGCCCCGCACGTGATCTTTTGCGCCCGCGCCATAGTTGGCGGGCAGGTTCGGCAGCTGGATGATCTCGGGGATGACAGCGATCGCGTGCAGCTCGGCACCGTAGAATTTCGCCTGTTCCAACGCGACCGGCAAAGCCAGCTTCCACGAGTGGTCGTCAGTGTGATCAATTGGCAGCAGGATTTTCGTGGCCATCACGTCTCTCCTCGAGATATGGAAATCTGTTTCGAAGGTGGAGGGCCGGGACGGCCCCCCGTTTTTTCTGTTCGAATTACTCGGCAGGAGTGTTGCCGGGTTCTTCCGATTGGCCGCCCGAGGCGAAGAACTCTTTCGTCAGTTTGAAGACGATCGGGCTTAGCAAGGCCAGGGCGATCAGGTTCGGAATGGCCATCATGGCGTTCAGCGTGTCCGCCAGCAGCCAGATGAAGCCCAGATCTGCTGTTGCGCCGAAGTAGATCATGACAATCCACAGAACGCGGTAGGGGACCAGCGATTTGACGCCCAGCAGGAACTCGACGCATTTCTCACCGTAGAAGGACCAGCCCAGGATGGTGGTGAAGGCAAAGATCGACAGAGCGATGGCGATCAGATACCCACCAATACCCGGCAGGGACAGTTCGAACGCTGCCGAGGTCAGTGCCGCACCGGATTCACCCGATGTCCATGCACCCGACGAGATGATCGCCAGACCAGTGATCGAGCAGACGATGATAGTGTCGATGAACGTACCCAACATCGCGATCAGGCCCTGGTTGACCGGACCTTTGGTCTCGGCAGCGGCGTGTGCGATCGGAGCCGAACCCAAACCGGCTTCGTTCGAGAAGACACCGCGCGCCACACCAAACCGGATGGCGGCCCAGACGGCTGCACCGGCGAAACCACCTTCGGCGGCCGACGGGGTGAAGGCGTAGGTAAAGACCAGCGACAGGGCGTGACCGATGTTGCCGATGTTGATCAGCAGAACCAGCAGGCCCGCGACGATGTAGGCAATCGCCATGAACGGAACCAGTTTACCGGCAACCGCACCAATGCGGGTAATACCACCCAGGATCACGGCTGCGGTCAGAACCATCAGGACCACGCCGGTAACCGAGGTGTTGAAGCCGAAGTTTGCTTCCAGAACCTGCGCCACACCGTTAGCCTGCACACCGTTACCGATTCCGAAAGCGGCCACTGCGCCGAACAGGGCGAAAGCCCAGCCCAGCCAGTGCCAGTTCGCGCTGAGACCGTTTTTGATGTAGTACATCGGGCCGCCGACAAAGTTGCCCAGTTCGTCCTGCTCGCGATACTTCACGGCGCAGACGGCTTCGGCATATTTGGTGGCCATGCCCACCAGGGCGGTCATCCACATCCAGAACAAGGCGCCCGGACCGCCCAGGAAGACAGCAGTGGCCACACCGGCGATGTTGCCGGTACCGATGGTCGCCGACAGCGAGGTCATCAGCGCGTTGAACGGGCTGATCTGCCCTTCGCCCTGACCCTCACGACCTTTGAACAGCAGGCTGAAGCCCGTGCCAATGCGCAGGATCGGCATGAATTTCAGCCCGACCTGCAGGAAGAAGCCGACGCCAAGGATGAGAACCAGCATCAGCGGCCCCCACACGACGCCGTTTATGGCTCCTACGATTGAATTTAACGCTTCCATGGTTTCCCTCCCATTTGCGTCAGGTTTATGCTCCGCTGGCGACAGCCCGCTGGCGGGCCTGCTTAAGAGCAGCGAAATCTTCGTCCGCGTGGAACGACGACCGGGTCAGCGGTGTTGCCGACACGTGCAGAAAGCCCTTGGAACGGGCAATTTGTTCTAGCTTTTCAAACTCTTCCGGTGACCAAAACCGGTCAATCGGATGGTGTTTCGGGGTCGGTTGCAGATATTGTCCGACGGTTAGAAAATCGACATTGGCAGCGCGCAGATCGTCCATCACCTGACGCACATCGTTAAGCGTTTCGCCCAACCCTACCATAAGTCCCGATTTTGTGAAGATTTTCGGATTGGCCCGTTTGGCATCGTCCAGAAGCCGCAAAGAGGCATAATAACGGGCACCCGGCCGCACAGTCGGGTACAAATGCGGCACGGTTTCCAGATTATGGTTAAAGACATCCGGCGCCGCTTCGAAGACGACGTCTGCGGCTTTGCCCTTGCCCAGGAAATCAGGCGTCAGAACCTCGATTGTCGTTCCGGGGTTCTGATGACGCACGGCGCGGATCGTTTGCGCGATATGCTCGGCCCCACCGTCTTCCAGATCGTCGCGATCCACGGAAGTGATCACCACATGGCGCAAACCCAGCTTTTTGACCGCCGCCGCGACCCGGCCAGGTTCGAACGCATCCAGAGCGTCAGGACGGCCCGTCGCCACGTTGCAGAAGGAACAGCCGCGGGTGCAGACCTCGCCCATGATCATCATGGTTGCGTGGCGTTTGGACCAGCACTCTCCGATGTTGGGGCAGGCGGCTTCTTCGCAAACGGTCGCCAGATCGTGCTCGCGCATCAGGCGGCGGGTTTCGTAATACTCGGATCCTTCGATCTTTTTCTTACGTATCCATTTCGGTTTGCGCGGTATGACACTGTCGGCCTTTTTGGCCTTTTCCGGGTGGCGTGGGCGAAGCTGGATGGTCATCTGGCTGCTCCGGTTCAGGCGTGGATTGCGCGGCCCATGGCGTCAAGGCAGGCTTCCTTGACAGCCTCGCCCATCGCCGGGTGCGCGTGGCAGGTTGCGGCGACCTCGGCGACGGTTGCGCCTTTGGTCATGGCCAGCACCAGTTCGGCGATCAGGTCACCGCCATGCGCCCCGCAGATATGGCCCCCCAGTATCTTGCCATCCGCGTCGGCCAGAACCTTGACCGCGCCGTCTGTTTCTCCGGTCGATCGGGCACGGGAATTGGCCATGAAGGCGAATTTTCCGACCGTATATTCCGATCCAGCCTCCTTCAGCGCCTCCTCGGTCAGACCAACGGACGCAACCTCGGGGTCGGTGTAAACCACGCCGGGTACCGTGTTGTAATCCACATGCCCGGCCAACCCGGCCAGCATCTCGACGCAGGCAACACCGTCTTCCTCTGCCTTGTGCGCCAGCATCGGGCCGGGCACGCAGTCACCGATGGCGTAGATTCCGGGTACCGACGTCTGGAAAGTGCTGTCGACTTCGACAAAGCCGCGCTGATGCACGGCAACACCCAGTTCTTCCAGCCCGAGACCACGGGTAACGGGACGGCGACCGACGGCGATCAGAACCTTGTCGGCTTCCATCACCTCTTCCTTGTCCTTGCCGACACGGTCCATGGTCAGGGTCAGGCCTGAACCGGTTTTTTCAACCGACTTCAGGGCGCGACCCAATTGGAACTTCAGACCGCGCTTGGACAAGGCCCGCTGCGCCAGCTTGGCGATCTCGCCGTCAATGCCCGGCAGCACGCGGTCCAGATATTCGACAACAGTGACCTTGGCGCCCAGGCGCGCCCAGACCTGCCCCAGTTCCAGACCGATTACACCCGCACCGATTACGACCAGATGCTTGGGTACGCTCTCCAGCGCGATCGCACCGGTCGAACTCAGGATATCCTGCTCATCAATTTCGATACCCGGCAGCGAGGTCGGCTCGGACCCGGTGGCGATCAGGATGTTTTTGGCTTTATGAACCGCGTCGCCGACCTTGACCTGACCTGCGGCAGGGATGCTGGCCCAGCCTTCGATCAGATCGACACCATTCTTCTTGAACAGAAACGCAATGCCCTTGGTCAGATCACCTACGATCTTGTCCTTGCGCTCCATCATCGCGCCAACGTCGATGCTGGCCCCCTCGACTGCAATGCCATGGGAGGAGAGATGGGAGAGTTCGGCATACTTGGCCGAGGAGGTCAGCAAGGCTTTGGAAGGAATGCACCCCACATTCAGACAGGTTCCGCCCAGTGCCCCGCGTCCTTCCACGCAGGCCACTTTCAGACCCAGCTGAGCTGCGCGGATCGCGGCGACATAGCCGCCGGGTCCGCCACCGATTACGATAAGATCGTAGGTATTCATGGGCTTGCTCTCAGTAGATCGGGTAGCTCGCGCACAGGGCGCGGACTTGTTCGCGGGTAGCCTTCTCGACGGTCTCATCCCCATCGGGCGACTGTGCAAGCGCATCCAGAACGTCGCCGATCAGATGGCCGATCTTCTTGAACTCTTCGGGACCGAAGCCACGGCTGCATCCGGCGGCGGTACCCAGGCGGACTCCGCTTGTGACCGTCGGCTTTTCCGGGTCTCCGGGCACGCTGTTCTTGTTGCAGGTGAACCCGGCGCGCTCCAGCGCCGCCTCGGCCGCGTTGCCCTTCACCCCGATGGGTCGAAGATCGACCAGCATCAGATGGTTGTCCGTGCCACCCGAAACGATGTCACAGCCGCGCGACATCATCACATTGGACAATGCCTCGGCGCTGTCGACGACGCGTTGCATGTATTCCTTGAATTCCGGCTTCTGAGCTTCGCCAAACGCGACTGCTTTGCCTGCGATGACGTGCATCAGCGGGCCACCCTGAAGGCCTGGGAACACAGCGGAATTGATCTTCTTCGCCAGCGCTTCATCATTGGTCAGGATGATGCCGCCGCGCGGACCGCGCAGCGTTTTATGGGTTGTCGACGTCACTACATGCGCGTGTCCGACAGGCGAAGGGTGCAGACCTGTCGCGACCAGACCCGCGATATGGGCCATGTCGGCCAGCAGCCACGCCCCGACTTCGTCGGCGATTTCGCGGAACCGGGCAAAGTCGATCTTGCGCGAATAGGCCGACGCGCCCGCGATGATCAGCTTGGGTTTCTCTGCGCGCGCCAATTCGGCGACCTGATCGTAGTCAATCAGACCCGCGTCGGTCAGACCGTACTGAACCGGGCGAAACCATTTGCCCGACTGCGCAGGTTTCGCGCCGTGAGTCAGGTGGCCACCAGCATCCAGCGACATGCCCAGGATCGTGTCTCCCGGGCTCAGCAACGCCAGCTTGACGGCACCATTGGCCTGCGCGCCGGAATGCGGCTGCACATTGGCAAATCCGCAGCCGAAAATCGACTTCAGCCGTTCGATGGCTTCAATCTCGACCTCATCCACATATTCGCATCCGCCATAGTAGCGACGACCGGGATAGCCTTCGGCATATTTGTTGGTCAGTACTGAACCCTGCGCTTCTATCACGGCCTGCGAGACAATGTTCTCGGACGCGATAAGCTCAATTTGTTCAGCCTGACGGGAAGCTTCACGCGAAATCGACGCCGCAATAACCGGGTCGGATGCTGCAAGAGACGTTCTGAACATGATTTCCTCCTCCGAAATCCGAATCCTTAATAGGGGATTTTGTTTCCTATAGTGGAGAACGGAGGCTTGAGGCAACATTTTTTTCCGATTTGTTATGTTGAGGGCTAATCGGGAACTATGTATCCTTGCTGAAAGTGGGGGGATTCAATATGTCAGACGATTTACAGCCTGATGGCGCGGGACTTCAGGACCAGGACGATGGAGCTGCTCTGGGTCGCTCGATCCGGGATGCACGCCGTGAAAAGGGCTGGACGCTGGAAGAGGCCGGCAGAGCCGCCGGCATTGGTCGCTCGACGCTTTCGAAGATAGAAAACAATCAGACCCGCCCCAGTTTCGATATTGTCCGCCGGTTGACTCAGGCGTTGGATATGAACCCGCCGCAGCTGTTCCTACAATCCGGTCAGACGGGGGTCGCCGGGCGGCGGGACTTCACCCCTAAAGGGACGGGCGAGATCAGGCATACCGCCACCTACATGCACGAGTTGCTGTGCCCGGAACTGACCAGCAAGCGCATGCTACCCTATGTAGCGACAATCAAGGCGCGTGACATATCCGAATTCGACAACTGGATCCGGCATTCCGGGGAAGAGTTCATGTATGTCCTGAAGGGTGAGTTGATCTTTGTTTCGGAGCATTATCGCCCGCTGCCGATGAAGGCGGGGGATTCACTATATTATGACAGCAGCATGGGCCATGGATGCGTATCCACCAGCGAGGAAGACGCGCAAGTCTTGTGGGTGTCGCTGGAATAGTCCCGCTTCAGACCAGGGCGGTTGAAAACCATGGGAAACGGCTGAGCAGAACCAGGATCGCTGCAACAGCTAGCAAGAAGGGCCAGAGAGATCGCAAAATGCGACCCGGTGAGGCCCCGCTCATGGAAGACGCGATGTAAAGCCCGACACCCACCGGTGGCGTCAGCAGGCCCAGAACTAGGTTCAGACACATGACAACGCCGAACTGATAGGGGCTGATGTCGTAATCGTTCATTGCGATGGGCAGCAGGATGGGGGTGATCAGAATGACGGCCGCGATGCCATCGATCAGCATTCCGACCCCCAGCAGGATCAGGTTTACGATCAGCAGGAACAGGAACGGGTCATCTGTAATGGAGGTGATCAGGACCGCCAGCTTTTGCGGCAGTGCCTCATAGATGATTACCCAGCCAAAAACACTTGCGGCAGAAATCATGAAGATGATCATAGACGCGTTGATTGCCGTGCGCCGGAACATCTGGGGCAGCGCCGTGGGCTTCAGCTCTCCGTAGATCAGCCAGCCAATCAGGAACGCGATCAGCGACGCAATGGCGGCGGATTCCGTGGGCGTGGCGATACCGAAAAGAACACCCCCGATAATGGCCATGGGGATCAATACCGCCGGTAAACAGGCAAGCAGGGCCGAAATCGATTCCTGCCGCGTAAACCAGGCGCCTTTGGGAAATCCCTGCGCGAAACCGATCAGGGCGATCACCACGGCAAACGAGATCGACAGCAACAGTCCAGGGAGGATGCCGGCAAGGAACATATCACCGATGGGGATCTGCGCCAGAACGCCAAAGATCACGAACATCATGGATGGTGGGATGACCGGTGCCAGCAATCCCCCAGCGGCCGTGGTGGCAGCGGCAAAGCCCTTGTCATAGCCCTCCCGCTCCATCTCAGGCGTCATGGCCCGCGCCATGACGGCAATCTGCGCCGTGGCCGATCCGATGATTGCGGCCATGAACATATTGGCCAGCAGGTTGATATAGGCCAGCCCGCCGCGAAACCCGCCGACAAAGACCCGGGCGGCATCGATAAGCCGTCGGGTCATGCCACCTTCGTTCATCATCTCGCCGGTCAGCATGAAAAGAGGAATGGCCAGAAGCCCATAATTCTCGAGGCCCGAGAACATCTTCTGGGCAAAGCTGTCATACAAAACGGTGTTGCCGCTTTCCCAGATGTACCAGATCGCGGTCAGCGACAGGACTAGCGCAACGGGAACCGCAATCAGCAGTTTGAAGGCAAAGATCAGTGGCGTCATGCGTTGCCCTCGGGTTGAGGGTCACGGGGGCCGGTCAGATTTGAAATGCTGTGCAGCGTTGCCCCCAGCGCAAACAGCCACATGACCATCCAGACCAGGTATTTCGGAACGCCCAGCGTTGTTGTCGGCTCCGCGTAGATGAAGTTGAAGGTCGCACCCTGAAACTGCTTGGTGTCGAACCCATGCCGCGCCAGTTCCAGAGGTGAATACCAGCGCCAACAGAACCAGATCATGAACAGGGCAAAGATCAGAACGATCAGGTCAACAAGCCGTGCCGTCAGATCACGCAGCAGAGGGGGCAGGGAGTCTGTCAGGATCGTGACGGCTACCGCGTGACCATAGTGCAGCGCCGCGGATGCGCCGAGAAAGCTCATCCAGGCCATGGCATAGATTGCCAGCTCATCCACCCAGAACAAAGCGGACCCCAGGCTCCGTGTCACGACGTTCAGCAGGATAAGAACCGATATGGCGGCGGCCAGAAAGGACGCGAGCCACAGTTCAGCACGCGCCCATGCTGCAGAAATCCGCCGGATCATTGCGCTCACTCCTCAAAACAAGGGGCGCAAATCACCTGCGCCCCAATTGCATGAGTACCGTATTAGTTGGCGGTTTCCGCAGCAACCTGTCGCAATTGATCCAGCGCACCTGATTTCCCGGCCCAGGTCTGGTTCCATTGATCAATGGCATCACCAAAGAATGAGCTGTCTACCTGAACATAGGTTTTGCCGGTGCCTTTCACCTGATCCAGCCATTCCTGTTCCTTGGCAACATAGGTGTCGATGGTACTGTCCACGTGACGGGCCATCAGTTCACCGATCATGGTGCGGTCTTCTTCGGACAGACCGGCCCAGACCTTGGCCGACACAAGACCAACCATCGGGAACATCATGTGGTCCGACTGCACGACGGTGTCGGCATGTTCGTAATATTTCAGAACCCAGATCAGTTCTGCGTCCATGTCGATGGCATCGACCTGACCGTTGGCCAGCGCATCGTAAACGGCGGGCAGGGGCATCGGGGTCGGGGCCGCACCAACGGCGTTGTAGAAGTCGAGAATAGGCTCGAACGGAGTGATCCGTAGTTTGAGACCGGCCAGGTCCTCTGCCGAGTTCACGTCGCCCCGGGCAACGATCTGGCGCAGGCCGGCCATGCCGTACCCGGTGCCGACGACACCAACCTCGGCCGGAAGCTGATCCAGCATGCTGCGTGCGCCATCGCTGCGCAGGATGCGGCCCGCGTGGCCGATGTCGCTGGCCAGATACGGGGCATAGAACGCGCCGAAATCCTTGGCGCGGTTGGACACTTCGGCCACTGTCATGAACGCCATGTCCAAAGCACCTGTTTGCAGCTGCTGCAGCATCTCGGCTTCGTTGCCCAACTGACGCGCCGGAAAAACTGTCACGCTATGCGCGCCACCGCTTGCTTCGGACAGGTCTGCGCCAAAGGCCTCGGCCGCCTTGGTCCAGATATGCGGCGGTGGCGTGATCAGACCCAGGCGAAACTCATCCGCCAGCGCAATCGTAGCGGAAAAGGAAGCCACAACCGCAGCAGTCGCGCCGCAAAGGGCTTTGTGAAGGTAGTTCATTGTATTCTCCCTGTTTTGTTCCGGTTCGGCTCAGAGCTGGACCCAGTCCGCAGGCGGCTTACCCTTTCCGGGATGCAGCGTTCCGCAGTTCGGACAAGTTCGAGCATCGGTACTGTTATGGAAAGCATCGTAAATCTTTGGCAGTGCGGTGACGATCCCTTCGGGGCTATCAAGCGCAACTTCTTCGCGATGCACAAGGCCTTCGCAGTTAAAGCAAAACCATTCGAACCCTTCTTTCATCCCCGGCTGACGCGGGGCTTCGACCACGATGCCGATCGACCCTTCCTGAGGGCGCTGCGGCGCGTGGCGCACATGAGGCGGCAACAGGAAAACCTCGCCTTCACGCACCGGCACATCGTAAATCTTGCCGCCGTCGGCGATCTTCAGCATCATGTCGCCCTTTTGCTGAAAGAACCATTCTTCAACCGGATCATCGTGAAAATCGACACGTGTATTGGGGCCGCCAACAACCATGACAATCATGTCGCCTTCCTTGTGCAGCAATTGATTGCCAACCGGAGGGCGCAGTTTGTCAGCGTTGTCTTCCACCCATTTCTGGAAATTGAAGGGTTTCAGCGTCGGGTGTTGTCCCATGTGCTTTCTCCTGCCTGACCGGTGTTTGTGGCACAACAACACTACATCGTGCCGTCAAAAAGCCTAGGACAAGCCGTATGAAAGAAATATTTGTTTCTGGGAATGTCGGTATCCATTAAACTGATATCGGCTTGATCAAAGCTGAAGGCCGCAATCCTCGAACGCTGCGCTTGTGGCGGCTTTTTCGGCCTCGGTCAGTTCCAGCATGGGATGGCGCACGCGGCCTCCGACCTGCCCAAGCAATTCCTGCCAGTATTTACCGTGAGCGGTTGGTTTTCCGCCAGGCTTGGCACGCTTGATCGCGGTTCGGACCGGATCAAGACTGTCACGCACGCGCCGGGCCTGGTCGAACTTTCCGGCAAATGCCAATTCAGTGTATTCGTGCATACGCAAGTCGTTCGCCGTCTGGATTTGGTAGGGCGGCGAGGAACACAGGTAAAGCTGCCAGCCCAGCTCCTCGATATTGTCTAGCCAGTCGTCTTCCAGAGACGTGGACACCAGGATCTTGTCACCCACCATCCGCGTCAGTTTTGCATACATGTCCCGGGGGACCGAGTATTTGATGGCCATGATGTTGGGCAGCTCCGCAATACGTGCACAGGTTTCAGGCTGCATCAGATACCCGCTGTCGGGATGGCTCCACATGGCGATGCCGATATCCAGGCGGTCGCAGATATATTTGTAGTAATTGTACAAAACCTCGTCGCGGTCGTGACAAAAGCTGAGCATCGGGGCGTGGACCACCACATAATCCGCACCGCAGTCCTGAGCATGCCGTCCAAGCTCCAGCACGGTGTCCACGTTCTGATCCGAGATCGACATGATCGTCCCGGCCTTGTCCCCGCATTCCTCGGCTGCGATGGTCATGTTGCGTTTGCGTTCGTCCAGCGACATCGACCAGAACTCGCCCTGTTTGCCTGCGATGAACAGGCCCTGAATTTGCAGATCGTCGATCCAGTGCCGAATGTTCCGGCGCAATCCGGCCTCGTTCAGGCTGAGGTCTTCTTTGAACGGGTTCAACGCGGCTGCCCAAATCCCCCGCATGGTTTCGCGCGAATAGGCTTTGGCGTCGTGTTTGGCATATTTCATGGGCAGGAAGTCCGAAGGTCAGATGTCAGATCGCTAGCGTGTAAACACTCTGGTTCCGTCAAACGCACAAAGCCAAGCGCATTGGGCGGATGTGGATATTAAATATTTCGATAACAGAGAGCCTGCAGTTTCGGATAGGTTAAGGCTGCATCTGGAGGCTCTATGAAAATCGGCATTATCGGCGAAGGCGCTATCGGGCGTTACGTGGCACAACACTTGCTTGAAAAAGGCGAAGGGCCTGATGCCATACTGGTTTCACCTGGTCGGCTGCTTGACGAAAAAGCGGCCGGGCCATCTCGTGTTTCCTGCGTCTCAGACCTGCCCGGCGGGATCGATCTGATGGTCGATTGCGCGGGCCATGCGGGCCTGAAAGCACACGGAGCCGCCATTCTGGAACGGGGCATCGACCTGGTAACACTGTCAGTCGGCGCATTGGCGGACCCTGATCTTGAACAGGCGCTGTCAGTGGCGGCGCGCAACGGTCATTCGCATTTGCGCCTTGCAAGCGGTGCGATCGGCGCACTGGATTGTCTGTCCGCTGCAAGGGTAGGGGGACTGACCGAGGTCATCTATCGCGGCAGCAAACCCCCGGCGGGATGGCGTGGTTCAGCTGCAGAAGAACAATTGAAGCTGGATCACCTGAATTCAGCGGCGATACATTTTTCCGGAACTGCCCGGCAAGCAGCCGTGGCCTATCCAAAGAACGCCAACGTGGCAGCGGCCATAGCGTTGGCGGGGCTGGGATTTGACGAGACAAGGGTTGAACTGATCGCCGATCCGGCTGTTAATGCCAATATCCACGAAATCGAGGCGCGCGGCAGTTTTGGCACCTTCACATTCAGGATCGAAGGAAAGGCGCTGCCGGACAACCCGCGCAGTTCGGCTCTGGCTGCCATGAGCGCGATTGCCGCCATCGAAAGACAGCCCGCAGCGATCAGTATCTGAGGGGCCTTCATGGTCGCACATCATACCCGCATCGTTGAGCGCGCGCTGACGCGGTTGAAGCTGCGCCAGTTGCGTCTGCTGGTTGCGGTCGGCCAGCACGGCAGCATCCAGAATGCCGCGCGCGATCTGGGCATTTCGCAGCCTGCCGCCACCAAGATGATTCAGGACCTGGAGCTGGATTTCGAGGTCAAGCTTTTTGAGCGGACCAATCGCGGCGTTGTGCCCACGGTGTTTGGTGAAGCGCTGATCCGCCATGGTAAGCTGATCTTCGCGCAGGTCTCAAATGCCGCTCAGGAATTGGATGATCTGAACGAAGGCAACAGCGGCCGGGTTGTGGTGGGAACCCTGCTGGCGGCGTCACCAACCTTGCTGCCACGCGCTGTCGAACGGCTGCTGAAAGACCGCCCGAAAGTCGCGGTCAAAATTGTCGAGGGGACAAACGAAGTGCTGATGCCTGCGCTGTTGTCGGGCGAGATCGACATGGTTGTTGGTCGCCTGCCTAGTCATCGCCACCGGGCACGGATTACGCAGGAAAAGTTCTTTGATGAACGGGTACTGGCCGTGACGGGAACGCAGCATCCTTTGGTCGGCAAGCCGAATATCACTTTCGAGGAACTCAGACGCTTTGGCTGGATACTGCCGCCGGTCGAAACCACTCTGCGCCGCCAGACCGACCAGTATTTCGTGCGGCAGGATCAGTACCAGCCGGGTGTTTCAATTGAATCGGTCTCCTATCTTGCCAACAGGTCCCTGTTGCGATCTCACGATTTCGTCGGGCTGATGCCGGCCCATGTCGCCTCGTTGGATATCGACCGTGGCCTGCTGGCCTGCCTGGATTGGGCCGTCCCATTTGGTGCGGGCCCGGTTGGCGTGTCTCACAGAGGGGAAAGCAGCCTGTCCCCGGCAAGCAGCACATTTCTGGATGCCCTGCGCGCGGCAGCAGGGGACATCTGAACCATCCCTGCAGATATCACGCAATCGGATATCAGTATTTCTTCAATTCAGTTGAGGTGATGCCAGCGGAAATGAGACCCTGAAGCTGAATTGCAACCTGCGAGGGCGCCATGAGCACTTATCCGGACCTGAAACTTTATATCGGCGGTGAGTGGCGCAAGGCAGCATATGACCTTCCCGTGTTGAACCCTGCGACCGAAGAGGAAATCGGCAGGCTTCCCAAGGCGGGCAGGTCCGATCTGGATGACGCGCTGGCTGCGGCCGAAGCGGGGTTTCGCGTTTGGCGTCGCACGGCCCCACGCGACCGTGCGGACATCATGATCAAGGCTGCGGCGCTGATGCGCGACCGGCAGGAGGAGATTGCCCGCTCAATCACTGCCGAGCATGGAAAGCCGCTGGCACAGGCCCGGCTTGAGGTGATCCGAGGCTGCGAGTTTTTTGAATGGGACGCGGGCGAGGCCATGCGTACTTATGGCCGCGTCATCCCCTCGGCGCCCGGTGTTCGATATGTTGTGCACCACCAACCCATCGGGGTGGTTCTTGGCCTGTCGCCCTGGAATTTCCCGATGAGCCAGCCGGCACGCAAGATTGCAGGCGCGCTGGCATCGGGGTGTTCGATCATCCTGAAAGCGGCTGAGGAAACTCCGGCAGGTGCCATGCATATCGCGCGCGCCTTCCACGACGCCGGCTTGCCACCGGGTGTTCTGAACCTTGTCTTTGGTGAACCTGCGGAGATATCAAGCCATCTTATCCGCCAGGATCCTGTACGGCTTGTCGCCTTTACCGGGTCAACAGCGGTCGGGCGCCAACTGACGACGCTCGCCTCGGAGAACATGACGCGCGTCCTGATGGAGCTGGGCGGGCATGCACCAGTAATCGTCTGTGAAGATACAGACGTCGAAAAAGCCGCACTTAGCGGAGCGGTCCGCAAATACAGGAATGCAGGGCAGGTCTGCACCTCGCCAACCCGGTTTTTTGTGCACGAAAGCATCTACAAGCCATTCCTGGATACGTTCATTGAACGGGCCGCTGCCACTGTCGTAGGGAACGGAGTGGAAGAGGGTATCGAAATGGGGCCGCTGGCAAACGACCGCCGCGTTCCCGCGCTGAGTGAACTTGTGGAAGATGCCCATGATGCCGGTGCAACGATCTGCACCGGGGGCGGTCGGATCGGAGCTAAAGGCTATTTCTTTGCGCCGACCGTTTTGACGAATGTGCCTGACGACGCCCGCGTGATGCAGGAAGAGCCATTTGGCCCGCTGGCCGTGATCAATCCGGTCGCTTCACTGGACGAAGCCATAGCCAAGGCGAATGCGACACCTTTTGGTCTTGCCGCTTACGGGTTTTCAAACAGGGCCGACTATATTGACCGGATGACCGATGAAGTCGAAGCCGGAAACCTGTCCTTCAACACGCTGGAAGCATCATTGCCGGAAACACCTTTTGGCGGGGTCAAATCCAGTGGATACGGCCGGGAAGGCGGGACGGAGGGTCTGGAAAACTATATGATTGTTAAAAATATCTCGCACAGCACCCAGATCGTTTGATCATTCGCGGGGCAAAATCCGGTCCCGAAATATCGTTCTGACAGTAAATGGCGAAAACGCTTAAAGCACTGTCATTGTTATAATTTTTGACAAATTAAAGAATTAGTAGAATGGGCCATATTTTGGCCTCAATCAAACGTCACTTCACATAGCCACTGGCATTGACGCCGCTCACACTCAATCGCTGCGGCATGCAGTTGCTTTTCCCCCTCGTGGCAACTCAGATCCGACCTCCCACTTGAAAACGGATCTAGCCGTAGCGATTGAAAGCCAGTTTTTCACATATGATCTGGTTCGGGTCATGCCTATTGAAGCTCTGAAAACTCTCGTTCAAGCCAGGTTTCGAACAGTTGCTTCACAGGCTCGTTTGCGCCTGTTCCGCTTGTCTCAACAAGAAAGTGGGATTGATTGATTGGGACCGCATCGCCGACAATCGCGATGGCCTGTCCGGACTCGATCGCGGTTTGCGCGAACCTTTCCAGCACCATTGCGTACCCTCCGCCCGCCGCAACGACGCCCATCGCGGCGACGGTTGTATCGACGGAGTAGGGGGACAAGGGTTCAGAATACGCTATGCCCAATGCTTCGAAATACTTCTGCCCCATGTCCTGAAATCCCAGAATCTGCACAAGCGGTTGCTTGCGGAGTTCGGCAACCGGAATGCTTTGCCCCGACGCCGAACCCGCCGCGACAGGTACGATACGCTCGGTCGAGATTTTTCGGGTTCGCGCACCAGGCCAGTCACCAACCCCCACGCGCAACTCGACATCCACGTTTTCGCGACCAGCCGAATCCGCCCAAATGTTCGAGACCAGCCGAATGGATACATCGGGCTGGCTGCAGGTAAATTTCGGCAGCCTATGTGCCAGCCAGAGCGTCGCTGTCGAGATTGGAGCCCGCACGGTTAGAACCTGCGCGCTTCCGGACCCGAAAAGGCTGGCGGTCGATACCGTAATATCGCTCAGCGCGCGCCGCACGGAATAGGCGTAGGCCTGTCCGACCTCTGTCAGGCTCAGGTTTCTGGCCGCGCGAAAGAAAAGCTTGCACCCCAACTGCGCCTCCAGCGAGCGGACATGCAGACTGAGTGCCGTTTGCGTTATACCCAGTTCCTTCGCTGCGGCCGTAAAGCTCATATGCCGCGCTGCGCATTCAAACGATCTGAGCCAGACAAGATTTGGGGAATTGGACACGTTCAGCACCAAAGAAAATTTGTGATTATTGCTCTTTTTATTCGTTTTACTTTTTCGCTTCAACGTCGCTAAATCGGTGCGCAAACGGAAATTTCACCGGCCTGATCAGACCGGACACCCTGGGGAACGCGCTCATGAAAGTTGGATTTATTGGTCTGGGTAATGTCGGCGGCAAGCTTTCGGGTTCGCTGCTGCGCAATGGTATGGACCTGACAGTCCATGATCTGAACGAAGAACTGGTTGATGCCTTCGTGGCCCGTGGTGCGAAAAAGGCGGAAGGGCCGGCGCAACTGATGCGGGATTGTGATGCGGTCATCACCTGCCTGCCGTCGCCTGCTGCGTCGGATGCCGTAATGCAGCAGATGTTGCCTGAAGTGACCGACGGAAAAATCTGGATGGAGATGTCCACCACGGACGAGGCTGAAGTCAAACGCCTGGGGGCCATGGTGATGGAGCGGGGCGGGGCGGCAGTGGATTGCCCGGTCTCAGGCGGGTGCCACCGCGCGGCTACAGGAAATATCTCGATCTTTGCGGGATGTGATCGCGCAACGTTCGAGCGTATCGCGCCGTTCCTCAAGACCATGGGCCGCCGCATTCTGCATACCGGCGAGTTGGGGTCGGCTTCGGTCCTGAAAGTTTTGACGAACTATCTGGCCACAGCCAATCTGGTGACCTGCTGCGAGGCTCTGGTCACGGCCAAAGCCGCAGGTATGGACCTGAATACCACCTATGAAGCGATCAAGATCAGTTCCGGCACATCGTTCGTTCATGAAACCGAGAGCCAGGTCATCCTGAACGGATCTCGCGACATCTCGTTCACCATGGATCTGGTCAAAAAGGACGTGAGCCTGTTCCAGCAGGTTGCCGACCGCCACAACGTCCCGTTGGAAATCTCGCCCATGCTGGTTCAGATTTTCGAGGACGGGATCGAACGTTTTGGCGAACGTGAGTTGTCGCCCAACATTATCAGGCGCCTGGAAGAGGTCACCGGCCTGGAGATCCTTGCACCCGGCTTCCCGCCCGAGATGGAAGACGATGAACCCGAAGAGCCCGGCTATGAGGTGATCCCGCAAGGCAAGGCGCTGAAAGCCGCTGAATGACCTGATCACGTCGGGCTTTGAACCGGCTCAGGCATATCATAGCTGTGGCCGCCAGGGCCATTCTGTCCGGCAAGCTGGTGCTGCTAAATCGCGAGTAGGGGATTGGACATGACGACAGCGGACACCAACCCAACGGAGAATGCCGCCCATCGCCCCGAGCCTGGTCCGATGAGCCGCGAGTGGCACTGGCACCCTGAATTGCCGGTGAACCACGCGCCATATTGGCATTGGCCGCCGAAACCTCGTGTTCTGGCTAAGTGGCTTTGGCATAATTACCTGCAGGTTTCCGATCGTTCGATCTATTTGGCACTGTCGTTTGTCGTGGCGTTCTGGATGCAACCCGTTGGCCCCGAACAAACGCAATTCGCGTTCGGGTGGATGTCATGGGTTTTCATCCGAAACTGGGCTCTGCTGATCATTGTCGCAGGTGGGCTGCATTTCTGGTTCTACGGAATTGACGGGCAGGGCAAGCTGCTGAAATACGACCCAAGACCCTACATGAAGCGCAAGAATGCGCTTTATAAGTTCGGCTATCAGACCTGGGACAATATGTACTATTCGCTGGTCTACGGTGCCACGATCCTGTCGGCGCTCGAGTGCTTTTTGCGCTGGATGTATGCCAATGGTTACGTCGCCACGCTTAGCTTTGACGCTCATCCGGTCTGGTTTATTCTACTGTTCCCGATACTCGCCATATGGCAGAGTTTTCATTTCTACATGGTGCATCTTTTTCTGCATCAACCGTTCATTTACAGACATGTTCACGCCGTTCATCACCGCAACGTAAACACCGGACCCTGGTCGGGCATGTCGATGCACCCGGTCGAGGCGTTCGGCTACCTCAGCGCGATCCTGATCGTTCTGGTATTGCCAAGTCATCCGGTTCACATGATCTTTCTGGGATATTGGCTGATGCTGGGCGCCGCTTCATCTCATTCAGGTTACGAGGCGATCTGGGCCCACGACCGCAAAGCACTCCTGATCGGCACCTTTTTTCATCAGTTGCATCATCGATACTACGAATGCAACTACGGCAACGCGGAAATGCCCTGGGACAAGTGGTTCGGCACGTATCACGACGGATCAGAGGAGGCGACCATACGCACGCGAAACCGGAAACGCGAAATGCATGCGTCAGGAAAGTGACAAACGTTTCGTTTTCTTAGGGTCAGGACTCATAACCAATAAATGACGGTTGCGGCGAGGGCGATGGCGGAGAGGAAGACCTTCGGGCATCTGTCGTATCTGGTCGCCACACGCCTCCAATCCTTGAGGCTGC
>NZ_JBQFLX010000034.1:0-14952 GCF_056531525.1 Ruegeria sp. N11
GCCACATCATGCTCTGAACATGCGCCCACCTGTGCCTGAAACCTTATTAGAGAAACCTCAATTTAGTGGTGCCGAACGAGGGGGCTAGACACTGGCAAGATCGCTCCTGAACAAGTCGAGCAAATCAAGCAGGACGTCAACAAGCGCAAACGCCAGAACTTCAACCGCATCGCCCGAGAAAAAGCACGGGCATAATCCAACAGAGAAAGGATACGAACATGGATATGCGTTCAGATATCATTGACGTCTCAAACTTGGACGCTGTTACCCAAGGCATCAAAGCTGAAGGTAGCGTTACAGGTGGCAGCGAGTTCACAAACGCAGCACCTACGGCACCCACCAACATCGCCGCGACCATCCATAGCTTTGGCGGCATCCCAACCGTGGAAGTCGAACCCGGCAACCCAGCTAGCCGCACTTCCATTGAGGCAGCTCTGGCCGCTGGTCTGATCACCAAAGAGCAACTTCAGGCAACCCCACAGGAAGTCACTAACGATGCCTCTGATGGCGATGATGAAGGTGACCTTAGCGATGCATTGGGTCCTCAAGACTTGGATGAACTGCTGGGTGAGGAGAACACGGAGCTTACCCACGATCTGATTGATGCTCTAGGTGAAGAAGGCACCGCTGAAATCGTTGGACAGGCCATAATGGAAGATGGGCTGATTGACGTGGACGCCATACGCGCCGCGTTAGGTGATGCGGGCGCTGATCAAGTGGAAGCTGCAGTGAACGACGTTGCCGACTATATCGACGACGGTCGGGATTATCTCGCTGAGCAAATCACCGCCGCTGGTTACGACCTGAATATGCTTGAGCATGTCGTGGCCAACGACCCCGAACTCTACGCACAAGCACAGGCCGCATTTGGCCAATTCCTCACTGATGGCTCCATGACAGGCGTTAAAGCCGTGCTGGACAAAGCCACCTCCTAAACTAACCCCAAAAGGACAATCTAACCATGAATGAACAAGACCAATTCCTGCCGCAAGGTATACGCTCATATGACATTCAGGCAGAAGCCCAGCGCGAAGCCTATGACGTCGCTGCTAAAGAGCTTTCCGAAAGCATGGCTAGGGAAGCTGAAGCCACGGCAGAACGGCTGAAACAAGAGCGTCTGCGCGCAGGAGGCAACGAGGCCGTGGCTATGGACGCCTTTAAGGAACTCGTGAACCAACGCGCAAAGGATGCCGAAGAGGCGGCTCGTAAGGCTGTGTATGTTACCCGTAAGCCTGAGGAAATCGAGTTTCACTTCGAACGCCGTGGCAATGTGGTCCTGCGGGCGTCTGGCACAATTCCAGCCGGATGTGAGAACAACCCTAACTTCGGTTATTCATACGCTGAGGTTGAACCCCCAGTTGACCCCGTGGCTGAGGCCGTAACGGCAGCCAAGAAAGCCAAGAACCGCGAGTTGAATGAGTTTCGTGCTGCGATGGCTCGACAGGCAGCCGTTCAGGATGCGGACACGTCCAAGGGCATGGAAATTCAGAAGACTGACGAGGACCGGATTGCAGAGCTTGAAGCGCAGGTTGCATCCCTGACGGCTAAGTCCAAGCGGAAAGCGTATAGTGCCAAATGAGTGAGCGTGACGACCACTATGAGGGCGTTGAGCAGATCAGGGTTCTGTTGAGAGAGAAATTCCTCGATGGCCTGACATACGGCGTCCCGGAAATTGACCCCGCCTCTGGTGAGGTCATCTCTCGCTCTGAACCTAAGGCTAGCTGGCTGGCAGAAGCCCACAGGTTCCTCAACTCAGAGGACAAGAAACGTGAGGCTGAAGAGGCCGATGCCAAAGAGAAGGCACGACAGAGTAACGCCTTAGATGAAGCCCTTGGTGACCTTCCTGAGTTCCCCGAGGATGAGGACGACGCGTCCTATCCGACCACTACCATCAACTGACCCTTAACACGCCCCTGAAGAGGCCCTGAGCGGCTGCTACGGTTTACCCCGTGGTGGTTGCTTGGTGTCTCTCTGCGTTCTGGGTCTCAGAGAGAAATCACAATGACTTATACAGATATGATCACCGCCCTAGGGGCAGCCCATAAGGAACTCCTAGAGGCTGGTCTGAGGGCGTCTGATTCCCGCGTTGAGATTGAAGCCGTAGCTCACCGAATGGCTGAGTTTGACGGTTCCGAGGCCGACGCCAAGGTGACGGCTTTGGACTACGTTGAAGCCAAAGCTAACCTCGACCTTGCTGAACGCATAAAGACCGCAGCCCGCGATGAGTTCAACCGTTCTTACCTTGTACTGTTGCGGGCAGGAGTTCCCCAATTCGAAGGATAATCCAATTAGCTTACCCCTCATCCTTCCCGCGCTGAATGTAGAGATAGGGATAGAGGCACCGACGACCAAAAGGGCTTCTATCGTTTCTGCTGTATCCGCAGACTGTTCAATCGCAAGTGCCGATTCCGGCTAAGGTGTCGCGAGGCATCCTCAGCGAAATGGAAATGAAGTACGGAAACGTTTGAATTCAGGACGCGACTTGCTTTCGCTGCCGCCAAGCCACAACGTTGAATTCAGTATCTTATTGCTTAACCCGAAGGCTTGAACTAACGTCACAGAGAATAAGCAAAAGTCATTTTGATAAAACTGATGGAGTGGACTTTACGCCGGTATAATTTGTCGAGTTGTGACGTTAAGGAGCTAACGTCGCCTGTAAAAAAGTGGATAAAACAAAAAGGGTTCAGTGCAGATTCTGCTTCACTATGGACCCCCATTTATGGGCTTCCGATTGTCAACTTTAAGATTTACTCGTGGGGTTTAGCATCTATTCTAAATCCTTCTTCGGCATCCTTTTTTATCGTAATTTACCGCGATCCCACAATCTATGTGGTATGTGAGGCAAACTTCCCAAGCACGTTGGACGGTTTGTTTGACGAAGTATTCAAGGACTTTGTCTCTCGACGCGGAGGAAAATGTCTTGAGGAAGCGCCTATCGAGTTCTCTTGCCGCCATAAAGTAAAGAGCTTCCTCGAGTTCTTCGACCGGCTTGATGTAGATCAGCCGCCCAATGTGGTGGTCGAATCGGTTCTTAAGCGCGAGGAAGCCGCAGTAGAGGTTGTACAAGTTCCTTCGGGAGTAACCATTAGTATAAAGCGTTCTCGCACAATCAGAAGGTCAGTTGAAATTGTTCAGCACCAGACTGACCTAAAAAGCTTTGACGTAGGTTTGAAAGTCGAGCAACTTGAGCTGCTTCGCTCTTCAATAAAGAATGAGCTTCGGCGGCAAACAGGACAACGGCTGGAAGAAGCAGAGACCATAGAATACCAGATCACATTGGATGGAAACGAAAGTACTACATATCGACTAATTTGGACCGATTTGGTTAGGCACGGGTCGGTTGAATCCAACCTAGGTGGCACTACTCAGAATTTCGATTTTCAAACTCGTGAAGCGACAGAGTTGAATGTTGAAGCGGAATAGACTTCCTTGTGAGACTCATCAATTTGGATACTCAGCGACCAGAGATAGAGCGTCAGTGCGTACTCGACTAGGCTCGTCAGACATGAGAAACTGCAAACGTACAAAACTAACTTCGATGATGCTTCCGTAAAGGCAGCGAAATAGCTCCACTGCTGATCTTGGCGCGGAGACGTCTTTGTTCTTCAGCACTAGCCAAGCCACTTTAGTATCGTCGCCCGAGGATTGGCGCGAGAGTATTTCGGACAGCCAGATGATGGCTACACGCGAAGGGTGCTGCCTGATCAAATGGCCGCAGCGGTCGAAGAGATCGAAGGTAAGCGAGTTGGCTTGATTTAGCGCGGTCACTACAGTGCGGCTTATCGTGCTTGGGTGGAGTTTCTTGATCAGTAAGCGGGCAATCAGCCCTCCTAATTAGTACACAGAAACCCCTGCCATTAGGACACTTTCAAGCCTGACGGCGGGGGAATTTTTGGATTAAGTCGCTGAAAATAATGGATTTTGATGATCGGTGTTTTTTGGCTTGAAATCGTGTGGGGGCACCAAAACTCCTAATTTATCCAAAATATAACAATAAGTTAATATGTTTTTGCTAATTTTTATCCACCCTACTAGCCACCCTTTTGATGGTTGAGAAATATTTCTCAAGGCCTGCGCGTTTGGACAAAGTGTGAGAGCGCAAGGTTCAAAGAGGCTAAGCCAAAAAACCTACAAATTCATAACTATCATTCTAAGTCACCGAGCGAACCTGTTTTCGATCATACCCTTCACGACGTCAATTGCGTCGGACCAGTTCAGTCTCTGCTCGATCATCATGGCCAAACATCCCCGACTGAACTAATCAATTGTGTTCAGCGTCCGAAAAGCATTTCCGTCCCCGGAGATTTTCTACGAGGCTAATCCTGCAAAGCCTTGCTCCTCCAATTTAGACAGTGCTGTACAAATAGAAAAGCCCGCCGAGCGGAGCCGGCGGGCTTAGAACGATAGCGTTTTTCCAGTGAGTGGTTATCGCTCTAAACTTTGAAATTCACATCCCATTATTTTCGATCTCACGACTTTCTCAACCTACCAATTAGGCTAGACTTGCACACACTTTGCTGGCCTTAAGTATTGCTAGTTCATACAAGGTCCCTACTGTTGTTGGGAAACTTAAAGAGATTGTGGAAACTGTAGCCTATCAACCTGTTCGCGAGTGTCCTTTGTGTCTTTCTTTAGTCTACCAAGGGCGATCTCTAGAGAGGCCACATCAGCCTTCGTGGCAGTTATTCGCGTAGTCTCGATTGATTTTGTCAATGAGCGAAAACCGAACAATGCAGCGGCTCCATTTAGCTTATGCAAGTGGGAGGAAAGCTCACTTCTTTCGCTTAAATCGGTGATCCTCTCATGTTGTAAAAAGAAATCTGACATCTCTTGGAAGAAATCCAAAATAGCTTTTCGCATTTGCTTTGCACCTAAGGTACCACCCAGCTCTTGGAGAATGTTACTGTCGATTAAAGGAGTGCTAGGCTGCCTAGTGTTTGAATATATGGGCTCCCCCAGCAAGACTCTCTTGAGATCACTCAGGCGAATCGGCTTGGTCGTGTAACCGTTCATTCCAACGGCCAAGGCTTTTTTTAGGAGCGCCTCTTCGTTATAAGCAGACAGACCATGAATCCGACAAAATCTATTCACTCCCTTGGAATTCCTGATCATTTTGGTGAGTTCGCATCCGTCAATGTCCGGTAGACCAACGTCCATGAGAATAACGTCAAACCGCATACTTGTTGCCAGTTTGTATGCATCGGCCGCAGAGGTCGCAGAATGGACTCTGTGGCCCAAGCTATTCAACATTTCGCACAAGACTGAATTGTTGACGACGTTGTCTTCGACGACAAGGACGCTTAGTTTTTTGGTGTTGGGCAAGGTGAAATTTGAAGCTGTATGATCGTCTTCAAGCACGTTTTGCGGCTGTTCTTCCACTTTCATCTGAGGAAGCTTGAGAGTGAAATGACTTCCGTGCCCCAAATGCGAATCTACAGTGATATCTCCCCCCATTAACCTTGCAATTCGCCTTGAAATTGAAAGTCCGAGTCCATCTCCTCTAGATAATCGCCCTTTCACCGGTGCACGGGTCACGTAGTCACCGAATATTTCTTCAAGCTGATCCGTAGGAATTCCATCTCCGGTATCTGAAACAGTCAAAACTAAGTTTCGAGCCTGCGGTGCGTCTTCGAACTTCATCTGGACACTGACAATTCCGGTGGAAGTGAACTTGATCGCGTTTCCAACAAGGTTTGTAACAATCTGGCCAAAGCGTACTTCGTCGGCGATGAAAGTACCAAGCAAGCTTGGGTCGAGATCAGAGTCCAGCTTCAGCCCCTTCTCGGCAGCCAATGGTTCAAGAACTGCAACGACTTGAGATACCTTTTCGTGAGGGTTGAACGAAACTGGTGAGAGAACCAAAGCGCCGGATTCTATTCTAGTAATATCAAGGGCTTCGTTAATCTGCTCTAGAAGAACTTCTCCGGATCCCGCAGCCACTTCCAAAAAATGGTTCTGCCTTTCGGTAAGATCTGTGGTTTTGAGTAAGTCCAGAACTCCTAGAATACCAGTTAGTGGAGTCCGCATCTCATGGCTCATGACTTCCAAAAACCGCGATTTTGCGCGATCAGTTCGCTCTGCTCTTTCTTTAGCCTCCAAAAGCGCTTGCTCGTTACGTTTTCTGTCACTTATGTCACGTAGATATACTGCGACCAAGTCTCCCGCGGCGTTCGATACCCTTGTGACATTGATTTCAGCAGGAAACTCATCCCCGTTGCGTCGAGTGCCCACTATCTCAACCCGATTTCTTTTAGTGAGCCCTGAGATCAGGTTGGGACCCTTGTTGTCATCAAATCTGCCGCTTTGGTCAAAATGAGCTCCTGGAAGAATTGTGCTCTTGATGTTTTTGCCAAGAACTTCCCCTTTCCTCCAGCCAAATACTCTCTCCGCAGCGCTATTGAACTCTACAATTTCTCCCTTTTCATTGCCGATCACTATGGCATCGAGAGAAGCGGAAACCGTCGATTCCAATCTGCCAGTTGTCTCCCGAAGCGCAAGATCGCGTTCCCTAGAAATCTGCAACGATCTGTACAAAAACAAAAGTACGGCGGCCAACACGAAAACAACCGAAATAGCGACCAAACCAGCGTTTCTTAGTGCAGATGAAAACTTTTGCCGACGAGCCTCCGTTCTTTCTGCTCCGATGGTAATACCCAGCAACGCGAGTTCACGTGCTGCCGGTTGATAGAGAGACGCCAAATCGGCGAGTTCACTAACATTGACCGGTGCATCATAGTTTTGAGTTAGCCGTGTAGCCTCCTCGGCGAACTTTTTTAGTTGTTCCAGCAACTCTGATGCACGGCTATCGCTTTCGATTATGTCTCTTGCGATTCCGTGGCTTGCAAGATCAATCCGGCTTAAAGTGATCTGTGTTTGTATTACGGTTCTCAGAGAGTCTGGCCTGTACCGCGAAGCTTCTTCCAGCAAAACGGATCGCAAATTAGCGAATTCAGTATCCAGCTGTAGAACTGTCCATTGGGCATTCTCATTGCCGGCAGTCGCTAAGGCCCGCTGTTCAATCCAAAGGCTTCTTCCCAAGGCAACTACGACTGCCACAAGAACCAAAACAGTCGCGGGAAAGACGAGCCTGGCTAGACCCCCTATCATTCGACCCTCCAAAACAGTTTCTCCAGACAGCCAAGGAACTTTCGTAATTCATTCGAGAAGTTCAATTGTTTGCAGTTGCCAAATTGCACGTGAATAGTTCGACTCAGTCTTGTAGTCGGGCCTATCGTCAAATGGAAACATGACCCAATAAGGTCCTTTTTCGCGAACCGACATGGTTGATCCGTCAACTCGGGTTGCGATAATCGGTACTTCTGCCTCTAGCTCGGCAACAGGTATCTTCACCGAATAATCATTCAAAGCGGACAGTTTAAGCTGTTGAACTTCGGCATCGAGGTATTGAAGCAAGCTGGCAACCGGAACACCGCTGAATTGGTTAACTCCATCTGTCCAGATTGTTGAAGTTGAAAAGGAAACCTGTTTCATTGTGTCTAGATCTTCCAATGAGAGGTTTTTCTGTTCTCCTCCGGCAAATACAACTGTCAACGGAATTTGGTCTTGCGCTCTGACCGTTGAAGAACACACTAAGGCGACAGCAGTAGTGATGCTAAGGAAATTTCTTGAACTCATAGAATTGGCCTCCCTGGAAGCATGATGTTACTGTGGCGTTGTCACTGCTTCGAGCGTCGAACAGCGAATGAATGAACCTAGGTCGATCGTTGCTTGTGGCATAACAGTTTTTTCTCGGGGGCATTCCGTTACTTGATGAGTACCATCTTAATTGCCGATGATCATCAACTGGTTCGCGATACATTGGCCACCTATCTGGCCGAAAAAGCTGGGTTTGAAGTAAAGGTAGCTTCAAGTGCAGAAGAAGCTTATGTTGTGATTTCTGCCTTCAAAAACATCGACCTCGCGATTCTGGACTATCAGATGCCAGGTATGAACGATCTGGAAGGACTGGTTCGACTCAAATCACGTTTTCCAGACCAAAAAACAGCCATTATTTCCGGTGTCGCCTCCCCTGAAGTTGCTGACAGAGCCATTGAACTTGGGGCACTCGCTTTTTTTCCAAAGTCCATGCCAGTGGATTTGATGCTCGACAGTATCAATGAACTAACCGGAGATAGGTCGATCGCGCGCTCAGCAGGCATTCAACAAAAGCAGCCCGGTGCTTTCCCAAAGGACTATGGCCTGACAATTCGGGAACAACAGATTCTTGACATGCTTGCATCCGGCCAATCCAACAAATCGATAGCACAAGACCTGCTACTAAAAGAAGTGACGGTAAAATTTCACGTCACGAACATACTTGGAAAACTTGGAGTGAGTAACAGAACTCAAGCCGCGTTGCTTGCCAAGTCAAGTTCACACTCTCGGGGATAGTAGGCCCAAATAAAAGCAAACGGACTTGATGTTATACTCAACCCAAATTGCAGCCCGCGCAACGATCATTCAGGCGATCAAGTTGCCGGCACTGTCTTGGTTCAACCTAACAAAAATTCTTGCGGCACGTTTGGAATTGTCTAGCTCAGAACAAGGTCAAAAGGCACACTTATGGGTTGGCTAAATGGCCCCAATCAACGGATACTGCCCGGAATCCAGCAAAGAATTAGTCGCTCCACCTAACAAGTAGAGGAGCGACCAGAACAATCTAAAAATCACAACCACTCACAGATTGCTACTTTAGTATAGTAATCGAACGCAGCTGAAGCGAGAAAAAACTCACAGATCGTGCGATTTCAAAAAAAGGACGTCAGACGAATTGAACCATTCTCGGTTGGGCGGGCATAGTAGCAATTGATGGTCCTCCGTTTCCTAAACATAGCGGTGGACCAGTACAGGTGGCAGGCTCAGAGTGCACAGCCGGGAATGCCTGGCTGCCGTCGTGGACACATCCATTTGGGGGGGCGCACGTGTCACCCGTGAGTTGGATCGGATCGCTGAGTTGCGTGGCTATCCTTGCCTGGTAGTCTCAGATAACGGCACCGAACTGACCTTAAACGCGATGCGCAAGTGGCAAGGAAATCGCAAGGTCGATTGGCACTACATTGCGCCAGGCAAGCCCATACAAATCGGCGTGGTCGAGAGCTTTAACGGAAGGATGCGTGAGGAGTGCCTCAACGAACACCTATTCCAGTCTCTGCGCCATGCCGGTCGCACGATTGCTGCATTGCGCGCCGACTACAATCGCAACCGACCTCTTTCTAGCCTCGCGGGCCTGACGCCACACGAATATGCTGACCGGTCAAAGGAAGACCAAAACCTGAACAGAGCTAACCTAAATTAGCAGACTCGAAGGGGAGCAGTTCATTTTACACATCTGAAAGCTTGAGCAAACGGCTGGTGGGGACATAGTCCTCTGCTCTCAGTACACCTTTTGGGGCATGGTGCGACGCGCCGAACTCGCACCCCTCATTGAAATCGTAAACCCTCATCAAGGCGCGCCGCTCCACACTGCTACTTGTTCGGGTTGTTCAAATTGGGTCGGTGGAATGAAAAATGCGGTTGTGCTCTGACATTTAGAAATCGCAATTCAATTCTCCAGCGAGCTTTTTGGGGCTCGTGGGGCGGCACGCCGAACCCAACAACCCGCTCATAACCGGTCGCAATATTCGGAATGCGCAAAAATCAACGCGTGCCACCCACGGTCAGAGGATTGCATGGTGGCAAAATTATGCCCGCTGCTCGTTACGAAACTTACTGCTTGCCTTTTGGAAACAGACTATTTCGCCAGATTTTGCAATGCTACGGGAATTCCCCAATTTCGAGGATTGGGTGCTCAAGGTAAGTTGTCTTCAACGGAACACTACTACCACTCCGGAATTCCCCCTTGTGAGAGAGGGGCTGGCTCTTACCCCCTCGTCCAGCCCCTCGCTCCACCCATCACAAAGCTATCAATTGTGACAGGTAGTATGCTTGATCTGATTGTAATTGGCAGTGCATATCAGCTTCTCGGTCTGGTCCACTCGCTTTTTTCGGGGAGTTCGAGGTGTGCGACACTCGGGTCGCGTTGTTTCAGAAGCCATTTCGTACTATTTTCTTCAATCTCGTTGAACACTTTTTTGGTTTAGGGTTGCAGCGTTATGCGGCTTTTTCTGATCGGCGTTGTTGTGATTTCGCTGTCCGCGGCTGTCTCTTGAACGAGGTACTTCAGGTCCGATTTTGATAGCGATGTAGTCGGTCCCACCCCGGCGCACCAGTTGGCGACGTGCTGTTCTAGATTGAAGGAAGTAGAAGCGTCAATGTCAGCAATTCCATAGTAGATGTCGGTATCTTACTAAAAGTCCGAGCGAACTGCTTGCACAAGGTCCTGCTGACATATCAGTCGCCGAAATCAACTATGCGGTTGTGGGTCGTCAAGGTTCAACTCTCGCTGCGCATCATCAGCGGCGGCGAGACAGGTAAAGCAGAAAAACGAACGGTACTAGTTGGCCCGCGCTGCAAGCTAGCTAGAGGGGACAAGAGCAACGCGGGCCCCCCGAAGGGTGGTAGTAATAATTAGTTAGCGTGATTGCCTGACCCGGCTCCGCGTCGCAGCGCCGCAGGCAAGAAAAATCCGCGCTGCTGAGGGGTGGGATCATTCGCGGCGTAGGGTTGCTCCGCAATAACCCCCCGACAAGGTGTGCCACGGCGCGCAAGATCAGGAAAAGAGCACCGGCCCAACCCATCAAGCCAAAGGCCTCAATATCCAACGTGGCGCCAGCCAACCGGAAGAACAGGATGATGAATGGCCATTGAATGTGCTCGATCTCATGAAAAGCACGGTCATGATGGTGGGCAAGATTTCCGACAACTGCGCCTGCAACCATGCCTGATAAAAGAAACGAAACCTCCAGCAATAGCGAAAGACCCGCTGTCAGAAAGACGATACAAACCGCTTCGGCTTTCAGGGGCGCTCCCGTTTTCAAGCGCCCGGTCAGACAAGCGGATGGCACGCCAATCCGGCAAGGATGAGGACACCAAGGGTAATCAGAAAGACGGCAACGTGCTCATAAAACCAAGCGTTAACTTCTTGTCTAGAATACTCAAATTCCGACCCTGCCTTGTAGGAACTGATGTCGGAGCGAATGCGAATACCCTTACACGGTCTGAACCGAGGATCATAAGAATAAGAGATATTGATCTGTATTAAGGCGGATGCCCACCGCAAGTGGCACAATAGGTCAATCAGGGAATGAGGAGGAATTTTCGATGTCGACAAAGAAGTCCAAGTCAAATTACCCGGCTTCACTTGTGGACGTTTTCAAGAATGTGCAGCCGCCCATGTCTGGCAATCCGGCCTTCGGTGCCCAAATCGAACAATTCTGGGACGCGCAAGAAAAAATGCTTGAGGAAACAGAGGCCTTTGCGCAGCATTGGTTCGAGCGGCGACATGAGGCGGTCCGAACGGCCCTGCAAGCTGCGCGTGAAGTGTCTTACGCTAACTCGTCGGAACCGTCGAAAGCCCTTCAGAGTATGGCGGAATGGCAGCGCCACTCGACGGAGCGATTGGTTGCTGACGCGCAGGAATGGTTCGAAACCGTGGCCCGTTGTGCAGCATATGTCGCTGAAACCGAGGCTGAAGCTGTTGAGCAAACAGTTGATGATGTTGCAGCCGCTACAAAGAGCGCAGGGAAATCTTCAAAGTCTGAGCCGGTTTAGATTTCCTGCTGCCGACTAAACCAGATTGAAATCATCAGAGAAGTAGATAGGAGGTCAAATGTACAAGAACATCCTGATCCCGGTTGCACTGGACCAAGAGCACGACACCCAAGCATCGTTTGAGGCCGCACACCAATTGGCTGATGCGGACGCTGTATTTACTGTTGTGCACGTCCAAGAGCCTATCCCCGCGTATGTGGGGTCCCAGATTCCAAGCGAAGTGCTTGCAAATACGCGGCATGAGATCCTTGAGAACTTGCATCAGACAGCTGCTGAAATTCCATGCGCGGAAACTCGGCTTATCTCTGGGCATGCGGGCAGGGCTATTGTCGATTTCGCAAATGAGAGCGACGCGGATTGCATCGTCTTGGCCTCGCACAAGCCTGGTTTTGAGGACATATTTCTAGGTTCCACTGCGAACAGAGTCGTGCATCACGCCAAGTGTTCGGTTCACGTAATTCGTTGATCCAAGTTTAACGGTGTGTGTTCTTTTTGGAGCGGTCCCTCACTTAGTGAGCCAAATTAAAGTGAGACAATAGGCAACTATGTCAAGGAAGCCTTGGGTTGCGGTTAGATTTTCTACATTTTTTTCAGCTTAACTGCGGTATTGATTTTATTAGAATGAAGGATGGCCTTGTAGGGCGAACTTGGATTTAGGCGGGCCGCGGGCTTTCCAAACCTTCGTCCATCGGCCTTGTCAGATCAGATAGTTCTGATACCGCTTCAGATTCCTGTTTTTCTGTTCCGCACCGCTCTGCAAAGTCTTTCTCTTTACAGATCAAATTACTGCGTGCTCTCGTTAGAAGAGAGAGCAAAGAAGGACGGCAGGAGGCCTTGTCAGAAGTGCTTTGTTTGAGCGGGGCAGGGCGGTTGCGTAGCTTTTGTCCATGACCAAACCTGCCTCGTTCAAATACTTCAAAACCAGCCCCGAAATCATCCGTCTTGCGGTGATCTCGTACATCCAATTTTCGCTTTCTTTGCGGAATGTGCAGGATTTGCTGCAAGAGCGAGGCATCAATGTTAGCCATGAAACTGTCCGATACTGGTTTTACAGGTTCGGCCAGGTGTTAGCTTAAGAGTTCAGGTGCAAGCCGGTGCAACAACTGCGCGCTTTGCCGCTTTGTAGGCAGAGCGGTCATTCAAATCGTCTCGCAATACCGCTCCGCAGCGAACAGTTGGAAAGTCCGTTTGGCAGACATGTAGGAAAGGCGATCCCCTCAAAGGTTCGGGACACATCTGAGCCGACTGTCCAATTTTTTTGGGCCGCTTCAAATAATGCTATTTCATTGGCCGCGCGGATACTTGTTCGAATTCATTTTGCAGTGCCTACTTTACACCGGTACTGCTGTTGAAGCTATCCTTCGCGCGTGCTGTATTGAATTAAAGCAGGTGAAATTCGATGGTGGTGCGTTAATTCAAGCATCGGTGGTTGCAAACCACTGAAAACAGAATTTTCCGCATCCTATTTGAATTACTGACAACTCATGTGCATGTGGAGCCAAACCGACCGGCCCAATGTGATTTTAGGAGGGAACATGTCCCCTTTATATCAAACTGCGTCGTCGTTCACCAAAGCCTCGGATTTGCTGGTCGAAGCGCTCGAGGCGGAGGGCGTTGAGTATGTTTTTGCCGTCCCGGGTGAGGAAAACCTGGATGTGTTGGAGTCCTTGAGGACGTCCAAGATTGAACTTGTCCTGACCCGTCACGAACAGGGGGCGGCATTCATGGCGGCAACGTATGGGCGTTTGACGGGCAAGGCGGGGGTTTGCATGGCAACACTTGGTCCCGGTGCCACAAACTTTGCCACACCCGCAGCTTATGCGCATTTGGGCGGGATGCCTCTGGTTATGATAACGGGCCAAAAACCGATCAAGAAATCGAAACAGGGGCAGTTTCAGATCATCGATGTGGTGGGTCTGTTTGATCCGATCTGCAAGATGTCCAAGCAGATTGTGCACGGCAACACCATCCCCTCGTTAATCCGCGAAGCGTTTCGCGTCGCGCAAGAGGAGCGACCCGGTGCGGTTCTGCTGGAACTTCCTGAGGATATAGCAGCCGAAGATACCACCGAACCAGTCCTGCAACCTCATCCGCGTTACTATGCCGTGGCAGGTGACACGGTTCTGAATGAGGCAGCCGAGATGATCCGCTCAGCCAAAATGCCCTTGCTGCTATTGGGGGCCGGTGCCAACCGGAAACACGCCCGCAGTGCGCTCAGTCAGTTTGTAAATGACACGCAGATTCCTTTCTTTGTCACGCAGATGGGCAAAGGCGTGGTGGACGAACGGTCCGATCTGTTTTTGGGAACGGCAGCGTTATCCGATGGGGACTACTTACATTGCGCGATCGAACGGGCAGATCTGATTATCAATGTGGGTCACGACGCGGTGGAAAAGCCTCCTTTCTTCATGAAAGAAGGCGGAACCAAGGTTATCCATGTGAACTACAAGGCCGCGCAGGTCGACCAAGTCTATTTCCCACAGGTCGAGGTTGTTGGCGATCTGGCTCAATCTATTGAACGGCTGGGAAAGAAGCTTGACGGTCCCTTGGAGTTTGACCGCAGCTACTTCGAGCGGGTCAAACAGGAAACCGACATGCACATCTCGGCAGGTGCAGATGATCCGCGTTTCCCAGTAATCCCGCAGCGTTTTGTGGCCGATACGCGCAAAGTTATGCGGGATTGCGATATCATCGCGTTGGACAATGGCATCTATAAAATATGGTACGCGCGAAATTATCAGGCCTACCAGCCCAACACAGTCCTGCTGGATAACGCACTGGCCACGATGGGAGCCGGCCTTCCCTCCGCCATGATGGCGGCCAAACTTTATCCAGACCGTCGCGTTATGGCGATATGTGGCGACGGCGGCTTTATGATGAATAGTCAGGAGATCGAGACCGCTGTTCGACTAGGGCTCAATCTGGTTGTGGCCGTGTTGAACGACAACTCGTACGGGATGATCCGCTGGAAGCAGTCTCAAGCCGGGTTTGAAGATTGGGGGCTGGAGTTCAAAAACCCTGATTTTGTGGAATATGCCAGAAGCTATGGTGCGACAGGCCACCGGGTAGAGCGAACTGAGGATCTGGTACTGACCTTTGAGAAAGCGTTTGCAGCTGATGGCGTCCATCTGATCGATCTTCCTGTTGATTACAGTGAAAACCAACGCGTACTGATTGATGAACTGGCCGAAAAGGTTTGTTTGATCTAATCTGATTGTAGAGCGTCTTGTGCGGCCCGTATGCCGCTGGGGCGTCGCGCCACCTTAGGCCATTGCGATTGATGAAGATAATACCTCTCAATAC
>NZ_JBQFLX010000035.1:0-13758 GCF_056531525.1 Ruegeria sp. N11
GGCAGCGATCATGTCCCGGATCATCTTGCGGGACACCCGCCGGGGTGAGGCCGAACCCGACTTCTTCAGCAGCACCTCGACCGATATCCGCCATTCGGGCTGACGCCCGCAATGCTTGCGCGCCAACTCGTAGATCCGCCGCTCCAGCGGTTTGCGCAGGCGGAAGTAATCGCGGCTGAGCGTCAGCACCGATTTTGCCAACACCGCGCGGAACAGCCAGTCGGACAGTTTCACGCTGACGCTGACCATCCGGCCCGCCCGGGTAAGGCGGACGATCTCCCAGCTTTCGATCAGGCCAAAGCCTGTGGTGGTCTCTTTCTCGCCGGTGACGATGTTGGTGGTGATCCGGGTTCCTGCCAGCCGCTCGAAAGCCTCGCGCAGGCGCTTGTAGCCATCGCCGCTGGTCTCGCGGTTGGTGGCCACCAGCAGATCATGCGCCTTCAGATGCAACACCTGGCTGACGGTCCGGCCGGCATTGATCGCCGCCATCAGCTGGCTGATGCAAAAGATCAGGATGTCCTTGTCATGGATCGTCGCCAGCCCCCGCACCGAAGGCGTTACCGTGATCTCGACCCCGTTATGTTCGTAATTCAGGATCCGCCGATCCGGTCGGGTCGAGAGCGAAAACATCGGATGCTCCATCGACCCCATATCGGTCTTGGGCAGCGCATCGAAGATATCGCATACAAAAAAATCACCCGTTGGATGCCGGTCAGGCAACAACGCCCCTGACCCGCTCATACTGCCCTGCCCATATGTTCCTGCCCGAATCTTCGTTCGTGGTTTTATTGACGCTTACCGTAAAGTTATCCACAGGAGGCGTAAAGCCGCCGGATCGTGGGTTCAGAGTCACTGCAACGTGGGTTCAGAGTCACCCTTTCGTGGGATCAGATTCACTTGGTGTATCAAAAAACACGAAAAACCTTTTTTTTTCTTATGTTTAAGAACGATGATCCAGCACTGTAACTAATAAAATAACAAGATTCTAACTGAACAATTTTTTGCATCGCGCTTCAAAGCACCGTCTCAACCAGCAATTACCCCTTATTTTTGCTTAGAAAATCCAGTCTTGTACTCATAATGCTTTTGCATGCTGTCTTTTGTAGTATATTGGGGGAAACATAGCACATGGGCAGAATTTCAATGCGAGCAGGCACATCCGAGGGGCTTCCCCCGTATTTCAATATCGACCCTGACCTGGCTTATGAAGAACTTGGGAACCCGACCGGAACCCATGATTTCTCAGCCATTGCCGATGCGTGCGCCCGAGGGCGTGCGGACCTGGCCAGTCGGGGTCTGGAAGAAGGCGGGCACAAAAAACTGCGGCTGTTTTCGACCTGGGAAATCACCAAGTATCTGATCCCCGTTGCCCCTGCTCATTTCCGCCGGGTCCTGAAGGCCAACCCGGATTTGCCTCAGGGGCGATCCGAAACCGAAGGCGGCGCCAAGTGGTTCACACTGGACGAGGTGCTGCGCCTGCGGACGCATTTCGCCTCGGAAGGCTCCAAGGCCAAAGAATATCGCCCCTATCGCCCCAAGGGGCTGCCGGCAAAGATCGTTTCGGTGGCAAATTTCAAGGGCGGTGTCGGCAAGACCTCGACCTGTGCCCATCTGGCCATGTCCGCCGCTCTGGATGGCTACAGGGTGCTGGTCATCGATCTGGACAGCCAGGGGTCGATGACCTCGATCTTCGGCGGCAAGGTGACCGATGAATGGCAGACGGTGTTCCCCCTGCTGGCGCGCCACTATGCCACCCATCTGCGCCGGGACAATCAGGGACGGCTTGACCGGGGCGAGGCCCCGCATCCGATCGACGACACGCTGTCGGATGCGTTGAAACTGCGCGGCGGCGATCTGATCCAGAAAACCCACTGGCCCAACATTGATCTGATCGGCGCACAGCTGAACCTTTACTGGGCCGAGTTCCAGATCCCGGTCTGGCGCATGCAGGGGCGCAGCTGGAAGCTGTGGGATGCGCTGACAGAAACGCTGGAAGAGGATGGCGTGCTGGATGAGTATGACATCGTCTTCATCGATACCCCCCCTGCCCTGGGTTATCTGACGATCAACGGGCTGGCGGCCTCGGATATTCTGCTGGTGCCCATGGGTGCATCGTTCCTGGAATTCGATTCCACCGGCCGGTTCTTCGACATGCTGCATTCCACATTCCAGTCGATTGAAGAGGGGGAGAATATGGCCGCCCGCGCGCTGGGACGGCCCGAGATGGCCTTTCAGTGGGATGCAGTGCGCACGGTCATCACCCGCTATGACGGCAGCCAGCAGGCAGAGCTGGCCGGGCTGATGCAGGCCTATCTGGGCCGCACCCTGTCGCCACACTGGCAAGGCTACACGGCGCTGATCGGGCAAGCCGGGGAACAGGTCAACGGCATCTATGAGGCCGATTACCGCGATTTCAACCGTGAGACCTATGTGCGCGGGCGCGAAACCTTTGACGCCACCTATGCCTCGTTCAAGAAGTTGCTGATCGGTGTCTGGCGGGGCGAGGAGCTGGCTGGGCAGACCGAAGAGGCAGAAACGCCGGAACTGACGCTTTAAGCGGGATGTTTCGCGCGCGAAACACGATCAGCGGTGCCCGGTGCAGAGTCTGATCCGCGCAGGAAAAGGAGAATGTGATGGCGAAACGAAAGCGACTGACCCCTGCCCGGTCGGATTATCTGGACGACACCCGACCGGGCATCGGGGCGCAATCCATGTTTGCCCCTGAGGCACCACGATCCGCGCCCCCTGTTGCGCAGGTGGCAGGTGCCACGGCGGCACAGGCCGCGCTGGAAGAGCTGTCCGGGGAATTGCGTGCGGCCCGCGCCGAAGGGCGTCTGGTGCAGGACCTGCCGCTGGATACTGTCGAGGAAACCTATCTGGTACGCGACCGCCTGGCCGCCGATGATGCGGATATGGAGGCCTTGAAGGAAAGTCTGAAGGCCCGCGGACAGCAAACCCCGATCGAGGTTGTCGAGCTGGAGGGCGGGCGGTATGGCCTGATTTCCGGCTGGCGTCGGATGACCGCGTTGCGGGCGCTGGTGCAGGAGACGGGCGAGGCGCGGTTTGAAACCGTGCGGGCGTTCCTCAGACAGCCTCAGAGCGCCTCGGACGCCTATGTGGCCATGGTCGAGGAAAACGAGATCCGGGTCGGGCTGAGCTATTATGAACGTGCCCGGATCGTGGCGCGCGCGGCGGAGCAGGGGGTTTACCCGGATGAGGCCGCTGCTTTGCGCGGGCTGTTCGCATCCGCCAGTCGCGCCAAGCGGTCGAAGATCGGCTCGTTCATTGCGATCTATCACGCGCTGGATGAACATCTGTGCTTTGCCTCGGCCATCCCCGAGCGGCTGGGGTTGTCGATTGCGAAGGTCCTGAAGGAGGAACCAGAGCGGGTTCAGAAACTGGCAACTGTGCTAAGCGATGGCGCTGCCGACACGCCGGATGACGAATTGCGACGGCTGACCCAGGCTGTGCAGCATGGTGGAAAAAGCGACCCAAAAACCTCTGAGAGATACCTTTCGAAGGCAGAAAGCATCGGTGATATTGTCGTGAAACAGAGTCGAAATGGTGCGCAGATTGTGTTGTCTGGCCGCGGTGTTTGCGATGAGTTCTTCGAGGACCTGCGCGTCTGGTTGGAAGTCCGTGCCAAATGATGTTTCGCGTGCGAAACACCATCTGTTTCTTACACGTGCAACAACCTGCCGGTATTTGGCTTGCGTGCCAGCCCCGGGCGACAATGTGGCGGATCTGATAAAATCGTTGAGAAAAGTGAGGGAAGTGATCTTTTGAAGCTCCTATTTTAGCGAAAATCGGTTAGTTTAGAAATATGTGCCACCTTTCGGGGTTGCTCAGAAAATGGAAGATAAAGTTTTTTACAACACTATGTGCGCCTGATTGCGAGTTTGGGGAGACTAATACCATGAAATGGTTGATGAAGGTTGGAGCGACCAGCCAGTTGCTGAAGCTATCGCTTTTTTCAGGCGCTTTGTTTGCGGTGCTTCCAAATCCGGCAAACGCCTATATCGGCCCTGGCGCGGGGCTGGGTGCAATTGCCGTGACAATCGCTGTGGTGCTGGGCGTTCTCTTTCTTTTCGTAGGGTTGTTGTGGTTTCCGCTCAAACGACTGATCTGGGGGGCGAAGGGGCAGGGCGACAAAGGTAGCGAGTCCGACGCGGCACAATGATACAGGCGGTCATCGTTTCGCTTTTTGTCGTTGCCGGGTTTATCTGTGCGCTTTGGTGGACGAACATAGCTGGCGTGGCGCATCAGGTTGTTGGGGTAAGCTTGGCGGGTGTATCTGCCCTGTTCAATAGTCAGCTTTCAGACCGGGAAAAAGAGATTGCAGCGCGGCAAGCCGGTTTGCGGCTGCTGGTCGGCGGGCTGAACATTGCGTGGCGCATCACCTTTGCTCTGATCGCTGCGGGTTTGCCGATATTTCTGGCGGATGCCATCGGTTACACAACCAGCGGCACCGTCTTGGATGTCATGCTCCGGCTCGATTACATCGTTATCGCGTCGGTTTTGGCCATCGTGCTGGTTAAGGTTGCTGGCCGGTTTCGGTCGGCTAAGGCCCCTCGGAACGCCGGTGACCCCTTGTATTCGCCCGTGGACCAGTTCGTTCATAATCTGGCCTTCGCGAGCCCTGCAGTGCTGAAACTGGCCGCGCGGGCCGAAGACAGGCTGGCTGCGCGACTTTCCCGGCCCGAGGTTTTGGCACCCATCTTCGTGACATCTCTGGCGCGAGGGGGGACGACGGCTGTGCTTAATGCGCTGCACGACGCCCGCGAGATTGCAACGCATATCTATCGGGACATGCCATTCGTGACGGCCCCTATTTTGTGGAACAGGCTGGCCGGCGGCGAAAAACGCACTGTCAGGCGGCAGGCGCGGGCGCATGGCGATGGTATGGAGATTGATCTAGAAAGCGCCGAAGCGCTGGAAGAGGTCATTTGGAAGATGTTTTGGCCACAAATCTACAAAGGGCCGTCGATCTCGCTTTGGAATGCTGAAAAGACAGTACCCGAAGCGGATCGGTTTCTGCGCCAGCACATGGGCAGCATCATCCGCGCGCGCAATAGCCAGGCGGGCTGGGGCGCGGCTGGGAAAACCCGCTATTGCTCGAAGAACAATGCCAATATCGCCCGCATTCCCTATCTGCTCAAATCGTTCCCCGATTGCCGGATCGTCGTGCCCGTTCGCCGGCCGGAAAGCCATGCCAGATCCCTGTTGCGGCAACATGTCAATTTCAGCAAGCTGCAGGACGAAGACAGTTTTGTGACCCGCTACATGGCGGATATCGGCCACTACGAGTTTGGCAACCTGCACAAACCATTCCTGTTTCCGGGCATGGAGCCGGGAAAAATCGACACGCATCTGCCGGATTATTGGCTGGATTATTGGTTTTGCACCTTCCGGGAACTGCTCAAATACACGGACAATTGCATCTTTATCCTTCAGGATGATCTGCGCAGTTCACCACAGGCAACGATGACGGCACTGTATCAGAGTCTTGGGTTAACAACCGGAGAGCAGAATTTCGAGACATATTTTCACTCCAATCCGGATCTGACGGAGGCAGAGGGGTTCGACCCGGAGCGTTTGCGGAAGGCGCATGAGGTCTACAAGGCGCTGAAGGAAGCTGCGCATCTGGGACACTCCCAAATGGCCATGTGAACGGGCACAAACGTGCAGAAACGCCGTTCAGCCCCAGCAGACTTGGCGAGCGGCCTCAAAATACCGGTGATCAAACCCAGGATCAAGTCGTTCGGTATAGGTCACACCGCCCGGAAGCTTCTCGTCGACCAGATTGTAGTGTTCCCAAACAGTCCGGCCATCTGGCGATCATTTGAGAACGCGCCTTGCCCGCGCCTCGGCAATCAGAAAATTGCCCTTGTCCTGCCGCTGATGCAGGCCCATCACATCGGTAAAGAAAGGTGCACCACCTGCATCGGTGACAAATGCCATAACATCTCCAGAAGCCAGCTATGTCGTATCGACCGAGCTGCTTTGGTTCTGAACGCCGCGTCTGCCGGATGCGTTGTCGAGCCGTTTCGGCAGCGGGTTGTTGTTATTGAACACCAAGATCGTGTTGCCATCGATAAAGTAGGCACGCTTCTGGTGGATGACCCTGCCGGTTGAGGTGAACTTGATACGCCGGTTCCGAGGATTCAGCAGGATGATCGAGTTGATATTGCGCAACGAAACAAGAATGTCACCATGTTTCGCCACGCCTTCCTCCATATCCGTTTCGAACACCTCGACATCGTTCATAAGAAGGATGTCGCGGGTCACGATTGGTGTGAATTCAGCGAGAGGCGAACCATAAAGCAAACCAGTATACCCGTTGTCGATCAGGGCCTGGTTCAATGAGAATTCGTCAAGAATTTTGCCGGCGGCAGCGACGTGCAAAACCCAGGCCTCCTCGAAGGGTGGGGCGTGGTTCGGCAGCCTATTGACAGCCTCATAGTGGGTGACGAGGCCAGGTATCCAAAGCGTTCCGTCAGAGCCGACATCGACAGAATGGTGCCCACGTCTGTCGAGACGCCAAACGACCTTTCCGTAAGGGCTTATTCTCAACACGGCGAACTCGGTGAAATTAAAGACGATATCCCCATTTTCCAGAAACACAATTCCATACAGATGGTGTTGCTTGCGGTTCAGGGTAGGTTCCAGGATTTGGGAGGGGTTTCCGGGGCCACAACTCATCCCATTTGAGCGCCCATTCCTGAACGACACCCCCCAGACGTCGACAATTAGAACCCTGTGTACGTCCTTGTCACGGGTGACCCGGAAACTAGGCTCGCGCCTAGTGTACGTATGTTTGGATCATGAACCATATCAGGCGTTTCGGGGGCATCACTATGTCTGAAATACTGCCGGCCCAACCGTTCCTTATCGTAGGTGAATGCTGTTTTGACTTCGGAAATCGCGGAGGTGATGTAACGGCAATGAACCCAGTGGTTTCGGGCTGTAAGCACACCAAGAAGGAATATCGCTGTCGCGCAGGCTCCAACGAAGAAAACAAGTGAAAGCCTGTCTTTTATATCGAAAGCTCCCAATCACTGTATGAAATTTTTTGCAAGCAAAGGACGCAGATTGCTCTTAGTGAATAGATATTTGGGGGGCATTTGCATGTTTGCTGCGCTCAGGGCCGAATTTGAGCGGGTCTTGGCTTTGTTTTCCCGGCCCCTCACAAGATTCTGAAACAGCCGTATGGCCTTGTTGATCGTAAGGGTTTTGTATCAGTTAACAGAACAATCTGATGGCAAACCGGCCTATTGACTGCGGTATGTGATGGGATTTGACCTTCTTGCTGGGGCTCGGTCCAGCGGTATTGTTTTCCGCAGACCGCATCGATATGATCCCGTCATTCATTTCTGGTAACTAGTTGATAAAAATGGAAAACAAAGAAGTCCGCGAGGATTACCACGCATTGGTCCGAAAGGACGTTCTCAGCTTGGTTCCGGAAGGTCAGAATGCGGTTCTGGACATTGGCGGTGGTATTGGGGCTTCGGCGGGTTATCTCAAGGATGTGGGAAAGGCTGCGCGATACGTAGTTGTCGATCTTGTTGCCTACACGAAACACCCAAGCGTCGATGCAGCCTATGCCGGTAACCTCGAGGACGCGTCACTTTTGGAAAAGATTAAGGCCGAACAGGGCGACTTTGATGTCATCATGTGCCTGGATGTTCTCGAGCATCTGAGAGATCCCTGGTCCGCGATCGAGGCGTGCCATGCGATGCTGAAACCCGGCGGGGTGATTGTTGCAAGCATACCGAATGCAAGAAACCACAGGTTGGTGATCCCGTTGGTTTTCAAGGGGCGCTTTAACTATACTGAGAAGGGAATCCTCGACCGAACGCATCTTCGGTGGTTCGTTCGAGATACCGCGATTCAGCTGATGACCGGAACCGGGCTTGAACTGGAACATATCGAAGGCCAGTTCTATGGGCGGCGCAAGCAACTGATGAATTGGATAACCCTGGGCTTGCTGAAAAACTTTATTTATCTGCAGTACTTTATCAGGGTTCGGCGCAATCCGTCTGAGTGATTGCGCCCCAGCGGTTTCAAGAACATCCTTTTTCGACAAAGTCACCGTAAGACAGCGGATATCGCAGGGCATCCATCATCCAGAACACCGAGTTGTCGTCATACGAGTTGATAATTTCCCAAACGACTTTGCCGTCCGGGGTGATCTCAAACGCCCGCCCTCGATCGGTCTCTGCCAGCAGGATGTTCCCGTTCTCAAGGATCTGGTGCTTTCCCCGATACAGAGAATAAAAGGCTTCGGGGCCTGATCCGTCAAAAACAGTGATCACTTTGCGGGAAACTGGATCAATCTTTAGTACCCGGCTGCCGCCTAATTTCCCGCGGAAACCCCTTTCGGCCTCTGGCTTGCCACCAGAACGGTTGTCAAAAAGCGTGATCGTGCCATCCGCTTGAAAATCAGGATCGTGCTGTCCAAGCATCGGCCCGGTCATATACCATTTCAGAGCGTGAGTTTCCCCATCCAGAACCCAAATCTGGTTGAACTTCCGAAAGCTGAGAAGCAGATCCCCTGAATTGAAATTGGGGAACGCATCCGCGATCTCCGCGCTCAGGACATCGACGTCGTTCAGGTGGGAAAAATCGTCCGGCGTTGGCCGAATGACCATCATGCCCTCGTATTTTCCATCGGTTAAAACTTTTACAAGATCCACCATATCTGTTTGCTGACCGGTTTCCACACTGAACCGGGCGATGGCGTCGAAGTGAAACCCGTCTCCGTAGGGAAACAGTGAGCTGGAAGGGTATTTATCCACGTATACAGGCGTCCAGAACCTGCCTGCATCATCAAGGGTCAGCGAATGATGCGCGCGGCTGTCGTTTTTCCAGACGATCTCTCCGCAAGGGGAAATCCGATAGGTGCTCTGGCCGTCCAGATTGGCCAACAGGTCGCCATTTGGCAAAAGCTGCGCGCCATGGATGAGTGCATGAAACCTGTGCGCCGCACTTTCCTGCGCAAGCTCGAAGAAATCAACGGGCCATTCATGCAGAACAACCCCATCCATCCCGTAAAGCCGTGCGGTCAGGCGTCCGTCAAAGACACTGACCAGCATCGTGACGCCGGGTTGCATCTTCGCAGGGTCGATCCGTGCGATATGGTCGCTTGGAAAGGTCATTGCCTCCATATGCTGCACGGGGCGGACACCCAGCATCGCCAGACCTTCTTTCCTGACGGCCTTCAACGTGCTTATCCCAAGTTCCAACTGTGGCTGAGGCGGCAATCTGAAATGGCCGAAGACAACGCCGGTCAGAAATGCCAGTAACAATCCACATACAGCGAAGGTAAAAAACGAAAAATCGACTTTATTGATTTTTTGAGTGAAATTCGAAAATTTCATTAAACCATTGCTTCCCAAAAAACTCGTCACTGACAATCAGCGTGACCAAAGACGTAGTGTTTTGCAACCAATATCGGAAGAAGGTTTTGACCCTGACCTTCGGAGTTATCTTTCGTGGCCGAAAGAACTTAATTCTTGTGTGTACTTCTACGGGGTGGGGTTGTGTCTTTGTTTGGCTTTCAGCGTTTCCAAAACTTGCGCAATGCGCTGTGATGGAGTTGTTATTTTACATTGATGGGAAGATCTGGACCTTTCGCATCTCTCCTATGAAAATCCAGTAATCACTTGCTATGAACATGGTGTGTTAACACGGGCTTTGAATACATGCAGATTGAAGAAACTTTTTGCCGGGCATTCCGATCTTGAGCCCACAGGCGGTTCGGTGATGCGCGCGGGTTTTTTGTGAATTTTGGAAACGCAAAATGTTGGCTGACCGTGGAATCATCTGGATTTTGTGCAGAGTAATCATCCGGTTTCAGCCTGCGTTGGTACCCTTCGCGATCTGCATTTCCGGTCTCCGCCCCATGCGCAGGACAAGTTGGTGCACTGCAGGCAGGGGCGACCGGAGGGGTTTCATTATATCTCTACCGACGAGGTTCATGGCTCGCTGGGGCCAACGGGGCAATTCACCGAGGAAACACCCTATGATCCTCGCTCACCCTATTCGACCAGAAAGTCGACCAACAATCATCTGGCGCGCGCCTGGGATGAGACCTATGGCTTGCCAGTTGTACTGACGAATTGTTTAAATAATTGCGGGCCCTAAAACTTTCCCCAAAAGCGGATCCCTGTGATCATCTTGAACGCTCTGGCCAGCAGGCCGCTACCAAGTTTTGGCATTGGCTTCAATGTTAGAGACCACCTTGTGTCGAGGACCACGCTGAAGTGCTGCTGTTGGTGGTCCAAAAGGGACAGGTCGGGTGCAGCTAAAACATCGGCGGCGAAAATGTGTGAAGTAATCTGCAACTGGTGCAAACGTTGTGTGCCATTCTGGATCGTTTGCACCTTGGGTTTGCGCCCTATACCGATCTGATCACTTTTTTGTACGGTCACCTCGTTCATGACGCCCGTTATGCCATCGACCCGACCCGGATTCGGGAAGAACTGGGTAGCGGCCGTTGGTCAGCGTCGAAGAGGTTTTGGAGAAAACCGTTCGGTGGTATCTTGACAATGAACCTTGGTGGTGCGCCCTGCAAGTTCGCGACGGTGTCGACCAGTGGTGGGGTGTGAAAGCATAAATACCCTTGTCTTTGGCCGGACAGGTCAGGTGGCGCAGGAATGCGCCGATTTGAGTATCCCTTCTGTCTCTATTTCGACGGATTACGTGTTTGATGGGTCAGGTGCCTTGGAATCCGACCGGGGCCGTTGGGGCATATAGGTGTTCAAAACGGACAGTAGAGCAGGGGATCGTCCAAGCCATAGGGGCCATGCCATCCTGCGGACTTTGTTGGTGGTGTCCGCCCATGACAACAACTTCATCAAGACAATGCGGCATATTGGGGCGGAACGCGATCAACTGTCGATTGCGGCCGATCAGATTAGCGGCCCGACACCGGCGCGTGACATTGCGGCTACCTGCGTGTCGATGGCCTGTCAACTTGCAGAAGAGCTGATAAGATGGAAATTTACTATTTTTCAGGCGCCCCGGATGTTAGCTGGCCGGATTTGCTCGAGAGATTTTGACTGTTTAGAGACGCATTGTGACGTGAAAGACATTCCCTCAACCGACTATCCGACGCTCACGCGACGGCCGTTGAATTCCCGCCTCGATTGCTCCTCACTGGAAACGACTGTCGGCACTACCCGACCGGATTGGCGGCCGGGTTTGAGTGATATTCTGAGAGACCCAGAAAGAGCATCATGGACACACGCAAGGGATCATTCTTGCAGGGGAATCGAACACCCGGCTCTATCCGATCACAATGGCCCTGCCGAAACAGCTGTTGCCACTTTATGACAAACTGATGATCTTTTACCCGCTGTCAGTGCTGATGTTGGTGGGTATTTGCGAGATCTGTGTGATCACCACACAACAATGTGAGCTCAAGCGTGCTGGGGGATCGTAGCCAGTGGGGGGCAGCTTGACTTATGTGGTGCAAGCCCAGCTCCGATGGTCTGGTGCAGGCCTTTGTGTTGACCGAGGCGTTTCTGGCCGTTGCGCACTCGACGTTGGTTCTGGGCGATAACATCTTTTTTGGCCATGGCCCGCCAAAGCTGCTGGTGGTGGTGGGCAAACAGACCGAAGGCGGAACGGTGTTCGGTTACCATGTCGCTGATCCCAATCGCTATGGCGCCGCCGCCTTTGATGCGGACAGGCGCGCGAAAGAGAACATCGAAAGCCGCCGGTGCCTCCGTCGAACTATGCGGTGACGGGTCTGTATTTTTGTGGCGGACCGCGCCAGAGCGCGCCAGGCGGGTCAAACCCTCCCGGCGGGGCGAACTGGAAATCGCCGATTTGTTGCAGGTGTACCTGTAAAAAGACCAGCTTAGGATCGAAACGATGGGGCGGGGTTGTGCATGTCTGGATACCGATACCCATGCCAGTTTGATGGATGCGGGCAATTTCGTGCGGACGCTGGAAGAGCGTCAGGGAATGCAAACCGGCTGCTCGGAAGAGATCGCCCAGCAACAAGGATGGATCAACTAGGAACAATTGTGCCAACGGGCCGATGTGTTAGCCAAGAATGAGTGCGGGGTCTATCTGAGCGGGTTGTTGCAAAAAAACGAACCTATTACGAGGACGCTTCATCAAGGCCAAGGCTGCTTTCAACGATGTAAAGCGGCCGGTTTCGAGCTTCTTCGTAAAGCCGCCCCAGATATTCTCCGATCACCCCAAGCACGACAAGCTGCAGCCCGCCGATCAGCAGCACCGCGACCATCAGTGAGGCATAGCCGGGTACCTCCACCCCACGAATCAAGGTACGCATGATCAGGAAGAAGCCGTAGAAGATAGCCCCCAGTGCGGTGAGCATTCCGACATAGCCCGCAATGCGCAGTGGGACAGTGCTGAACCCGGTGATGCCGTCAAGGGCGAAATTCCAAAGGCGCCAGTAATTGAACTTAGTCCGGCCCGCCGCGCGTTTTGGACGGTCATAAGGTATCTCGGTATGCCGAAATCCGACCCAGGCAAAGAGACCCTTCATAAAACGATTTTGTTCGCGCAGTTGAACGATGGCGCGCACCACGCGCTGATCCATCAGGCGATAGTCGCCTGTGTTGGCAGGTATGGGTACGCCGGACAGCCGGTTGAGGACCTGATAGAATTTTTTCGCCGACCAGCGTTTCATTCTGGTGTCCGTGTTGCGTTGACGCCGACTGGCATAGACCACATCAAACCCTTCGCGCCATTTTTCCAGGAACGCTTCGATCAATTCGGGCGGGTCCTGCAAATCGGCGTCGATGGGCACGACGGCCTTTCCCGTAGCAACGTCTAGACCGGCGGTCATGGCGATCTCTTTGCCGAAGTTACGTGAAAAGTTTAGAACTTTTATGCGATTGTCGCGTTCATGCGCGTGAGTAAGAAGCTCGGCGGTGCCATCGGAGCTGCCATCGTTGACGCAGATGATTTCATAGCTTTCATCAAGTGTCTGAAGAAATGCGCCTAGCCGCTCGAACAGGATCGGCAGGACATCTTCTTCATTGAACATGGGCACAACGATACTGAGCGTGGGGACGCTTTGATCCGGGTTCTTTGGCTGGTGCAAGGATGTCAAGGTGTTCATGTTCAACGGCGCCATTGCAAATGTCTTTTCTATTTGATTGGGCTTAAGTGATCATGCTTTGATGCTTGGTTCAAAGGGTTCTGTATGCAAACGCAACTTTTTGGAAAACTGCGTCTGTATAGAGCCACCAAAAACAGCTCTGCCATCGCGGGGCGGTTTCCGGACCAATTTCTGGCAATATGTTATCGCCGATTGTCCTGAATGAGACGACGCGGAGCGGAAACGTCAGATGATCAGGAGACCACGGGATGGCGTTGCCTTTGCATCCTCATTTTCAACGACTTGACGGTGCAGAGCTCCAGAATGGCTGCCAGCATGAACATCCTGCCGAAAGCCATATTAAGTCCCAGAACCATGAACAGAGAATACCCTGAGAACAAGGCCGCCCCACCGGTCGCAAGGCCAACAAGAACGGTCATTCCCAGAACTCCCAGCATTATTTTAAGCCCTCCGGCTTTTACCTCGGGTTCGGCCTCACCCCGGCGGGTGTTCCGCAAGATGATCCGGGACATGATCGCCGCCGATCATCTGCCCGATTACGAGATGACCGAAGAGCCCGGAGACCTGATCCGCTTCTCGCGCCGGGGTCAGGTTGTCGAAGGGCCGGACAAACCGGTTCTGCCATCTGGGGCGCTGGAGGAGGCCAGGGCGATGGC
>NZ_JBQFLX010000036.1:0-13606 GCF_056531525.1 Ruegeria sp. N11
GGCGACCAGATACGACAGATGCCCGAAGGTCTTCCTCTCCGCCATCGCCCTCGCCGCAACCGTCATTTATTGGTTATGAGTCCTGACCCTAGTCGAACCAAATTCCTAAGACAGTTTAAAGAATTTTTGCTACTGTAGCGTATTGTCATTGCACTCGACTTTGCGCGGAGGCGTTGCTCCATTGAAAAACCCAATAATTAGAACAGCAGTCATTATAAGTTTATTCTATCCTGTTAGTTCAGATGGAGTTGCAGCGCAAACCGCAGAACAAGTTGAAACAGGCAACCGATTAGCGGCAGTTTTAAGGGCCGGCAGAAGCGTGGTTTCGAACAGCCAGGAATTGATCAACGATCCAGATATTACTGACAAAGGCCTTTCCGGCGACGTATTTTATGAGAAAGTAATTGAAGCGTACGTGGCAGCCAATGGAGAACTCCCGCTACATGACGGACTGGACCCATTGGAGCGTAAACTGACGGAAACGCAGCTGAACGCTATGGTCACGGTAATCGACGCAAACCAAGAGTTAATAAACGCAGAGGGAGTGGCGTTCAAAGGATTTATTCCAGCGGTTTTTGCTCGATTGGTAAATGAACAGTTCGCGGATGAAATCGGTACATCTGCCACGGTCAAGGTAACGGCGCCTTCGGAACTTGTGCGCAATCGCATGGCCCGTCCTGACACTTGGGAAAACTCGGTTATCGAGGAAAAGTTCAAGAACTCTTCCTGGGTCGCGGGGCAACCATTTTTCGAAGAAACTGACGCTTCCGGAACACTCGCATTTCGAATGTTGATCCCGGAATATTATTCTGAATCTTGCCTTTCTTGCCACGGATCGCCAGCAGGTGAAACTGACGTGACCGGTTTTCCCAAAGAAGGTGGGCAACTTGGTGATCTTGCCGGCGCAATTAGCATAACGCTTTTTAAATGAAACAAAAATCCGGCGCGAACGATAGTTGGGGATGGGTGTCCAAAAACACTATTCCGGTACGCATCGGATCATTGTCCGCGTTATTGTTGGCCGCTTTGGTTGTTAGCACCATCGTGATGGTCTACGACTTGGCGCGCAACAAGGCCCGAATACAAGATGCAAATACTGAGTTTCACCGACTGGAAGTTGCAGGCCAGGCAGACCGTCATTTTGGGGAAATGAGGTACTGGTTGACGGACCTTTCTGTAAGCTTACTGACCCTGTCGGAACGGCGCGCCAATGAGTCGAGTGCGAAGCTCAACGGCAGCCTCGAACAACTCGCGGCTTTTGCACCCGAATCTGCAGCTTCTGTACAAGAGCAGGCAAATTCCTATCACGAAACTTCTATGCGTGCCGCCGATGCCTACACCGATGGGAACAGGGTGCTGGGAAACAAATTGCTCGCTCAGGCCCGTGTCGCAAGCGACGAAGTCGACAAAACGTTGACACAATTGGTAGAAGACCTGTCTGAACGCGCTGATCAAACCAGAAATGAAGCAACTGTCGCCGCCAGGGCTGCGATGAACCGAGCGATCATCGCATGTATTGTAATTGTGATTTTGGGAGCGCTTCTTACATGGCGTGCTCTGAGGTCGATCGTTGTACCACTGCATGCAATCAACATCGCGATTTCAGGCCTGATCCGCGGTGAACGCGATGTTGCGCTACCGCCTGAAGGCCCTGATGAGCTAGGCCGGATGTCCCAGGCGCTGAGGGCGCTGCGAGACAGTCAGGACAAACGACGCGAATTAGAAGAGGAGGCGCGTGCGCAGCGCAATACCATTCTGACAGCAATTGAAACAATTCCAGATGGATTTGCGCTGTTTGACAACGAAGACCAACTCATACTCTTCAATGATCGGTTCCGCCGCATTTTCACACATGTGGAAGACGTTCTTGTGCCCGGCACGCGGTTGGAAAGCATTTTGCGGCTGCAATTAGAGCGAAAATCAGTTGAAACTAACGATATACCTGACGAAGAATGGATTAGCGAGCGGCTTGCACGACATCACAGACCTGATGGGTATCGCCAGGAAGTTCTATTGGGCGGCGCCTGGATTCAGGTGTCGAAACGCAAGACGCCCGACGGGGGTACGGTCGCTATCTATAGCGACATATCTGATCTAAAGTCTAAACAGGAACAACTTGAAGAAGCCAACGCGCAGGCGATCGCCGCCAGCTCAGCAAAAAGCCAGTTCTTGGCTTCCATGAGTCACGAGTTGCGCACTCCATTGAACGCAATCATCGGCTATAGCGAAATGTTGTCAGAAGATGCGCAGGAAATGGGTTTCGAGACAGCTACCGACGATCTGGAAAAGATCATGGCATCTGGGCGGCACCTGCTGTCGCTTATCAATGACGTTCTGGACCTGTCCAAGATTGAAGCGGGCAAGATGGATATGTACCCAGAACGCTTTGCGCTTAGGCCATTATTGGACGAAGTTGCCTCGACGATCGTGCCACTGGTGAGCAAGAATAGCAACGAACTGGTTCTCTCAATTGATCTGGATGACACTGACGAGATCGAAACCGATAAAACCAAGCTTCGACAAAACCTCTTCAACCTTTTGTCCAACGCTGCAAAGTTCACCGAAAGTGGCAGTATTGAGCTTATCGTCTCTAAACTTCAGAAAAACGGTACGGATTTTTTTCGATTTTCGGTGCGAGATGAAGGTATCGGAATGACTCCGGAACAACGCGACAAGCTTTTTCAGGCATTCGTCCAAGCTGATCAGTCTACCACACGAAATTTCGGAGGCACTGGGCTCGGCCTCGCTATTGCGCAGGAATTTACCCGCATGATGGGCGGAAACATTAAAGTTAGTAGCGAAGAGGGTGTTGGATCAACTTTTTCTTTCGAAATCCCCGCACGTTACGAAGCTGTTTCCGCTTTGGTTAACGATTATAGTGAAGCGTCCACCGAAATTGCTTTGGGCCGTGTGCTGATAGTGGATGACGAAGAAGACGCAAGGAACGCAGTTGCTCAAATCGTGCGTGAGGAAGGATACAGTGTTTTGATAGCACCGAACGCAATGGCTGGCATAGAAATTGCGCGCAAGCAAAGGCCCGACGTCATAATACTAGATGTTATTATGCCTGAACGCGACGGTTGGTCGATGTTGAAGGAACTCAAAGCAGACCCAAAGCTGTGCGAGATACCGGTTGTACTTGCCACGATTGTTGCGGATCGCGACATGGGCCTCGCCTTTGGAGCGATAGAACACCTGATTAAACCGATTGATCCAGCACGGCTTGTCGCAACGCTTGACGCAATCGCCTCTGGACGCAACAAGGACGTTCTGATCGTTGACGACGATATGTCTACACGAAACCTGTTTCGCCGTATATTGACGCGGAATGGCTGGACAGTGCGAGAAGCGGCCGACGGTAAGGGTGCACTTAGCCAATTAAAATCTCAAAGGCCAACACTGATGGTTTTAGACATCATGATGCCAAATGTGGATGGTTTCGATGTTCTTAAAACAGTTCGCGCCACCGATGGACTCGCAGATTTGCCGGTGATCGTAGCAACGTCCAAGGACCTTTCGCGGGACGAACTGGATTGGCTAAAGGCCCATTCAGGGGAAGTCATTCGCAAAGGCGATACGGGTCGAGGCGATCTACTTGCTGCACTAAAGCGCCAACTACAAGATTATTCATAGGTCAGAAAGTTTAAGGTGATGGCGAAGATACTTATTGTAGAAGACAACGATATGAACCTCGACATGCTGTCGCGCCGGCTGCAGAGAAAGGGCTACCAAACCGTGTCCGCTCGCGATGGTCAGGCAGGCGTTGAGCAGGCTCTGTCGGACAAACCGGATCTAATTTTGATGGACATGAGCCTGCCTGTAATCGATGGGTGGGAGGCGACAAGACAGATAAAAGCAAACCCAGACACCCAAGCTATCCCAGTTGTCGCTTTGACGGCCCATGCGATGCAAAGTGATCGCGACAAAGCCATGGATGCGGGTTGCGATGATTTCTATACCAAACCTATTGAACTACCTGGGTTGCTGGAAATCATCGAGAAACTACTGGACAGGTAGCACGGCATGGTTTCAAAGAACCGAAAGGATAAGTTGGCACTAGCCACCCGCATTTCCCAGAACCTCAAGGGTCCGTCGGAGGCGATTGTAGGATTTCATGGCCTTTTGATCGAGGAAGTACGCAGAACTGGGCCACATGCCGCGCTGGACGATCTTCAGAAGATCGGTGTCGCTGCCAGTAACCTTGTTCAGATGGTCGAAGTTTTGGGTAAAGGAGTGCACCAAGTTTCCACCGACAAAGACGCTCAGGCGAAATTAAGGCATGATTTGCGCTCGCCGATCAATGCAATAATTGGCTATTCAGAAATGGTCTTGGATGATTTCGAGGTTGATCTCGAGCCTTCCGCTTGCAGGGACATAAACGCGATCCTGAATGAGGCTCGTAAGCTGGCACTTCAGATAGACAGCACCATCGATGGTTCAGACAATCAGAATAACGCGGAGGACTGCAACAGGGACGAGGAAATGGCAGCTGGCCTTGAACGCAGCCTTACGATCCAGGATGTCAATCGCGAAGTCTTGACTGGCCATATCTTGGTTATTGATGACGAGGCGGCCAATCGCGAAATCCTGACCCGGCTGCTGGAGCGCCAAGGACACAGCGTGCGGTCGGTCGGGTCAGCCAGGGAAACTTACGTGTCACTGAAACGCGAAGGGTTCGACCTTGTTCTGTTGGATATTCTTATGCCAGAGGTGAATGGAATCGAAGTCCTGGAAAGAATGAAAGAAGACCCGTCCTGGCGGGAAATACCCGTGGTCATGGTTTCGGGCCTTAACGAGACGGACGCAATCGCCAAATGCATCAGTGTAGGCGCTGAAGACTATTTGCCAAAACCTATCGACCCAGTGTTGCTGCACGCACGCGTCGATGCCTGTATGGAACGCAGTCGCTGGCGCGCAAAGGAATTAGCATACACGAATGAGATCAAATACGAACGTGACAGGGCCGACACGCTGCTACATTCGATGCTGCCCGCGCCGGTCATAAAACGACTAAACAATGGCGAGACAAACATCGCTGATCGTTTCGCCGGCGCCACCATAATTTTTGCTGATATCGTAGAGTTTACACCGCTAGTGGCCCGCATGGACGCTGGCGATTTAATCCTCGAGCTGTCAAATTTGTTTACTGCTTTTGACGACCTGGCCACCCATCACGGAATCGAGAAAATCAAGACGATTGGTGATGCTTACATGGCGGCATCGGGTATCCCTCTACATCGGGAGGACCATGCCCATGCGGCTGTAAACTTTGCGCGAGATATCCTCGGGACGATGTCTGACAGCGCAATTAGTAGTGCGGGCCTGCAAATCCGCATAGGCATCCATACCGGGCCTGTCATTGCTGGACTGATCGGGCGAAAACGATCAATTTATGATGTTTGGGGTGAAACAGTGAACCTTGCCAGCCGCCTCGAAGCTACAGGCAGGTCGGGTCACATCCACATCTCAGCCCAAACCAAGGACGCGCTGGGTGACCATTTGCCCAAAGCGGAACCGCAAACTCATTTTGTGAAGGGGGTGGGCGAGATAACATCCTACTTCGTAGCTTAACGTACGAGATGAGGCTTTGCACATTGGTCAAATCGGCCGTTTGATAGATGCATTGATATGGGACTTGGCGCTTCAACTCAATTTGCGCTGGAAAAGCGCATGACCGAGTTTCAGAACCTGGCTATGTCCGCATTGGGCTCGGTGCAGGCATTCGCCTGCATATCGCGAGCGACCGCTATGCGGACAAAGCTGCCGTATGCTTCGGGTGAATTGATGGGAACTTAATCGCCGAAGGCGTTCGAACTTTTTTGGGCCTCGGGAAAATAAATTATCCATCTCTAATTGCGGCGGCCGTCAGCGATATTCGCTCCAAGTTAGTAGAGCATTGCTGCACTACGACAGAGCACGGTTCGCTTCTTCTGAGCTGTAGTTTATTGGTAGTCTAAGACGAGCATCCAAATTAAAGGAGCCAGCCAGGCGGAACATTGCTGTCCCTCCTGTCCATCTGATGGACAAAAGTATTTTGTGGCATGCTTATTACCGTGAATTGGGGAAGCAATATCTTCGGGAGAAGATTAGTATGATCACCGCGCTAAGCTACATCGGTATTCGTTCCAACAAGTCAGACGATTGGCGGCAGTTCGCCGGCAATATGCTGGGCATGCAGGTTTTGGATCACGGGGGTCGCAATACGGCGTTTCGGATGGATGATCAGCGCCAGCGGTTAATCATATCAGACGAGCCCGGCGATACTCTGGCCTACATCGGATGGGAGGTTGGCGAGAAGTCTGACCTGGAAAGGCTTGCCACCAAACTGGAGGCGGCGGGGCACAATGTGACCCCAGGGGATCGCGGACTGGCCGATCGCCGCTATGTGACGGAAATCACTACATGTGTCGATCCTGCCGGGAATCGTCTTGAGTTCGTCTGGAAGCCGGAGAAAACAACAGATCCCTTTATCCCGGGTCGACCAATTGAGGGTTTCAAGACCGGCCCATATGGCATGGGGCACGCTGTTTTACATGTGTCCGACGCCGAAGCGCTTGTGCCATTCTATCGCGACGTTCTTGGCTTTCATTTGAGCGACTACGGCTTGAAGCCAATTCCTCTCTACTTCTTTCATGTCAATGGCCGGCATCACAGCTTTGCTATCGTTGGGTCAGGGCAGGCAGGGTTTCATCACTTTATGGTGGAGTACGACAATTTGGACGACGTGGGCCAGGGATATGACCTGGCGCAAATTGGTCTTGCCGAAATCGCTTACACATTAGGGCGGCACACAAATGATTACATGACAAGCTTTTATGCCCATACGCCGTCGGGCTTTTTCGTGGAAAGCGGTTGGGGCGGGAGGATCATCGACCCATCCACCTGGGAGGCATGTGAAACAAATGTCGGGCCCAGCTTTTGGGGCCACGAACGGCTGTACCTGAACGAACAGGAACGCGCCGCCTTTCGGGATAAGCGATTGGCAACCGCAGCCGCGGGGCATCGGGCACCTAACGTTGTGAATTGCCCGTGGCTCTACGGACAAGTCCCCGAGGTCTGAACGATGTATGACGTTGCGATTATCGGGTTTGGTCCTACCGGCGCGACACTTGCCAACCTCCTGACCAAAAGCGGTGTTTCGGTTGTGGTTCTGGATCGCGAAGGCCAGATGTACCATCTGCCCCGCGCCGTGCACTTCGATGACGAAGTGATGCGCGTTTTCCAGACCGTCGGGATAGCTGACGCGCTTTTTAAGCTGGTGCACATCAACCCGGGCATGAAGTTCGTCGATGAAAACAATGAGTTGCTGCTGGACTGGCCAAGACCGCAGAACGTTACGAAACATGGGTGGCACGCAAGCTACAGATTGCATCAGCCTGATCTCGAAACGCTGTTGAGAGCCGAACTGGCGCGTTCCCCGACGGCCACCACGCTGGAACTTCACAACGTAGTAAATCTTGAACCCACAGGGAATGGCGTAGAGTTAACCGCACTGGATAAGACAAACGACTGCAAGTCCACCATTGAAGCTCGATACGTTGTTGGCTGCGACGGGGCCAATTCGTCCGTGCGTCGCTGGATCGGCAGCGAAATGGAAGATCTGGGGTTTGAAGAACGCTGGCTGGTTGTCGATTTGCGTCTCAAACATCCAATGCCAGAGCTTGGCGATCATTCCATTCAATTCTGCGACCCAGACCGACCGATGACTTATTGCCGGGCCCCCGGTATTCGCCGCCGCTGGGAAATCATGGCTTTGGACGGTGAAACCGACGCCGAAATAATGGAACATTCGAGTCTCTGGGATCTGCTATCGCGGTGGATTACGCCTGACGACGCCGAGATTGAGCGCAGTGCTGTCTATACGTTCCGTTCACAGGTCGCGAAAATCTGGCGAAAGGGACCGGTTCTGATTGCCGGAGATGCCGCCCACCTGACGCCACCCTTCATGGGCCAAGGAATGTGCACCGGTATTCGAGACGCCGCGAATTTGGCTTGGAAGCTCGTCAAAGCACTCAATGGCGGCGATGAAGAGATGCTCTTTGACAGCTATCAGGATGAACGACAGCCCCACGCGCGCAGCTATGTTGAAACTGCGGTTCGTCTGGGCGGCCTGATCAACTCGCTTGATCGGGAAAGTGCCCTGCAACTTGCAGACAGTTCGCGTTCAGGTGCCATGCGATCTATTGCGCCCAAGCTTGGTCAGAGCGCACTGTTGCAGGTGCAGACAAACAACCCTTATGTCGGGCGTCCCTTTCCCCAAGTGCACCTTGATACCGACGGACAGCTGCTGGACGATGCTGTTGGACACAAGCACCTTCTTGTCAGCCGCGCCTCAATGCCGGAATGCAGCGATGATGCTGTCGCACTTAATGCGCGTGATCACCCCCAGCTGGACGCCGTGCTCTCAGATATTGGAACAAACGCCGTCTGGGTGCGACCCGACCGGTACGTCGCGGCTGTCGCGGAAACCCTCCTGGAACTTCCAGAACAAGCCCTGTCCCTTTTTAAGCCGAAAAAAACGAAAGATAGATATGAAACTGGCATCACTTAAATCCGGTGGTCGTGATGGATCACTTGTCGTCGTGTCAAAAGACCTTACCAGAATGGCATCTGCGGCATCAGTTGCGCAAACGTTGCAGCAAGCGATCGAAACCTGGGAAAGTTCGGCCAGCGCGCTGAAAAAGATCTCAGACTTGGTCGAACAAAATGAGATCGAGACTATGGCCTATGACGCGGACCAATTGGCCAGTCCGTTGCCGAGATCGTATCAATGGGCTGACGGAAGTGCATATCTCAGCCATATGCGCTTGGTACGCAAAGCCCGCGGTGCTGACATGCCCCCCGGAGCCGAGACCGATCCTCTGATGTATCAGGGGGGCGGCGACTATTTTCTGGCACCGACCGATGACATTCCCTGCATTGACGTGGACTGGGGACTGGACTTTGAGGGCGAGATTGCCGTGGTTACCGATGACGTGCCTATCGGATGTTCTGCCAAGGCGGCGGCTGGCCACATCAAACTGATCATGCTGTGCAATGATGTCTCGTTGCGCAATGTTATGAAACCTGAACTGGCCAAGGGCTTTGGCTTTTATCAGTCAAAACCTGCGAGTGCGTTTTCGCCTGTTTGCGTCACTCCGGATGAATTGGGTGAATACTGGACCGGAGCAAAAGTTACCCTGCCGCTCGAAACTGTGTACAACGGTAAATCCTTTGGCAAGGTTCCCGCTGGTATCGATCTGAATTTTGATTTCGCACAGTTGATTGCACATGCCGCAAAGACCAGAGAATTGCGCGCAGGCACCATCATTGGATCGGGTACGGTGTCGAACACCGATCATGAATGTGTCGGATCGTCCTGCCTTGCCGAAAAGCGGATGATCGAAACCATCGCCAATGGTAAGGCAGAGACACGATTTATGGAGCCTGGGGATACAGTCCGCTTCGAGATGCACGATCCATCTGGCCAGTCCATTTTCGGTGCTATTGACCAAAAGGTCGTCGCCACCTGAGAATGTTTAACAGGACAGTTTGAAGGATAAGGATGGCGGCAGATAACCAACCCAGCGTTCGTGCCTTGTTACGCGGTCTGGACTTGTTACGGTTCGTGAACATTCAGGGTTCGGCTAAGCCTGCCGAAATCGCTGCTGCGATTGGCGTGCCGAGACCAACGGTCTATCGGTTGCTCCACACTCTGGAGGAAGCAGGGTACATTCTAATGTCGGCATCCGACTCCCGGGTTAGAGTATCACCTCGTGCTTCCGGTCTGGGCGGCAACTATGCTGCTCACTCGGACTTGTGCCGTGTCGCAAGCCCGGGCCTTGCAGATTTCACCGACTTACATTCATGGCCGCTCGATCTTTCGGTTTACCGAGATATGCACATGGTCATCGAAGAAACCACGCATTGGCGCAGTTTGTTCTCGATTGATCGGAACATGGCCGGACTATCCTTACCGATACTCAGGTCTTCGGCTGGGCGAGCTTTTCTGGCCTTCTTGCAAGACAAGGAAAGAAGCATCATTCTTGACCTGCTGCGCAACAATAACGACCCCGAAGACGAGCGATTTTTGCTGGAAAGCTGGATTGCCTCTCGCCTCGTTCAATACCGCAAACAAGGATACGCGACGCGTAGTCCACGCACTTTTCGACCCGACACATCAAGTTTGGCGGTTCCAATCATCTGTGAGGATCGTGTCCTTGGATGCCTATCCATCATTTGGATCGCCAGTGCGTTTTCAATGACAGAAGCAATAAACCGTTATGCCGGCCCAATGAAGGACTTGGCCCAGCAGATAGCTGCGCAAATGGCGCAAGGCACACCTGTCCACCAAGCGGACAAAAAGATCTAAAACACAGTAAGCAATTCCACGGAAGCGGTAGGTTTAAGAAAAACTGGGAGGAATCATGAAACATCTCATCAGATCAACGGTGCTGACCATTGGAATTTCGTTGACGGCAGGCGCAGCTTGGGCTGAGGATACTGTTCTTACAATCTCATCATGGGCGCCGCCAACGCATGGCATGAACGCCAAGCTCTGGCCTGAATTTACTAAAATGCTCGAAGAGGCCTCAGATGGTCGTGTGAGCGCAGAGGTGAAATACGGATTGGGGGCGCCGCCAGCGCAGTTCGACCTTATTCTAGACGGGGTGGCCGATGTCACGTGGATTTTTCACGGCTACAATCCCGGGCGCTTTGTGGCATCCAAAATGATCGAACTGCCTGGCTACGAAGGCAATGCCGAGGCCGCATCGGTGGCCTATTGGCGTGCATATGAAGAGTATCTTGCCACGGCAAACGAGCATGACGGGGTAAAGGTTCTTGCAATGATGACCCACGGTCCCGGCATCCTGCATTCCGAAACCAAGGTGACATCGCTGGATGATATATCTGGCATGAAGCTGCGGCTTGGAGGCGGGGTTTCAGGTGACGTGGGCGCAGCGCTCGGTGCTACCGGTATCCGGGTACCAGCACCGAAAGTTTATGAAACATTGGCATCCAAGGCAGCCGATGGTGTCATGATGCCGATGGAGGCCCGCGCGGGCTTCAAGCTGTTTGAGGTTGCCCCGCACAGTTATTCTGTGCCCGGTGGGTTCTATCGCGGCTCGTTTGCAATCGTGATGAATCAGGACAAATACGACAGCCTGTCAGACGAAGATCGTGCTGCTTTGGATACAATAGCAGGCGAAGCGCTTTCTCAGGTGGCCGGGCGCATGTGGGACGAGATTGACCGGATCGGCATCGAAACCATTGACGGCAATGAGGGCAATTCCTGGACGGAAGCCAGCGAAGCTGACGTCGCAGCCTGGAACGAAATGACAGGCCCGATAATCGAAAACGTTCTTGCCGAGGTGTCTGACAAGGGAATCGACGCAGTTGCAGTGCAAGCCTTCATTGCCAAGCAGATGTCGGGCAACTGAACTCAAAAAAGAGATTCTGCGGGCCCAAGCAAAGGGACCGCAGTTTTGCGAGGCAGGCATGGCTTACATTCAGAAACAGAGGCTGCGTAATCCTTGGTACGTTGCTATTCATTTGCCGACATGGATCGCAGCGGGCACTTTATTCGTATTGATGTGCATGACGTTCCTGGACGTAATTTTGCGGAGCGCTTTGGACAATCCAATTGAAAGTGCGACCGAACTGACCCGGCTTTTTATGGCAGTCATCGTATTTTCTGCCTTACCTCTGGTGTCATGGAAAGGTGAGAACATCGTCGTGGACTTGCTTGACCCTTTCTTCAGCGCACGAATGGCCCTGGTGCGTGACAGCCTGATTGATGCGATATGCGGGATCGTTCTGATATGGCCGGCAATTCGGGTTTGGGAACTTGCGGAACGGTCACGTCAATATGGCGACGTTACAGAGTACCTGAAGCTACCACAGTTTTATGTCGGATGGTTTATCGCGATCTTTGTTGGTCTTACCTCAATTGCCTTTCTGGCGCGTAGTGTTGTGCGCCTGTTCCTCAAAAACGAGGCCTCCGAATGACTTTGTCGTTATTGGGGCTGGGGGCGGTCTTAGTACTCGTTTTCTTGCGCATGCCCATTGCAATTGCCATGGGGCTCATTGGCTTTCTTGGATTTATGGAGTTACGCGGGTTTCGCGCGGCTATCTCGATGGTGGGCCGACTGATAATCGACACGGCTCAGGATTATGGTTTGTCGGTGGTACCTCTTTTTATCCTGATGGGCCTCTTTGTGAACAAAGGTGGCCTTTCCAAAGAGCTATATCGCGCGTCCTACGCATTTCTCGGCCATATGCGCGGTGGATTGGCTATGGCGACGATCGTGGCTTGCGCAGGGTTCTCTGCTATCTGCGGTTCTTCACTCGCCACAGCCGCGACAATGTCGAAGGTCGCCATGCCTGAGATGCGAAAATACAAGTATTCAGACAGTTTGGCGACGGCCTCAATCGCGGCGGGCGGCACCTTAGGCATCCTGATACCGCCCTCGGTAATCCTTGTCATCTATGGCCTGTTGACAGAAACAAGCATCGGAAAGCTGTTTATCGCCGGCGTTTTGCCGGGGTTTCTGGGCGTTCTGCTATATCTGGTGGCCGTCCGGTTTTCGGTGGTCCGAGACCCGAATGCTGGACCGGCGGGTGAAAGGGTTTCTTGGAGAGAGCGGCTTTTGTCGCTCAAGGATATCTGGGCGGTGCTCCTGCTGTTCTTCCTGGTGATTGGCGGGCTCTATGGTGTGTTGGATGTCTGGCCCTTCTATATAACGTTTTCTCCGACAGAAGCCGCGGGAATGGGGGCTGCTGGCGCTTTCTTTATCGCCCTATCTCGACGGACCTTGAGTTTTTCATCGGCCATGCAGGTTTTGATTGAAACTGTGCAAACTGCAGCGACTCTGTTTGCGGTTTTGATCGGAGCGTGGATCTTTTCGAACTTCGTCAATCTCGCCGGGTTACCTGAAGCGCTCAGTAACTTCGTTCTATCTCAAGGTTTGTCACCCATTCTGGTCATTGTGTTGATCCTGCTGGTCTACGTTCTTCTCGGATGCGTCTTTGAAAGCCTGTCGATGCTTTTGCTTACGGTACCAATTTTCTTTCCGGTTGTGACCAGCCTCGGATTTGACCCAGTTTGGTTTGGTATTGTCGTCGTCGTTGTCACCGAGATCAGCCTGATCACCCCGCCAGTCGGTTTGAATGTGTTTGTGCTAAAGGGTGTTGTTAAGGATGTCTCCACATCTACAATTTTCAGAGGAGTCACCCCATTCTGGGCAGTAGATATCCTTCGACTCCTGATAATCGTCTTTTTTCCTTGGCTTGTACTTTTTCTACCAAATTCGATGTAGGCCCACCCCTAGTGGCTTGCTTCTGAGTGTGAAACTGCCTTTTCAAGTCGTCCACTTTGGGCTCAATGCGGTCATCCGCCGTACTTGCCATTAACGACCAATTTTGGGGACCAAAACGTTCGTTCGCTGCGGCTGCGCGAATGTCTGCATTGGCTGATAGAACCTATTTCGATTCTGTTATTCGAAACGTCAACTTGTATCTGCCATACGGGCGCTTCTAGGGTCAGGACTCATAGCCAATAGATAACGAGTGCTGCAAGGGCGATTGCTGACAGGAAGACCTTCGGGCACCTGTCGTAGCGGGTTGC
>NZ_JBQFLX010000037.1:0-11755 GCF_056531525.1 Ruegeria sp. N11
AAATCTGACACTGACGCGGGATGGAGCAGCCCGGTAGCTCGTCAGGCTCATAACCTGAAGGTCGTAGGTTCAAATCCTACTCCCGCAACCAACGATACTTGCGAAACCGCCTCAGCCATGTCGGCTTTGGCGGTTTTTGCTTTTGTAGGTGCCGCCCGCCGTGATCGTTTGTTGCGACCCCCCGCAACCACTTCTACTGAACAGGTCGCCGCAGGGGGCTTTCGTCGCTCCAGGCTAATTGACCCTCCGTTCAGCTAAACATAGTTGCGAACTGCTTCGCTGAAGGAGCATTGTGTTTTTTCAACCCAAGTTCGCTTGTGTAGGCCCGTGTTTAACGTCCAACGTACTCTGCCCTAAATGGTCTTAGGCTTTCCCTAAACTGTTCGATGAATTCCAAAGTCACCAGTGACGGTTGCTTTAAGATCGGGCGCACCAGCGAAAGGGTGTGCGGCAACACTGGCTTGAATGGTCGATAGCTTAATCCTCGAGATGTGTATTGGACGGCGTCAAGTTCGCTTACGACTGAGATGCCCACGCCTCTTACTGCCAATTCACAGGCCGCTGTGAACTGCCTGACTTCGATATGTGAATTCAATTCGACATTGGCATTTTGAAACGCTTTCGAAAGCCGTCCGAAAAAGTTGCTGTCGCGTCGTGTGTGGATGACTTTACTTTTTTCAAGGTCCGCAGGTGTAACTTCGGAGAGGTTTTCCAGGTCATGTCCGGTCGGGAATACGCAAACTGTCCGGACGTCGATATTTGTGCTTTCGACCGCCGGGTGACCATTAAAGCTGTCTGTGATTCCGAAATCATATTGTTCGCCGATCATCCATTCGAGAATGCGTTCTGGTCTATCTGGTTCGATCGTCAGGGTGACACCAGGCCGATTTTCCAAAAATCTGGAGACGACATCGGGTAGGTGGCTGGTGGCAAATCCGGGCAGGCAAGCGACTCGGATGTGCCCTGCTTTGCGTTTTGTGATGTCCTGACTGACATCCGAGATTTGCCTCATAAGCTCGAGAACACGTTCGACGCTGGGTAAGAGGTAACGAACCTCCTGTGTTGGCACCAATCTGCCTTCCCGGCGATCAAAAAGCTGGAACCCAAGTGACTTTTCAAGATCCGACAGCAATCTGCTGACAGCAGGCTGGCTTACCCCCAAATCGTTTGCGGCCGCTGTGACAGAGCCGTTGGTGGTCACTGCCATAAGGGCTTCCATTTGCCGTACTCTCAGAATTTGACTCATTGCCGATCCTAGTCTGCTGTCCTTGTACATAACATTGTGTTATTTTTTTATCCAACAGATAAAGCTTGAATTATATTTCTGTAACGCTAACGTCGTGAAATCGTCATGTGTGCCGTTTACGCGTAGCGGTCGGTATTCAACGAAGCATCGAACCTGATGCATGGGAGGAATCATGAATAAGAATCTGCTAGGCGCTCTTGCCTTAACAACTGCCTTGTCCCCGGTGGCGGCAATGGCGCAAACCGAAGTTCAGTTCTGGCATGCCTTCACCGGTCGACTGGGTGAACTTGTGAAAGCGCAGGTCGAGGAGTTCAACGCCAGCCAGGATGAGTTTGTCGTGGTCGAAAGCCACAAGGGCAACTACTCGGAAACCTTGAATGCGGGGATCGCCGCATTCCGTGCCGGTGAACAGCCGCATATCCTGATGGTGTTCGAAGTGGGCACGGCAACGATGATGTCGGCCGAAGGTGCAATCAAACCGGTCTATGAAGTCATGGCTGAAAGCGGCGCTTCATTCGATCCCGACGCATATATTGGGGCGGTCAAAGGATACTACACGACAACTGACGGTGACATGCTGTCGTTGCCCTTCAACTCTTCCACGCCGGTTCTGTGGGTCAATCGCGACGCCATGGAAGCGGCCGGAGTCGACCCGGATACGGATCTGTCCACCTGGGAAAAAGTTGGCGACGTTCTCGAGCAGCTCAAGGCTGGTGGTGAAGACTGCCCGCTGGTGACTGCATGGCAAAGCTGGATCCATCTTGAGAACCTGTCGGCCTATCATGACGTTCCGTTCGCCTCGAAGGACAACGGTTTTGCCGGTCTGGATACCGAGCTGATGCTGAACGGTCCGGCGCAGGTCGCACACCTGACGGCAATGGGTGACTGGGCCAAGGATGGCAAGTTCATCTACACCGGACGCAGGAACGAAGGTGGGGCAAACTTCCGGGCTGGCGAATGCGCTTTGTTTACGGAAAGCTCGGCCGGTTACGCTGGCATAAAGGCAGAGGCTAAGTTCGATTTCGATGTGCGCCCGTTGCCCTATTGGGAAGCTGTCACGAGCGAGCCGCAGAACACCATTATCGGCGGCGCATCGCTTTGGGTGATGGAAGGTCATGACCCTGAAGAATACAAGGGCGTCGGCGAATTCCTGAGCTTCTTGTCGTCGTCCGACGTGCAGGCCGCCTGGCACCAGAACACCGGCTATCTTCCGATCACGGCTGAAGCTGGCGAAGCCACCCGCGCTGCGGGTTTCTATGACGAAAACCCGGGAACCGACATCGCGGTGATCCAGATGACTGCGAAGGAGCCGACCGCAAATTCGAAAGGTCTGCGTCTGGGGTCGTTCGACCAGATTCGCGGGATCATCGACGAAGAGCTTGAGGCCGTCTGGTCCGGTGAAAAGACCGCTCAGGAAGCGATGGACAGCGCAAAAGAACGCGGTGACGCGCTACTGCGCCGGTTCGAATCCGCCAATCAATAAACAACAATCCGATGCGGGCTCTACAGAGCCCGCATTCTCTTTCTTCGGTGGACCATCAGGATGGAAAAACGCGTCACCTTTCGCGGCTGGCTGTTGCCATTGGCGCTGATCGCCCCTCAGGTCATCATTTCCGCTGTATTCTTTTTCTATCCTGCCGGGCAGGCTGTTTGGCAGTCTCTGTTCATACCTGATCCCTTTGGATTGTCGTCCCAGTTCGTGGGGCTCGGCAACTTTGAGTTCCTGCTCAGCGATAAGTTCTACCGCGCCTCTTTCGTGACAACAGCAGTGTTTTCGACGCTTGTCACGCTGTGCTCGATGATCCCGGCCTTGTTTCTGGCGGTCATCGCAGACCGCCTGATCAAGGGATCGGGTGTCTATCGGACGCTCTTGATCTGGCCATATGCGGTCGCGCCTGCGGTGGCAGGTGTGCTGTGGCTGTTTATGTTCAACACCCGCGTGGGTGTCGTGTCGTGGTACCTCGGCCAGCTTGGTTATGACTGGAACCACGTTCTGAACGGCACTGAGGCCATGGGGCTTGTGGTCGTCGCCTCTGCCTGGGGGCGCATCAGCTATAACTTCCTGTTCTTTTTTGCGGCACTGCAGTCGGTCCCAAGGTCGGTGATTGAGGCTGCCGCCATCGATGGCGCGCGCTTCTGGCGCCGGTTCTTCACGATCGTGCTGCCGCTTTTGTCACCAACCGCGTTTTTCCTGCTGGTGGTGAATGTCGTCTATGCCTTCTTTGAAACATTCGGCGTCATTCACACAATCACTGGCGGCGGGCCGCAGCAGTCGACGACTATTCTGGTCTACAAAGTCTTTTCGGATGGGTTCGTCGGACAGGATCTTGGTTCGTCTTCGGCACAATCTGTCATTCTGCTGATCGTCGTTGGCCTGCTGACCGTCATCCAGTTCAAATACGTGGAAAAAAGGGTGCACTACTGATGGCAGCCCAACAACACGGAATGGTCGAAAATCGCGGCATGGGGATCTGGTTGACTCATGGCCTGATGATCCTTGGCGTCTTGATCATCTTCTTCCCGATCTGGCTGGCATTTGTCGCCTCTACTGTCACCCAGCCTGAGATCGTGTCACCGCCCATGCCGTTGGTGCCGGGTGATCAGTTCTGGGAGAACTACAAGGCCGCGCTGTTTTCCGGCGTGAATGTCCCGGTTGCCACGATGCTGTTCAACAGCCTCGTGATGGCCATAGGGATCGCAGTGGGCAAAATCGTGATTTCACTGCTATCGGCCTTTGCGATTGTCTATTTCCGCTTTCCCGGACGGACGACTTTCTTCTGGCTGATCTTCCTGACGCTTATGCTTCCGGTCGAGGTTCGTATCGTGCCGACTTTTGAGGTCGTCGCAGGGTTCGGAATGCTCAACAGCTACTATGGGTTGATCTTCCCCTTGATCGCCTCGGCGACAGCAACCTTCCTGTTCCGCCAGTTCTTTCTGACAATACCGGATGAACTGGCTGAAGCCGCCCGCGTAGATGGGGCCCGACCGATGCGGTTCTTCATCGATATCGTGGTGCCCATGAGCCGCACCAACATCGCGGCGCTGTTCGTGATCCTGTTTATCTATGGCTGGAACCAATACCTATGGCCGCTGCTGATCACGACTGATCCAGAGATGAATACCATCGTGATGGGCATCAAGCAGATGTTCCCGTCCGGCGATGATGTGGCCGAATGGCCGGTCATCATGGCGACGTCCATTCTGGCGATGATCCCGCCGGTCATCGTGGTGGTGTCGATGCAAAAGCTCTTTGTCCGCGGCCTTGTCGATAGCGAGAAGTAAGAAATGGCAACAGTATCCCTAGAGAATGTCAAAAAGAGCTTTGGCCCGACGGATGTGATCCACGGTATTGATGTCGATATCGCCGATGGTGAGTTCATTGTGATCGTCGGCCCCTCTGGCTGTGGTAAATCCACACTGTTGCGGATGGTGGCGGGGCTGGAAACTGTCACGTCAGGAGAAATCCGGATCGGTGACGAACGGGCCAACGAAAAAGAGCCTATGGACCGGGACATCGCCATGGTGTTCCAGAACTATGCGCTCTATCCGCATATGTCGGTGCGTCAGAACATGGGGTATGGTCTGAAAATTGCCGGGTTGCCCAAAGATCAGATCGATCAAAAAGTGACTGACGCCGCAAAGCTGCTGCAGTTGGAACCCTTGCTGGACCGTAAGCCCAGACAGTTGTCAGGCGGACAGCGTCAGAGGGTGGCGATGGGGCGGGCCATCGTCCGCGAGCCAGCGGTTTTCCTGTTTGATGAGCCGCTCTCGAACCTTGACGCCAAGCTTCGCGTTCAGATGCGTCTTGAAATCCGCGAACTTCAGGAAAAACTCGGCATTACCTCACTTTACGTTACACATGACCAGGTCGAAGCCATGACAATGGCGGACAGAATGATCGTAATGAATGGAGGCATCGCCGAGCAAATTGGAACGCCGCTGGAGGTCTACGAGACCCCTAAGACGCTGTTCGCGGCGCAATTCATCGGCAGCCCGGCGATGAATATTTTTGAAGCGCGGCGCGAAAACGGGACAATCCGGATCGGCGACATCGCGGTTGGCCCGTCTGCCGGTCCAGATGCCGCCATTAAGCTGGGCATAAGGCCAGAGCACCTGCTGCTGGATGAAAGCGGTCCGCTGGAAGCTGCGATTCAGATGGCGGAACCGCTTGGGGCAAATACACTGTTGCACGGCCACCTTACGGGTTCTGGCGACACGATCACGATCAGCCTTCCGGGTGTCCACCCGATCGAGGGTCGCCATCCGAATATGCGGTTCTCGGTTGCACCAGAGAATATGCATTTGTTTGACCACGCAACGGGCAAAAGACTGGAAAACTAATGGTGTTCCCTCAGGTCGAAGCATTTCGCGGCGGCAAGGATTTGATCCGGGTCGTAGGTCATCGGGGTGCGCGGGGCGTTTTGCCTGAAAACAGCATGATCGGTTTTGACTTCACACTTTCCATTGGCGTCCCGCTTCTTGAGTTTGATGTCGTTCTTACGGCTGACGATGTCCCCGTCATCACACATAACCACCGGCTTCACGCGCCGACTTTTAGGGACGCCAGTGGCCGTTTCTTGGTAGGAGAAGAGCCAAAGGTTTCTTCGCTGACTGTCGAGCAGATCCAGCAATTCGACGTCGGACGGTTGAACGGGCAATCGGCTTATGGTCGTCGGTTCCCTGATCAGGCCCAACTGGACGGCGTTCGCGTTCCCACGCTGTCGGACTTGCTGAAACTTGTTGGTGAACCGAGATACGGTGATACCAATCTTATGCTGGAACTGAAATCTGACCCCGATTTGACCCACGATTCATCTTACAGGCGGAAATTCGTTAAATGTGTGCTGCAGGAGCTTCGTGCCACAGGCTTGGCATCGCGGGCTGTTTTGCACAGTTTCGATTGGAACTTGTTGGAAGAATGTCAGCGTCAGGCGCCTGATCTGCCGTCTTCCTACCTGACTCAGCTCCCGGAAAATGCCGACGATGTCGGTGAGGATTCCTCGAAAGCTGTTTGCCCGGATTTTCGGGGCCGTCGGGATGAAATTCCAAAACTGGTCAAACAGGCCGGGGGTGCGCTTTGGTGCCCCTATTTTGCGGATGTGACCGCAGAAAATGTGTCACTTGCGAAAGAACTGGGCCTTTGTGTTGCTGTGTGGACAGTCAATGACCCTGAAGAAATAAGCAGAATGATCGATCTGCGCGTGGACGCAATTGTGTCTGATTATCCGGGCCGGGTTCAAAGGCATCTTTCGGATTTAGGCATGAGATGGCATGTCGATACACCGGCACAACTTGACCGGACACAGGCGCCATAGACACCTGGCAATTCTTGGATTCCAGAGAAACACGATCTGAATGGATTGGTTAGATCACCAGTTAAAGTCGCCTTAGGGGCGAAACATATATTGGCTGGGCAAACGAAACGAGCCTCAGCTTTGACCGTGCAACTTTTTTGTGAAGGCCTCGAAGCCCCCTTCATCGCGTCTCGTGCTACGAAGCGCTAGATCATACCCTAGGCTTGCCCATCATTCGGTGGAAAGGGGCATCTTTTTTGCATTTTCAGATGATTAAGTTGGACCCAAAGCAGAAAGCCTTGCCGGAAAAAGACGTAAATACAGCGCTCTAGATCAGCTTCAGGATGCGACATTCCGCCGCGCCCTTTGATTCAAGCAGGTATATCTATGGTAGTAACATTGCCGTGAGCGTTTTCATCTTAGGCGAGCGAGATAGATATGACAGATCAATCCATCAGCAGCTCGAAAGACGCAGCCAAGCGTGAATGGCTGTCCTTCTTGTTTATTACGTTGGTGTTTCTGCCCGGAATTACAGTCCTGGGGGTCGGGGCTTACGGGTTCACCGTATGGATCCTTCAAATCATTTACGGCCCGCCAACTGGATCTCTCTAAACCCAGAAAATGAGCCGAGGAGCACGTTCTTATGTCTCTGAAGTCTACATTGTCATCCTTCTGGAATACGGTATCCCGACCTGCCACAACGATCAGTCTGGGCGTGATCAGTCTGGGTGGTTTTATTACCGGGATAATTTTCTGGGGCGGCTTCAATACCGCGATGGAGTTTACCAACACGGAAAAGTTCTGCGTTTCCTGCCACGAGATGCGTGACAATGTCTATGTAGAGCTTCAGTCCACGGTCCATTGGGAAAACCGAACCGGGGTCCGTGCCACATGTCCGGATTGTCATGTACCGCATGAGTGGACCAACAAGGTTGCCAGAAAAATGCAAGCGTCGAAGGAAGTCTGGGCGGCTGTATTCGGCACCATAAACACCCGCGAAAAGTTCGAGGCACGCCGCGCGGAATTGGCAAGACACGAGTGGGCCCGGCTGGAGGCAAACAACTCGCTCGAATGTCGGAACTGTCATGATTACGACAGCATGGATTGGGACGCGATGTCGGCCGAAGCGCGGTTCTATATGAAACCGGCAGCCGCACTGAATACAGGCTGTATCGAGTGTCACAAGGGCATAGCTCATCACCTGCCTGACAATGTGGCCGTGGGCAGCCCGGCCATGGCCAAGCTTGAAAACAAAGCCAATTCAGGCAGCGTCTCGGTCGGCGAAGACTACTTCGCCATTCGTGACATCCCTGTTTATGACAGCGCCGAGGGTTCGGAGCCGGTGGGTAACCTGACACTCGGTGCTGCCGTCGAAGTTTTGGATGAAAGCGGAGACCGTGTTCAAGTCGCACTTAAGGCGTGGCGCAAGGATAAAGGGTTTGGGCGCGTCATATTTGATGAATTCGGGCACAATATTCGGGTTGCCGTTTTGTCGAAGGACACGGCTCAGAACACTGAACTGGTCGAAGCTTCCGCACCTCAGACGGATGATGCGACGGGGCTCGATTGGGCGCCTGTCACGGTAACGCTTTGGTCGGACAAACAGGGATATGTGGATGAGATTGACGAACTTTGGACGGTGGCTGAGGAAAGCTACACCGCCAACTGCTCCACTTGCCACGCGCAGCCGGACCCGGATCACTTCGGGACCAACTCCTGGCCTGCGCAGTTTAACGGTATGGTCGGGTTTACCAACATGGACGAAGCCCAGGCCAATTTGGTGCTGACCTACCTGCAAAAACATTCCGCTGACTATGGCGGCTCTCACTGAGGAGAAAACCATGTCAACGCGTCGTGATTTTCTGAAAGGCACAGGAGCAACAGGGTTGTCCGCACTATTGGGGCCCAGCCTGCTTCAGCCAGCGACCGCTCGTGCCGAGCAACTGACATCTGCCGGTATCTGGAAAACATCAGGCTCACACTGGGGTGCGATCGAGGCCCTTGTCAAAGGTGGTCAGGTGACCGAGGTTCGCCCACTTGCCGACGATCCGCACCCGACCGATATGGTGAACGGCATCCAGGGCCTGATTTATTCGCCGTCGCGCGTCCGCTACCCGATGGCCCGTGCAGAATGGCTGGATAACCGAAAGGACGCGGACCGGACCACACGGGGCGACAACCGCTTTGTTCGTCTGACCTGGGATGAGGCTTTGGACCTGTTCTTCGAGGAAATGGAGCGTGTTCAGACTACGCATGGACCTTCGGGGCTTTACGCTGGGGCGACGGGCTGGCGGCAGACCGGCCAGTTCCATTCCTGCATCAATCACATGAACCGTGCCGTTTCGATGTACGGCGGCTATGTGAAAAAGGCGGGCGACTATTCAACTGGCGCAGGCCAAACCATCCTTCCTTACGTGCTTGGGTCCACCGAAGTTTATTCGCAGGGAACCAGTTGGCCACTGATCCTGGATAACGCCAAGACTATCGTTTTCTGGGCGAATGACCCGCTGAAAAACCTGCAAGTCGGCTGGACCTGCGAAACACACGAACCATTTGAGTATTTTGACCAGCTGCGGGACAAAATCGTGGCAGGCAACATCCGGGCCATCAGTGTGGACCCGGTGCGAACCAAAACCCAAAAGCACATTGGGGCCGAACAACTCTACATCAACCCGATGACAGATGTGGCTTTCATGCTGGCACTGGCGCACACCCTCTATACCGAAGGTCTGCACGACGAAGAGTTTCTGAATGTCTACACGCTCGGGTTCGAGCCTTTCATGGCCTACGTCATGGGCGAGGCTGAAGATGGTGTCGAAAAGACGCCCGAGTGGGCAGCGCCGATTTGCGGTGTCCCGGTTGATACGATCAAAGAGTTTGCCCGATTGCTTGCATCGGACCGAACCCAGCTCGTCTTCGGTTGGTCCGTGCAGCGGCAACAGCATGGCGAACAGCCGTATTGGATGGGTGCGATCATCGCGGCCATGTTGGGCCAAATCGGACTGCCCGGGGGCGGCATCAGCTACTCTCATCACTATAGCGGTATTGGCGTGGCACCATCTGGCGCCAGCATGCCCGGGGCTTTTCCTCTGAATTTGGATATTGGCGTTGATCCTGTACGGTCAGACGACAATTTCCTGGGTGCCAGCAGTACAATTCCTGTCGCCAGATGGATCGACTGCCTGATGAACCCTGGTGGAACAGTCGAACACAACGGGCACACAGTTACGTATCCGGACATCCGAATGGCAATTTTCACCGGATGCAATCCGTTCCATCATCATCAGGACCACAACAAGATGCGCGTGGCTATCCAAAAGCTGGAGACCATTGTTGCGATTGACTATGCGTGGACCGCTACGTGCAGACACGCCGACTTGGTCCTGCCTGCCTGCACCCAATTTGAGCGGAACGACATAGACAGCTACGGCTCATATTCTCGCTCCGGCGTAATCGCCATGAAGAAGCTGGTCGATCCGCTGTTCCATTCCAAAACCGACTTTGAGATTTTTTCGCTGTTCTGCCAACGCTTCGGTCGCGAGCAAGAATACACCCGTGGCTGGGATGAAATGGAGTGGGTTGAGAGCCTTTATGAGACGACCCGTAGCGCAAACGAGGGTAGCTATGAGATGCCACCTTTCGAAGAGTTCTGGGAAAAGGGCATGGTTCGGTTTGAACGGGGCGAACCTTGGGTCAGACACGCCGATTTCCGCGAAGACCCTGAAATAAATGCGCTTGGTACGCCTTCAGGATTTATCGAAATCTCCAGCCGGACGATCGGCAACTATGGCTATGATGATTGCGGAGAACACCCCAAGTGGATGGAGAAAATCGAACGGTCTCATGGTGGGCCGGGGTCGGACAGGTTTCCGTTGTGGCTGCAATCGTGTCACCCGGATCAGCGCCTTCATTCGCAGATGTGCGAGAGCGACCCGTACCGCGCAACATATGCGGTAAAGGATCGAGAGCCTGTGTATGTAAACCCCGAAGACGCGGCTGACCGAGGAATTGAAGACGGCGATATCGTGCGGGTTTTTAATGATCGCGGTCAATTGTTGGCCGGCGCGATTCTGAGCGATGACTATCCAAGAGGCGTAATCCGCATTCATGAAGGTGCCTGGTATGGACCGGTCGATGCCGCGCCCAACGCTCTCGACACGTATGGCGACCCCAACACGGTCACTTTGGATGTGGGCGCCTCGAAACTGTCACAGGCGACATCCGCAAATACCTGCATCGTCGAGATGGAGAAGTTTGAAGGAGAAGTTCCACCGGTAACAGCCTTTGGCGGACCCATCACCGTATGAAGGAAGTTTCTCCGGATCTGATGCGCTTTCTGTCGACGGGATTCGCGCGCGAACTTGACGTGGCAACCATCAAAGCGTGCCATGGCGGGGTCGCAGACGAGCTTTTGAGTGATGTCGTTGGATCAGATCAGCTGATCCGGGAAATGAAAAAGTGGTCTGACCCGCAGACCACCCAAAAAGAACTCGCAATCAGTTACGGAAGCGTGTTTCTGGCCGGTGGCAGGGAAGCAGCCCCACTATATGCCTCTGCTTGGCAAGGGTCGGGGAACCTCATGTCTGCCCCACATTGCAGAATGCAATCACTGCTAAAGCAAGCCGGAACAGAAGTGGCCAATAGCATCTCTGAACCGGCCGATCATTTGGCCATAATGCTCGAATATCTAGCGATGTGTCTGGAAGGGCGCCCCGGCGCAATGGACGCCGCGCGATTTGCTGCTGAAGACATACTGCCCTGGTACAATGCCTTCGCGACAAGGGTTCAAGGGCATCATTTGTCCGCACCGTTTTACGTGTCGCTCGTTAGCCTCACCGAAGCGGTGGTTGAGGACTGCGCTTTTGAGTAGCTATTTTGGAGTTCCCGAGCAACGCACCAGATGCACAGACAAATCGCGTCGATCCACAATGTCATGCACATCTCCCGCGTATTTACGCCCGCCTCATACCCCTTGATCAAACCTATAGCCCGGTCATCTCAAAATCTGAGTTTTCTAGGTTCCAGACTTATTGATTTTCAGAGTCAAAGATAACTGTGGCGGCGAGAGCGATGGCTGAAAGGAAGACCTTAGGCTCGGGACCCATTGATTTCCGCGTGGCCGCATGATTCACGGTTCGGAAAACGAGTGGTGAACATGTCTGATCTTTACTGGCTAACGGACGCGCAAATGGCACGTCTTGAGCCCTTTTTCCCC
>NZ_JBQFLX010000038.1:0-11682 GCF_056531525.1 Ruegeria sp. N11
CCACATCATGCTCTGAACATGCGCCCACCTGTGCCTGAAACCTTATTAGAGAAACCTCAATTTAGTGGTGCCGAACGAGGGGGCTAGACACCATCTGTGAATCGTAAATAATCGAAACTACTTTGCGATAATATCCAATACAGGAACTAGAATAACGTATCTCTTGATGGGCAGCGCGCTCGCGTGCTTCACTTTTGTGGCTATGTCAGCCTCAAGTTTCGCTGGCCAAAAAAGGACCGGAAGGCACGACCTTCCCGAAAAAAATTCCAAGCGCACCACCGTCCGAAAGGGTGAGAAAAACAAGCGCGGAAGTTTCCCAACATGGAGATACCAGATGAAAAGAATTGCAACGCTACTAGGAAGTGCTTCGGTCGCGATTGCCGGCCCGGCTATGGCCGCAGATATCGTGATCGGTGTGCCGAACTGGGCCTCGGTGAACGCCACGGCACATATTCTTGAGGTAGTGATCGAAGAAAACCTTGGTCTGGACGTGGAACTGCAAAACGGCACGAATCCGATTGTCTTCGAAGCCATGGACAGCGGCTCGATGCACGTCCATCCTGAAGTGTGGATGCCCAACCAGCAAAACCTGCATGACACCTATGTCAAAGAAAATGGCACAGTCGTCATGAATCAAAACCCGGTCCAGGCCGAGCAGGGCATGTGCGTCCCGACCTACATCTCTGAACAGCATGACATCAAGTCAATTGACGACCTGAGTGACCCGGACAAGATGGCGATCTTTGATACAGACGGGAATGGTACGCCAGAGGTCTGGATCGGTGCTCCGGGCTGGGCTTCGACCGTTGTCGAGAAGATACGAGCCAAATCTTATGGCTATGATCAGATATTCGACCTGACGGAATACGAGGAAACCATCGCCTATGCCAACCTGGCAAACGCGACCAAGGCGGGCGATCCGTGGATCGGGTTCTGCTACAGCCCCCACTATATCTTCGTGACACAGGATCTGACGGTTCTTGAAGAGCCGGCTCATGACCCTGCCACGTGGACAATTGTTCAGCCCACCGATGACCCGGATTGGCTGTCGAAATCCGAAGCGTCCACGGCCTGGAACGGCGCAACTCTTCACCTGCACTACGCGAAAGAGCTGGAAGAGAGTTATCCTGAAGTGGCCGCTCTGTTCAGCAACTATCAGATGTCAGGAGATGATCTGAGCGCGATGGGCAAGGCCCTGGCTGTAGACAACGTCGAAGCCGCGGATTTTGCCAAGCAGTGGGTGGCAGAGAATGAAGACACCGTGATCGGCTGGCTAACCAACTAAACCACGACCTTGCAGGCCGTCGCGGAAAATCGCGGCGGCCTTTTTTCTGTTGGGCAGAGCCATGCCCTGTGGGGGATAAATGGACGAACCTGTCGTAAAACTGGAAAACGTTTGGAAGATCTTCGGCGCACGCGCTGAAGAGGCAATGCAAGCTGTCCGAGACGAAGGCATCGGCAAGCCGGAAGTTCTGGAACGGTTCAACTGCGTTGTCGGTGTTCAGGGCGCCACATTCGAAGTGCCGCGAGGCGAAATTTTCTGCATCATGGGGTTGTCCGGTTCGGGCAAGTCCACGTTGGTACGACACGTGAACAGATTGATCGAGCCGACGGCCGGCCGGATCGAAATCCTGGGTCACGACGTATCGAAACTATCGGAATCCGAATTGCGCCGCATTCGCGCCCAGCAAATCGGCATGGTGTTTCAACACATGGCACTGATGCCTCATCGTTCCGTCCGCGATAACGTGGCTTACCCCCTGGAGATCAGAAAGGTCCCGAAATCCAAACGTTGGGCTGTATCGGATCACGCTTTGAGCCTGGTAAACCTAACTGGTTATGAGGACCGCCTGCCCAAGGAACTTTCCGGCGGGATGCAGCAACGTGTGGGGATCGCGCGGGCGCTGGCGTCGGACCCCGAAATCCTGTTGATGGATGAACCCTTTTCCGCCCTTGACCCTCTGATCCGCCTGCAGTTGCAGGACCAGTTCAAGGCGCTTGTGGCGCAGCTAAAAAAGACCACGCTGTTCATCACTCATGATCTGGATGAAGCCATTCGCATAGGTCACCGAATTGCGATCATGAAAGATGGGGTGATCGTACAGATCGGCACGCCGGAGGATATCGTCATGAACCCATCCGACGATTACGTGCGCGAATTTGTTCAGGGCATCTCCAAGCTCAAACTGGTCAAAGCGCATTCCATCATGGAATCGATGGACAGCTATTCAGGGCCACTCGACGGTGCGCCCAGGGCGGACGAAGGCGCGGATCTGGACCAACTGATCGATCTGGCCGTGAAGTCCGAATTGCCGGTCGTCATAACGGATGCGGGCAGTGACGTGGGTGTCGTTACCAAGCCACACCTGTTGCGTGGTATTCAGGGGGGCAAAAATGACTGACGCAACTTCTGAGCTTAAAGTAACGGCCGCTTCTGACATCGAGGTTGATCGCGAGGCTCTTGATATTTCCATCAAGAAGTTCGCTGGTCCGAACGGAGCCTATTACGTCAACGCCTTTCACAAAATCCACGACGCTACCAGTGCCATTCCCAACACGTTCAACACGTGGGCGGCGGTGCTGGGGCCGTTCTGGTCCGCGTCACGGGCCATTTGGGGCATGTTCTGGACGTTTCTGATCCTCGAGATCATCGCGTGGGTCCAAATCGGCAGGGGCGCGTGGGGCAATCCGGGTGCGGACTTTGCAGAGCGTGCCGCCCGTCAGCAAGAGCGCGCAGCCGAACTGCTGGCCCGAGCGGCGGACGCAACTGAAAAGGCGGATATCGATCGTTTCACCAAGCTGGCTGAAAACATTCAGAAAGCGGCTGATACCAGCTTGGAAAGGGCCGCTGCTGCCCAGTCCGAGGCCACGGGTATTCTTATCACCGGGTTGCTGATGTTGCTGGTTTTCAAGGTGGTTCAGGGTTTGTATGCCGACCGTGTCTACGAAAAACAGTATTCAAACTGGCGTATCGATCCGGGCAGCACGGAAAGCGGACGCTCGACCCGAAACACGGTTTTGGGCGCAATCCTTGTCGCCGCCATTGGTCCCTTGATCGTTTACAAGTTCACCGTAAACGCGTCGCTTCCTTTGCTGGATGCCTTCCCCGAGCAGCAGGTATCCGCGATGATATTGGGAGAGGGCAACGGCACGTTGTTTTCGAACCTGGCTGGCTGGATGGAAGAAAAGATAGACGCGGCCGCCGCAGCGGGGGGCGACGTCTTCGACGGGATTGTAGCCGGTGTGCGTTCTGTTCTTGATGCGTTGACCGTGGCACTTATCGGCTCACCATGGCCGGTTGTCATGCTGGTCATCTGTGTGACTGCATGGCGCGCGGCGGGACCAAGGGTTGCCATCTTCACCGCAGCTTCGTTGGCCTATATCGCTTTGCTGGGATATTGGGACGTGGCGATGGAAACCGTTGCGCTGGTGGGTGCGGCGGTGTTGCTCTGCGTTGTCTTCGGCATTCCGCTGGGTATCTGGTTTGGCAAGTCCAAGCGCGCTTATCGCGCTGCGGAACCGGTGCTGGACTTGATGCAGACCCTTCCGGCGTTCGTCTACCTTATCCCGATCATTGCCTTCTTTGGCACGGGCAATCCGCCGGGCATTCTGGCAACGATCATCTTCGGAATGCCGCCGGTTATTCGACTGACGGCGCTGGGCATGCGTGGGGTTCCGGAGAGCATCAAGGAAGCTGCCGTCGCCTTTGGGGCCTCGAAATGGCAGTTGCTGAAAGACGTGGAAATCCCGCTGGCATTGCCATCGATCATGACAGGTGTGAACCAGACAATTCTGATGTGTCTGTCCATGGTCGTAATCATCTCGCTGATAGGTGGTGGCGGCTTGGGCAAAGAAATCCTGGAGGCACTGCAATATGCCGCCAAGGGGCCGGGCCTGCTGGGCGGCTTCGCAATTCTGTTCCTCGCCATGGTCATGGACAGGATCGTGCAAGGCGCATTCCGGCGGGAAGACGAGAAAATCTAACCATCTGCGCCCCCGGTTCTTTCCGGGGGCGTTTTTCATTGACCGGAGAAAACAATGGCGGATCGCTACGAACAGTCCATGATGGACAATCTGTATTGGTGGGGCGTGCCTACTCTGTTTCGTTGCCCCAACGTCGGGCCCGAAGGGCAGGACATTGCATTGGCTGGCGTGCCGCACTCAACTGGAAACGGCACGACCGAGAGGGACCAGCATTTGGGACCACGCGCCTTGCGGCACGTCTCGGCCGTTCAGCGCAGGGTGCATTCAGTATTTGAGATCGACCCATGGGACAGCGCGCGGATTGCCGATGTGGGGGATGTGCCGTTCCCGAAGGCGAACGACAATGAGGATTGCATCGAACGGATCACCGAATTCTACAAGGACATCGACGCGGCCGGTGCACGGCCGGTTTCTGTCGGCGGAGATCACTCCATCACTGGTGGGATAGTACAGGCTTTGGGATGTGGAAAACTGGCAGGCGGAGAACCTGTCAGTTTCCTGCATCTGGACGCCCACACGGATGTTTTTACCAAGGTTGACCACTTCCTGGGGGCCAAGAAATCAGCGGCACACTGGGGGGCTTATCTGGCCGATCAGGGGCAGGTGGATCCGACCTGTTCGATGCAGATCGGGTTGCGGGGCCACCCACGCAGTCTGGACTGGCTGCAGCCTTCTTACGACTATGGCTACAACATCGTCACAATGCGCGAGTTTCGTCAGCGTGGGCTGGAGGACGTTGTGGCCCAAACCCAAGAGGTGCTGGGTGATCGGCCGGTTTACATCACCTTCGACCTGGATTGCCTTGACCCAACCGTTGCGCCCGCAGTCTCTAACCTTGAGCCGGGAGAGAAGGGATTTGATATCGATGAGGCGGTTGGAATCCTGCGCGCCGCGCGCGGGTTGAATATCGTTGGCGGTGATGTGGTTTGCATGATGCCCACAAAAGACAGCCCCAACAACATCACTGCCCTGACCGCCGCAGCAGTGATGTTCGAGATGATTTCGATGATTGCCGAAAATGTCGCCGGGGATTAACTGCGGCGCGCCTCGACAGCTTGGGCCAGAACACAAAGTAATTCGAACATCAGCGAAATACCCAGCCACGCTGTCCCACCCTCAGGATCGAAGGGTGGCGACACTTCGACAAGATCGGCACCGACAAGGTTCAGGCCAGCCATCTTGCGAATGACCTGCTGGGCCTGAAAACTGTTGGGCCCGCCAATTTCGGGTGTTCCGGTGCCGGGCGCATAGGTCGGGTCCACGAAGTCGATGTCATAGGTGCAGTAGGTCGGCTCCGTTCCGACAATGCTGCGCACTTCATTCATCACATCGTCGATGCCCCGGTCGAACAGTTCTTCGATGCGGATGATACGGATGCCCTGCGCTTCACCCCATTCGATGTCTTCGGTGTTGTATGCCGTGCCGCGAATTCCGACCTGAACAAAGCGTTTGGGGTCCACCAACGCTTCCTCAACAGCGCGGCGGAACGGGGTGCCGTGCGTGAATTTGTGGCCGCCGAAATAAGTGTCGAACAAGTCCGTGTGACTGTCGAACTGGATGAGGCCAACCGGGCCCGAGGCGGCCAGGGCACGCAGGACGGGCAGGGTGGTCAAGTGATCCCCTCCGGCAGTCAATGGCGTGATATTGCGCGCTTTCAGCTTCGAATAGTAGCGAGTGACCCGATCCAGCGTGTCTTCTATGTCGACCGGATTGGGGGCGACATCTCCTAGGTCCGCGCAATTCACCTGCGAGAACGGCGCGACGCCTGTGACCGGGTTCATCGCCCTGATCATCGTGGAGTAATCGCGCAGTTGCCGCGGGCCATGCCGTGCGCCCGGCCGATTGGTGGTACCGCCGTCCCAAGGGATGCCGACAAGGCCCAATTCGACATCCGAGATGCGTTCGTGATCCAGATCCAGAATGGGCAGGCGCATGAATGACGGTATGCCCGCAAACCGGGCAAGCTCCATGGCTGATACCGGTTGAAAAAATGAATCGGCCATGGTTTCCCACCCTCTGCAAGTTACTTCAGTGACCCTAGCGATTCAGCTTCGGGCTGGGAATGCCCGTCAGTCTTCAGGTCAGGATTCGAAAACGCCGGCGAATTTCGGCGTCCTGTTCGGGGGTGAGATACTCGGGGTGATGCGAGCTCAAAACCTCTCTGGCGACTTGCCGGGCAGATGACCATGCGTCCATCGCACCTTCGGTTTCCCATGTGCGCGGCTCCCGGCGATCAGCGAGCTGAGGATAAAAGTAATCTCTCTCCATTGCTTCATATGTATGTGCGCTGCCCAGAAAGTGCCCGTCACCCAAAACCGATTTGCAAATGGCGTCAAAGCCGAGATTCGCTTCGGTGACCTCGATTCCGCGCAAGACCCGATAGGTGTGAGAGTGCATTTCGTTGTCCAGAACAAAGGCCTCGAAACTTGCCCCCAGCAGGGACGCAGTCATGCCTGAACTTTCATATATCAGGTTGCCGCCGGCCAATGCAGCGGCAAGCGATGTGATGCCTTTTTCAGCCCCGTACTGGGCATCAATGGCCTTGGCATCTGCCATCGAAGCGGCCACGCCCGAAGGCAACCCCAGCCAGTTTGTGATCTGCGCAGAGGCGGCATTCAGGATCGCTGTCTCGCCGCTGCCACCGGCAAATGAGCCGGTTCTGAGGTCTACGATGAAGGGCCAATTGGAAAAAACCATCGGAAAGCCGGGTTTGATCGTGTTGACCATCACGAGACTGGCAAGCGTTTCGGCCAGTGACTGCGCCAGAAATCCGGCCAGGGTCGCCGGAGCGGTTGCGCCCGCTTGCGCAGCCGTGATGCAGGACATTGGTATGTTATGGGCGATGCATTCATAAACGACGTCCACTGCGTCTTCGCCATATCGCATCGGTGAAATGACCGGGCTGATGTGCGCCTTCAGAAAAGGACGTTTGGCGAACTCACCGACCCCTCCGGCGACGATGTCCAGCATCTCGACAATAGGGTGGACATGTTCGGCCAGCGTAAAAGATGTTGCCACCGGCTTGGTCGTATTCCGCACCAAGGCGTAGACAGTATTGACGTCCAGATCAAACACGTCCGGGACATCCGTTGCCACGCAGCACCGGGTGAACCAACTGACATTGGCCAGTGTGTCCTGTAGTCGGGTGAAGTCATGCAGATCAACCAATGTAGAGGGGCGATAAAGCCCACTGTCAATGTCGAGCGTCTGAACAGCCGCGCCGCCAGTGCCAAAGTACACACGATCCCCGCCCACATCGATAGACCGGCTTTCATCCCGGCCATGGAACATGAAACTTTTGGCAGCGGAATTAATGGCTTGCTCGATCATTGAACGTGGGAAAACCAGCCGCCCCGGTTCCCGGTCCCGTGCCCCTGCGGCCCTTAGGTCGGCGGTAAGCCTATCCGGTACATTGCCCATGCCCAGCTCTTCCAGGAGCCGCAGGGCGGTATCAAATACCTGTTCTATTTCCGAGTGATTTAAAGGCTTGTACGCACCACCTGTCTGACCGGGTGGACAGGGATCGAATGCGGGCTTGGCTGCACGCTGTGCGTGACGCGCTTTCCGACCGCTGCGTTTGGAGCCCTCCGATGACATGTATCCCAATCCCTTTGCATCTTCGTTGCACCGTAAGGCGCAAAACACACGGGCATCAAAGGAGAATTGCCGTTTTCAGAATCCGAAATTGCGGTTTCGATTTTACAGTACCAACGTCTGCCCTGTTGTCTGCCCAACCCGTTATTCAGCAAGACTTGTGCCGAAACCGAGGGAGCAAAGACCATGAAGTCGCGTACCAGAGTCGTTGTGATCGGAGGCGGGATCGCTGGATGTTCGACGCTGTACCACCTGACCCAAGAGGGTTGGACAGATGTGGTTTTGGTTGAACGGAACGAACTGACCTCGGGCACGACCTGGCATTCGGCCGCACAGGTCACAAATTTCGGGATGAACCAGACCATGGTGGGTCTGAAATCTCATTCGATCCGCCTGTACAAGGAACTGGCCGACGATCCGGATTACCCGATCAACTACCATCACGGAGATGGCGGAATACGTCTGGCGAATACTGATGAACAAATGCAGGGCTATCGTCACTTCGCGTCCATGGCGCGGGGCATGGATGTACATTTCGAGGTGATCGATGCGGATGAATGCGCCCGCCGCCACCCGTTGATTTCGACCGACAACCTGATCGGTGGGCTATGGGATCCGTTGGACGGTGACATAGACCCGGCCCAACTGTGTCAGGCCCTGGCGCGACGGGCGCGCAAAGCCGGTGCGCAAGTGTACCGAAACACGCCTGTAACAGCTTTGACGCAGCACAACGACGATACCTGGACCGTGCATACCGAGCACGGAGACATCGACTGCGACATAGTCGTCAACGCCTGTGGCTACCGGGTCAACGAGGTTGGCGCGATGATGGGGGTTCATCATCCGGTGTCGTCCATGGAACACCAGTATTTTCTGACCGAAGAGATCGAGGCCATCCGGGATGCCGGGCACCGGATGCCGCTGCTGCGCTGCCCAATCAGCGACTACTATTGCCGACAGGAAAAGAACGGTCTCTTGCTCGGGTTCTACGAGCAGGGGTGCAAAACATGGGGTATGGACGGGATCGATCCAAACTTCGTAAACGCACTTTGTCCGGATGATCTGGACCGTGTAACTGATGTGCTCGAGGGTGCATTTGCGCGGATGCCTGCCTTGATGGAGGTGGGCATTCACACGGTCGTAAACGGGCCGATCACTTATTCGATTGATGGCGCCCCGTTGGTTGGGCCGATCCCGGGCAAGAGCAATGCGTATTGCATCATTGGTCTGCGAGCCGGGTTGGGCGAAGGCGGCGGGCATGGGTGGTTGCTGGCCCAGCAGATCGTGCATGGTGAGGCATGTTATGACACTTGGTGCCTCGACCCGAGGAGGTTTACAGGACACGCGAACGTAGAACTTACTGCTCTGAAGGCGATTGAGGATTATCAAAACGAATTCAGGTTCCACTTTCCACATGAACACCGCCCAGCCGGCCGTCCCGCCAAAACGACGCCTCTGACGCCTGTTCTCGCATCCGAAGGGGCGGAGTTCACGGTAGTCAATGGATGGGAAAGGGTGGATTACATCAAACCTCACCCTGATTTCGCGCCGTCACTCAGTTTCGATTTTGACGAAACCTTCGATCTGGTTGCTGCCGAAATCGATAACGTTCGCACCGGTGTCGGGTTGGCGGAAGTAAACGGGTTCAACCGGATTGAGATCACCGGAGTGGACAGGCACGCGTTTCTGGATCGGATGTTTTGCGGAGTTGTGGGCAAGCGCGAAGGGCGTGTTGGGTTGGGCTATCTGCTGAACCATCACGGTATGGTCAAGGCGGAAGCAACTGTTGCCAATCTCCCTGCCAGTGATCGCGGTCCAGCACGGGTTTGGTATGGCTCTGCCGCAGCCAGCGAGTATCATGATATGGACTGGCTACAGAAGCATCTGCGCAACGATGAAGACGTTCAGATGCGCAGCCTGACGAATGACCAAACCATTCTGGTGTTGGCTGGCCCCAAGTCGCGCACTGTGCTTTCTGACTGTGCCAGAGGTGATTGGTCTGCGGACGCATTCCCCTGGCTCAGCGTACGAGAGGGCTTTGTCGGCATCGCTCCTGCCACGGTCATGAACCTTAGTTTCTCGGGAGAGTTGGCCTATGAGATCCATGTCCCAAACGCCTCTCTCTATGCGGCCTATCTTGCGCTGCGGGAGGCGGGCGAAGGGTACGGGCTGAACCTGTTTGGTGCCAGAGCGGTTGACTCGATGCGCATGGAAAAAAGCTTCCTGCACTGGAAAGCCGATTTGATCACCGAATTTGATCCTTGGGAAACGGGGCTGGATAGGTTTGTACGTCTGGACAAGGGCGAATTTATTGGGCGTGAGGCGCTGTTGAAGCGGCAGTCAGAAGGGCTTCACCGCAAGCTGGTTCCCCTGCGCATTGATGCAACGCGTGGTCCGGCGCATCCCGGCGCGTCTGTCATGCTGGGCGATAAGGTCGTGGGGACTGTTACCTCTGGTGAATGGGGTCATCGTACAGGATTGAACCTGGCGCATGCATTTGTTCATCCGTTCATCTCTGAGGTTGGCAGCGAAATGGAGCTGGATAAATGCGGGCAGCGTTTTGGCGCGACGGTCATAACGTCCAGCCCGTACGATCCGGAATTCGCCCGCATGAAAGGTTGAAAACGACATCTCAGCCAACTTCATTGTTGCCGCAAGGGCGAATCTTTGCTTCGCTAGTTTCGAACAAATCGAAACAATGGTCAGTTGCCGTGTCCAAATCGCTGAGCCTTAGGTGGCTGGAAGTTTTTCAGTTGATCGCCAAGTCCGGATCGATTCAGAAGGTCGCATCTGAAACGGATTTGTCGATCAGTACAGTATCCAACCATCTGCGCAGCCTTGAAAATGCGCTGGGCATCGAATTGGTCGACCATGGACGCCGTCCAATGGGGCTGACGCCGGCAGGAGAAGTGTTTGCCCGCTACGTCCGTGAAGGCCTGACCGTATTGAAACGTGGCGAAGCCGAGATCCGTACGGGCAACTGGCAGCATGCGACGGACCTGCGATTGGCTTTGATCGACGATTTCGACAACCAGATCGCGCCCGATCTCGTTCGGTTTTTGGCTCAGGCTCTTCCGCGCTGCAATTTCCGGCACTTCACACGCCCCAGTCACGAGATTCTCGCCAAACTACAAGAGCATAAATTGGACGTTGGTGTTGCCACAAGGCCGCCGGGACGCACTGAGGGGCTGATCGAATACCCTTTGATGCGCGATCCTTTCATCGTCGTTCTTCCCAACAAGTTTGAAGGTTCGCCCGAAGAGTTGTTTACACCAGAAGCGGAATTGCCTTTGTTAAGGTACTCGCGTGACTACGTAATCGGCAAACAAATCGAAATTCAATTGGCCCGAAGCAAGTTCAGCCTGCCCAACCGGTTTGAACTGGAGTGTAATCAGTCCATCATCGGCCTGGTTGCACAGGGCAGCGGATGGGCCATCACAACGGCGGCGTGTTTCCACCGAACGCAGCGGTTTCACAACAGTGTCAAAGCCATGCCATTTCCTGGCAGGAACTTTGTGCGGACAGTGTCGCTTTTTACGACCGAAGTGTACCCGGCGACTACATCACTGCTGATCCAGAAGGCCATGGGAAAACTGATCCGGCAGCATTTTACAAGACCGATGTGCGCCAGGCACACCTGGTTAAAAAACGAATTCCGCACCATGGAAATGGAGAGTGCCTAACCGCCACCAATAACTGGCGGTTCTGGCGGCCGGGAAAACAAAACGCGGTTCTGATACCGGCCCGTCAGCATCTTCTGTGGTTTCTTTTGAGAACCCAAAGACCTCCCATGGTTCCAAATCAGAACCCCGAAGACCACCTTATATCGCTGGCATGACCGGCATATGTCGGGTGGCCCTGAAGCGCTTCAGGATCGTAGTCCCAAGCCATCACGGATCTGGAGCCGCATTCCGCAGCCGATGTGTGAGAAGATCAAGGACCTAGGGTCAGGACCCATTGATTTCCGCGTGGCTGCGTGAGTCACGGTTCGAAAATCGAGCGGTGACCATGTATGATCTTTTTTGGCTGACGGATGCGCAGATGGCGCGTCTTGAGCCTTTCTTCCCCAAGTCCCACGGCAAACAACGCGTTGATGATCGACGT
>NZ_JBQFLX010000039.1:0-11580 GCF_056531525.1 Ruegeria sp. N11
CAGGGGAGTAAGAGAAGCACGGCCAGAGTATGTTTCACATATCGGTAAAGCCGTGATCGATCCCCGCGCAGCTCGTCCTGTTCTTTCTTCTCGGCCTTGCTGCGCACGTCCGCGTCGCGCATCTCGGGAATGAGGTTCAGGGCAGGGGTCAGGAAGAGTCCAAGCTTCTTGCGCTTACAGCGCGCGCCATTTGCGCCAAGCCTGCGTTCGATCAGACCAATCCTTTCCAGCTCACGTTCGTGATTGTGGATTGTCCGATCTGTCACGCCTCGCCCGGCAATGAGGGTTTCCTGGCGCGCGTAGCAAAAGGGTTCCTGAGACGGGTCTCGAAAAGCACATGGCGTAATCATATCGATGATGATCTCTAAGGTGCGAATACACTGGGCTGATGCGCCTCTGATCTGCGCATATCCCACGCAGAGCTGACGTAACCTGTCACGGTTCCAGCCCTCAGGAAGGCCGTTGTGAAAGCGAATATTATCGTGGTGATGGGCGGATGCGATCTGCCGAAAGCTCATGGATTTGGCCTCATTTGGCAAAGGTCAGTGTTGATATCGCGGCTTCGCGGGGCAGGGTGTTCGGAATGGTTCAACGGTCTCATGGTCTGCTTCTCATTGGGGAAGCAAGGCGGCTCGAACCTCAGCAAAAAGACACAGAAAAACCGTTCGCACAGATGCGTTTGTCCTTGTCAGTAATTTTGGAGTTTCCTATAAATCAGGTGATCAAACGTGACTTAAGAAGATCCCCGCTGAGGCCCCGCCTTGCGGGGGTTTTTGTTTCTGGGATTAAGTTTTTCCTCCGGGCCAATCGGCCTGGTTTAAAAATGCAGCTGGCGATTTTTGGTGGCATAGCCAGGAGCAACGCGTTGTACCGCAGGTCAGCACCTCAATATCGGATGAGTTCGTAGTCGCTGAACCCGAATGTGTCGGTCCACTCGACGCCAACGCCGCGGAAGTAGCTGGGAGGTTCACAGCGATTGCCCAGTGGCAGCCAGTAAGGGATTGGGGCAGGAGCGCGCTCGGACCAGCGAAAATTCGTATTATCGTCGTAGGTGCCAACCACAAGATCAAGCGAACGCTCGCAATCTCCCTCCCTTGAACGACGGCGATAGCTGTAGTGGCGCACATCCCAAACCCTGATGGATCTCACAACGTCGAAATCGGAAGAAGAAAGATCGACGCTGATCGGGGTGGCTTGGAAACCGTCACCGTATTGGCCGTGATGTGCATCGATCCTTCCTATCGAGATCGCTGCGTCTACCAGTATTGGCTTAGCGGTGTCATCCGATGGAAGCTCTGGAACTGGGCTAGCACTGGTGCGCTTGATGGCTTCCAACCGTTCCATAGGACCCAAGTCCGAGGGGCTGTGTGACGTATTCATCGGACAGCGCCAGAGTTGAAGCGGCGGTTCGACCGGGTAGGGTGTGATGCGCCGAATGAACTCCGCCTTGGCTGCGACGCAATCAGCCGAACTTGGCCAACCCCCGGCGAGGCAAAGGAATATGGCACAGTCAATTGGATAGGCACGAGCCTGCGTGGCTGGCAGTGCAGCGAGTGCAACTGCAAGGGCCTTCGCGCGAGTTCGATTTCCGGATTTTGAGTGTTTCAAGATGGTCTCTCCTGCTTGCGAATCGCCTAAGCAATATCCGGCCAATATATTTCTGACAATCCAATATCGTATATTGGCGGGTTTTCTTATATTGACGTAGATTGTGTTTTAGTCCACAACTTTTGGATGTAGAAGACGGCCCATAGGGGGTCGTCATGGCGGACAACAAGAGACAATACACTGTGGTAACCATCGAGATGGTCCGGGGCCTGAAAGAGGATCAGGTTCCCTTTACATGCCGCTACGAATTTATCGGACTCGCTTCCCTTGGACGACCTAAGTACCACTGCATTTACAGCTCGCCGAACTATGTCGGGGCCTTGTGCAAGTCGAAGATCTCTCGAGCGGGCGCTGAGCCCAGAGAGTTCGATCTTTGGCCGGGCCTCTTCAAGCATCATCAGGAATTTGGTGATGGGCGCATTCTCTGCGTCAAATCAGACTATACGATCGAGTCGATTACCCCAGAGGGTCTCGAAGCAGCTCAGGCCCTGGACGCGAAATCCAAAACCTGATCGGTCACGTTCGAGAACCCGGCTCATCAAAATGCTGGGGCAGGGCGCATGAAACGGCTCTTGTTTCTCAGCGCTGCACTCGCGTCCTTGTTCATTGCTGCAGTTTGGATTGAACCAGCTAGGAAAACAAAGACTCTCGGCGCATCCGAGGTGATTGCCGTTGACGGTGACACGATCGACCATGGTGACGACCGATACCGGCTTATTGGGTTTGATACGCCTGAGACATTCCGGGCTCAGTGCGATGCTGAGAGAGCTTTGGGTCTACGAGCCAAGGACCGGCTGACGGAGCTCATCAACTTCGCGGGCGTAATTGAACTTGAGATTGAGCTGCACTTTGACGTCCACGATCGCTTCTTGGCGCTTGGGCGCGTGTCTGGACAGAACGTCGGGGCCATCCTGATTTCTGAAGGTCTGGCGCGCCCGTACTCGGGTGGCAAGCGCCAGTCCTGGTGCGGCTGAAAGAAAGGATAAAACAACGATTTATGACAGCAGAGAGAAACGACTAAGCAATAAGCAGTCCTGCCGATTGCGCCAACAATCGACAGGACAAGAAACGCCCTTAATCCATCCGGGCATTCCTCCAACATCAAGAGAGAACTGTACTATGGTAAAAACAGTAGTCCGAGATGCCGGTCCTAGATTGGGCAGCACCGCGACAGAGTCAATGGGTGCAAACCTAGACAACGCGTCTGCACCTCCGATCCCTTAGCGCTGTCTGACGATTGAGGCGCGCGGGACATCCGAACGTTCCAGCCAAAACATCTGACTAAGAGATCCGAACCAGACATTGGTCTTTTGCGGCGCCACTGAAGGTTCAGTGCTGTGTCCCAGCACCCGATTCCCCACCGCTCAGATGACCTGAAGTCGACCCCATAATAGTAATTATGTAAAAACTACTGACCTAATTTGGAGGACAAATTAGTGACCAGCTCCATCAAAAGCTTCACCGATAACAGATGTCGGATCAACGCCGTTTGGCCGTTGTTGGCGTTCTTGACGGCGACTTTCGGAACGGATGTCTGTGCCCAGGTCATTGAATACGAACCTGATGGAAGCGTGTATCTAAACGGCATTCGCGCAGAAATCGTTGATGGCGTCGTTCGTCCAATCCGGATGCGTGAATACACGCTTAATGAAAAGCCGGAAGCACCAACCCCCAAACCGCAGGCAAAGATCGAGATTGCGGGCAAAGCACCGCGGCCTCGCAGATCCTCGGGCGGCTGGTCGCAAGAGCGGATCGTCAAAGAAATCCATGCAGCGGCAAAACGGCACGACATTCCGGCCGAGTTGTTCATGGCACTGGTCTGGCAGGAAAGCCGGTATCGCGCTGATGCTCTGTCGCCCAAGGGTGCCTATGGCTTCGCACAGCTCATGCCCGGAACGGCGAAAGACCTGGGCGTGAACCCAAAGAACCCTGCAGAAAATCTCGACGGTGGTGCCCGCTATTTGGCGGCGCAGTACCGCGAGTTCGGAACCTGGAAGCTGGCGCTTGCCGCCTACAACGCCGGGCCTCACCGCGTCGTCGAATACGGCGGCGTCCCCCCCTTCACCGAAACCCGCAACTACGTGCGGATCATCCTAAGCAAAGTGAGTAAAGACCTATGAAAAGAACCCACTTCTACCAGCAGATGGCGTTTTTCGCGATCACTGCGTTCATCATCACCGCAGCGCCCGCCTCCGCTGGCTGGCTGCAAGATGCCATTGGCGATTTCATCAACGAAACACTGGCCGACTCGAAGGTCGTTGGCGTCAGCCTTGCCGCTGTCGGCTTCATCTGGGGCTGTCTCGCCTATGTGTTCGGCTGGGGTTCGTTGAAAGGCCCGGTAATCGCTATCGTCGTCGGCGCTGTTATCGGCCTCGCTGATACATTCATCGGAGGCTGATTGATGCCGCGCCGCAATACGGTCTTTCGCGGCCTGAGCCGCCCCGCAGAATGGGGCGGCCTACCCGTGATCTATCTGCTGGTGATCCTCGGGATGACCATGCTTTCGTTCTTCATGTTCGGGATAGCGCCAGCAATCATTGCGGGTTTTGTTTTCTACACCGGGCTTCGCCTCTTTTACGAATGGGAACCGGCTTTCTTCCGCGTCCTGTCCGTAACCCTTTCCAAAACTCCGCGCACCAAAAACCGCCAGCATCATGGGGGAGATTACTATAGTGCCTAAGCCTGCTGCACAGGATTTGTGGACCCTTGCCCCCTCATTGATCGAGCCGATCTGGCGCAAGGATGAAATGAGCCTCTTTCAGATGTTGCCTTATGGCTATGTCGTGGACGATGAGGTTATTTCCACACGCAACGGTGGCCTTATCGCCGCTGCAGAAATCACCGGAATCAATGCAAACACGCTGGACGAAAACGAGTTCGAGTTCCTGGCCGAACGGTTTGAGCGTGTGTTGCGCACAACACCCAATGAGGTGGCATTCTACGTTCATCGACTGACCGTCCCGGCTGAGACGGGTCATGTCATCACAGATCCAACCGGCTTTGCCGGTGCAGTGGCACAGGCCATGCGCTCAGCTTCCGTCGATGCAGAGCTGAAAGAACGCAAGATCATCATCAGCGCCATTCTGCAAAAGCGGCAGGATGAGCGGGCAAAACAGATGTTCGGCATGTCGTCTGGAACGATAGACGAGGAACGCCGCGAAATGATCGAACAGCTCGACGGTGTTTTCACAACACTGGCGGGCACGCTGGGCGAAAGCCGGGTGCGCCGGCTGAAGCTCAGCGAGGGGCGTTGGCTCGGCTATTATGGAATGCTGTTGAACGGTCGGTATCAGCCGATCATTCACACGAACATTGCAGAACCCATCGCCTTCAACATGCCGCAAGAGGATGTGCTGTTTCAGGGCAAGACCGGCAAACTGGTCACGGGCGACGATCAGGAACGCTCCATCCGTGTCTATTCCCTGAAGAATTACCCGATGGCTTCGTTCCCCGGCATTTTCGACGGGCTGGACCTGCCGGTTGATGTTGTGATTTCGCAATCCTTCCTGCCGATCAGCCGCGCCCAGGCGCAGGAAATGGAACGCCGCAAGTCGGGACAAATGCGCTCGGCAGGCGACAAAGCGAAGTCGCTTGAAGAAGATTTGTCCATTCTGGCGGACGGCATTGCCTCCGGCACCATGTCACTCGGCAAGCACCACCTGTCGATCTGTGTGTTTGGGAACGAGGAAGATCTGAAAACCGCCGAAAAACACATCATCGGTGAAATCCAGATTTCGGGCGGCACGGTCAAACGCGAAGCGATGTCGGCGCGGTCGGTGTACTTCGCGCAGCACCCCGGCAACTTCGCATTCCGTCCTCGTGAAGAACTGATCACGGACCAGAACTTTGCGGACATGGTTGCGTTCCACATGCGCCCTAAAGGGTTGGATGCGGAAAAGCTGCCCTGGCCGGGGCCATTGGCGACTTTGCCGACAACGCACGGGGACAGCTACGATGTTTCGCTGCACCTTCCCAAGACCAGCAAAGACGCTGAAAACCTGCCCTCCGGCCACACAATCGTTCTGGGGCCGAACGGATCGGGTAAAACTGTGACCGCGATGCTGCTGGCGACAACGGCGGTTGCACAGGGCGCGCGGATCATCGCTTTTGACAAAGACCGGGCGATGGAGGCCCCCATGCGTGCGCTCGGCGCACAGTACACCCGCGTCCGAGTTGGTGAACCAACCGGCATGAACCCGTTTCAGACCGAGACGGATGAGGCTGGGCAAAGCTGGCTCGCCAATTGGGTCATTGCCCTGTTGAGCTATGACGAACCACTGACCACCGATCAAAAGGATGAAATCACGCGGGCTTGCCAAGCGAATGCCACTTTGCCGCCTGCGCTTCAGAACTTCGATTCATTGGTGGAACGGTTCAGAGCCTTTGACGATGACAAGAACCTGTACAAGCGTGCAAGTGAATGGGCTGGCGAAGGCCGCTTGTCCTGGATGTTTGGCGAGGGTGGCTCAGATCCGTTTGCTGCTGGCGCCCGTCATCTTGTTTTCGACATTTCCGAGGTTCTGGATGACGAGTTGGTGCGGCTGGCATGGATCAGCTACGTCATGCGCCAGATCGAACGCCGCTGCGCCACCAAGATACCCACTGTCTTTGTGATTGATGAAGCATGGGTAATTGCTGGCAACCCTTATGGCGCTGGCATTCTCATAAATGCCTACACCACGTATCGGAAGCTGAACGTCATGATGATGATGATGACGCAGATCCCCGATCACCTCCTGTCGTCGGCGGCAAGTAAGTCGATCCTGGAAAACACCAGCACGCAGCTCTTGTTCCCCTCTCGATCCGGCAATGAAGCAGACTACCGGGCAATCGGCTTGAACGATTCAGAGCTGGCCGCGCTGAGGGCGCATTTTGGCGACCGCGTAATGCTCATGAAAAAGGGTGATGAGAGTGTTTGGCTCGATGTCGATGTCGGCGCTCTCGGCCCGCTTCTCCGTGTTCTGAGCGGATCAGACGGAAAATCGTTCCCTGATCCTGACTGGCGAAAAAACCCCAACTTCTGGAAGGAAATCACATGAAAACCCGCCTTGTAATCGCCCTTGTAGTTCTGGCCGCTGTCTCAGCCTGCACCAGCACCTATTCGGGCTATCGCAGCAAATGCGCCTGCGACTTTGAGCGCATGACCCCCCCTGAAAACTTGGAGCTTGTCTGATGAATATTTCAAAGAAATTCCGCACAACCATTGCTGTTTCAGTTCTGGCCGCCCTGCCCGTCATGGCATCGGCCCAGGGTGTTCCGGTGGTGGACTCTGCATCCATCACGCAGGACGCCGCCAATTCGGCCAAAGAAATCGCTGAAATGGTCCGCCAGTACGAGCAATTGCTGGAACAGTACGAGAAACTGGAACAACAGCGGGCATTGCTCGAAAACTCCTTCAAAACCATCAGCGGTTTGACAGATCTGGATGAGTTCAACAGCCGCAGCTTTTTGAAACTGGCGACTGCTGCTGACACGCTCGGCTACGCACTGGATGCAGCGGAGGGCGGTATCTCCGGCCTGCCCGATGTCGCTGCGCAGGCAATGGAACGTCGATCAATCAACCTCGGCCTGAACGATGGCATCTTGTCCGACTTCAGCGGATCGGATGTGCAGGCTCGCCGCATCCTGTCTGAGCGTGGTGGTGCGGGCCTGATGGCGTCGGCGTTGGGTGAGAATGGCTATGACATGGCCGGTCAGCTCTCCGAAGATGCTGAAAAACTGCGCGGTGAAATCGGTCAGCAAGAAGATCTGAAGGATGCAATCGACTATAACACGGCGGTTCTCCTGAAACTCCTGCAAGTTGAAATTGAAATCTTGCGCGCAACCTCGGCTAATGCTCTGGCGTCGGGCACGGATCTGGCTGCAACCGCTGCTGATCTTTCGACACTCAGCAACTATGTACGAGGAACCTCACAATGAAACTCCGCTCAACTCTCATCCTGACCATTGCAGCCGCCGTCGTTATGTCGGGTGCTGCATCGGCACAGGTGAAGCTGCGCCCGTCACCCAAGGTCGATATGCCGTTCGATGAATATCGTAAGTGCCTTGGGTACTCGGGCGCGAGTGAGTACGGTCGTCAATTCGTCAAAGACGATCAAGCGCGCATGGCCGAAGCGGGCCAATCCGCAGACAAGCAGCCTCTTGTGACCAACTGGTCGGTGGTGATCCTGAATGAACAGGTCATAGCAGCGCACGAGGCCACCATCGAGCAATGTAATCTGCGCAAGTCTGGCGAGACCTACAGCACCGAATGTCCGCTGGGTGGTTTGAGCCGTGAGGACGCGGCCCAAAAGGTCGGAGCTGACCAAGACGAGTTTTGGACCCAACCGTCCGACAATCTTGCCGCGCTTAAAAAAGAGCAACGGACCCGTCTGGAAGCTCTGCGCCCTGCAATTGAGGAGGCTTGTGGGCCGTGATCCAAGATTTCGTCAGCTCGATTGAGGCTGCGCTTAATAACTTCTCGCAGCAAGCATACAACAGCCTGGCGGCGGATCTTGCATCCGCCCTCTGGGCAATAGCCGCGCTGATCTTCGTGGCAATGCTGATCAACGGTGTGCTTCAAATCCGGGAAATCGGGTTTGGTGGCTATGTCGGCTGGATCATTCGGGCGACGATCATCATTGGTATGGCTTCCAGCTGGAGCTTCTTTCAGCCCATTTATCAGGGCATTTCGAGCCTCCCAGACACGATTGCCGGAGAATTGACCGGCACAACAAATGTCTGGGAAGCACTCGATGACATTGCGCTTCAGTGTTTCTTGATGGGCCAGCAGGCCATTGAAAACGCGACCTGGGGCCTGAGCATCACCGGGGCTATTCTCTGGGTTGTTGGGGCTGTCATCGTAGCTTTTGGCACCGGCATGGCGCTGATCGCAAAAGGCGGTCTGGCGGTCCTGCTGGGACTAGCGCCTGTTTTCATCGCAACGCTGCTCAGCTCAGCAACAGCCAATATCTTCGCAGCCTGGGCGAAAACGACTGTTGGCCTGATCATGGTCATCGTCGTTCTGACAGGTATTGTTTCTCTTATTCAGGCCCTTTTCAGCTCAGAACTGACCGCTGTTGAGGATGTGAACAATATGGAGGCCAGTGGCCGGTTTTTGGCGATCTGCATTGTGTCAATCGTGATGCTCACGCAGATCCCATCGCTCGCGGGCGGAATGTCGGGTGCAATCGTTTCGGCATCCTCGGGTCTTGCCGTGGCAACTGGTGCCGTCGCTGCCGCAAGAAGTGCATTGGGCACTGCAAGCGACGGCGCAAGGGGTGCAGTAGCCGGTGGGAAAACCGCCGCCGCGATGGCCTCCGCAGCCCGCGATGGGACAGGTGTTCGTGACAGCGCCTCGCGCGCGATGCAAGCGCGTCGGGACATTGCACACAGAGCCCGCAATCAGGATGGGGCGGCTCGACAGAGCTACGCCGCTGACCGTTACCGGCAGAGCATTCGACAAGCTCGCGTCAATAAATCTTCCTAAATCGAGGTATTGAGCTGATGTCACACGTGACAGATCACGAAAAAGAACTCTTTCTGGGTGCACGCCGCGATGCCTTCAAATGGCAGGTATTCGGCATGGTCGGCATGGCAATGGGCGTGGCCTCTATGATTGGTTGGGCGATGCTCCTTCCCTTGAAGGAAATCCGCGCGGTGCCATTCTCCATTGATCCGGACACGAAACTGCCGGTCCTGCTGACTGAAAAAGTCGAAGAACTGGAACCTTCTGAGGCGATGGCCTTCCGTGAAGTCGCAAATTATGTGCGCGACCGGGAAACCTATGATGTCCAGGACAACAACGAGCGCCTGAAATCGGTGCTGCGTCGTTCTGATGAGCTGGCCGAAACGTCCTACCGCGAACTGTGGGACGGGTCGAACGACAACCATCCGGACGAAATCTATACGCCCAAGACAAAGGTGCAGACCGAAATTCTGGGCGTGTCGCCGGTCAACGATGCGACGGTGCAGGTCGAGATCCGCAAGTCCCTGATCGTTCCAAACCAAGCAACGGCCTCAGCCCGCTACGTGGTCACAGTGACCTATGGGTTTGAGGAAAAAATCGTGACGTCGATGGACGAACTTTTGGAAAATCCATTCGGCTTCGTCGTCACCAACTATCGCGTAGACGCAATGGGAGACATCTGATGCAGCGTTCTTTCAAAACACTCACCGCCACCGCCGCAGCAGTTTTGGCATTCTCTACGCCTCTGCTCGCTGAAATCACACCGACACCGGACGGAAAGAACGCGGATCACCGCATCACGCATTTCCATTACGTCGAGAACCAGGTGTACCGCATCCCTGTGGGTGAACGCCTGATTACCTATGTTCACTTTCCGCAGGGCGAAACCGTCCGCAGCATTGGTGCGGGCGACACTGAAAGTTTTCAGATCACTCGCCTTCAGGAAGGTCGCGTTATTGCGTTCAAGCCGGAAATCCTGAACTCGGATTCAAACCTGACTGTCCTGACCAATCGCGGCACATACAACTTCTATCTGGTTCCGGCCGAGAGCGCCGCCGAACGCAAACGTGTTCCGTTCCGGGTCACGTTCTACAACAAAAACAACAGCGGCGGGACTACAACGCGCCGTGGCACGGTAGCGCGCAGCGAACCGAAACCAACAGGCCGCTTCGTCAACCAAAACTACTCGCGCTCGGGCAAAGCTGACTTCGCGCCTACTGCCGTGTGGGACGATGGCGTTCACACCTATATGCAGATCCCGCAGGATGCGGAGTTGCCGGGGATCTTCCGTGTCCTGCCTGATGGCCGCGAGCTGATGGTGAACACCACAGTCAAAGAGCGCGGCATTATCCAGGTGCAAGGCCTTTCAGATCTTTGGACACTGCGCATCGAGGACACTTCGATCTGTGTACGAAACGATGGCGACGCGTTTCAGCAGGCAAGTGTGAGCGGTCGGCCCGTCACTTCACAGACAGTTAAACCGGGGGGCAGCAAGTAATGAACCGCGATCAGACAATTGCGGCACGGGCGGCGGCTGAACAGCCGTCGCAACGTGTCCGGAAGAAGTTCGACCCAAAGAAGCTGATAACTGTTGCAATCGCAGGGGCGGTGTTCCTGGGCTTTGTATGGTTTGTCATGGGCGACGAAAACAAAAGCACCAACACGGGTGTCCGCGTTGACGCTTTGCAACAAGGCGGTGGCGAGCGATACGGGCTTTTGACCGCACGGGGACCAGAGGTCGATGAGCCGGAACAAGAGGCTTTGCCCGAGGAAATTGCGGTGGCAACACCGGTAGCAGTGCCGCAGGTCGATTCCGAAGGGCTGAAACAAGCCCTGAAAACAATCGAGCAACAGAATGGCCGGATTTCCGATCTGCAAGACGAGCTGACGGACGCCAAAGTTTCGCTGTCAGAAAAAGACGGTGAAATCGCAACGCTGAACCTGACCAATGAACGCCTTCAGGTCAGATATGATGAGCGCGAGAAAAAGTTTCAGACTGAGCTTGCCCAGGCGGTTGCTGATGCAGAGGCCCGGGCGCTCGCCAGTATGAGCCACTTGCAGACTACGGGTCTGACTGATGATGAGCGGCGCAGGCTTGAAGAACTCAAGCGGATGCGCGAGCGCCAGAACCAGTCAGACGGCATCGTGTTCGATGAAAACCCATACGGCAGAAACTAATGGAGCTGACGATGAACAGAACAGCACTCACCCTCGCCCTGGTTGCTTTGGCGTCAAGCGCGATGGCACAGGAAGCACCCGGTCAAAACTACCAGCCGATCAATGGTGGATCGCAGCCGGTCATTTTCCAACCCTTCCCTGCTGCGCCGCAGCCGGTTCAAGTCCAGCCAGACGACACCCGCTTACCTGAAGAACAGCGCGGCTATCAGGAAAACCCGAATACGACATGGCAAAACAATCTGGTCGAAGAATATCCACCCATCGTCGGGGCCTCGATCATTGACGATCCGTCGCGCACCTTAACGCAAGGCACGGTCTTGCCGGCGCTATCCGGTGGGGCGGTCAGC
>NZ_JBQFLX010000040.1:0-11343 GCF_056531525.1 Ruegeria sp. N11
CACATCATGCTCTGAACATGCGCCCACCTGTGCCTGAAACCTTATTAGAGAAACCTCAATTTAGTGGTGCCGAACGAGGGGGCTAGACACCCATTTTCTGTGCTTCAGTAAATGGGTCGGAACGCCTCTAACCAAAAGGAGGCGCACCACGATGCAACAGATCAATGCCAAACTGTCCGAACTCTATTCTTCCAGGGTTGCTCATCTGGCGCATGCGCTATCGCTTCCCCCGTGACGTCGGCCTCTCGTCTTTAGGATGGGAGGGTCCGCTGTCGCGGACTTGTGCATCGCCGGTCTAATGCGCCGTCTTGGCCAAAGCGCTGCATAGCTAAGCAGGGAAAGCTACTCACCAGTCGGACTGCACAGTTTCCCATGGAAACCGTTTTGGTGATCCGCCTCGATTGAAATGGTCTGCCGTTATGGCTAAGAAAACTGGGGAACCACAAGCGTTGCATCTGGCCTCTCAGCTAGGATAGCCCTATCTGTCGATCCGCGTTCTGGGCATCATGCCTGGAATTCATCGTTGAACACACTTCAACCTGTTCTCTGCTTACCGATTGCCAGAACCAGGTCCGCCTGCCAGCATTGCTGCTTGGCGCATTCGCTGGAACTCGTCAGGTGTGACGGTTCCATCGCTGACATCAATACCCTTGGGAATCCGCGCTCGTTTGTGTCCGACTACACGAACGCTGCTTCTTGTGATTTCCAGGCAGGCAGAGTTGTAGCAAGTCAGCCCATTTGTGTTGATTTGAATAGCGGTCTGACCAATTGCATTGGTGACCAAAGGAGCCTGGGTAGTAGTGGCGCAAGCTGAAGCCAACACCGCAAACCCGAAACACGCCCATTTTTTCATACGCAACTCCTTTATTCCTCAAAGATAGGTCAGCAACCGTTCAGTCAAATTTTTCGAGCGTCTACTTCGAGCCCAAAATGCGCAATTCTACGTCTTGTGCGAAATCCTTTTTTTTCAGGCAACGCGCAACGAAGTCGGACGTCCATCCAACAACAGTTGCACTACTGTAGGACACCTCCAAAGAACGGTGAACTCTTCACATTTTCGTTTTGCACAAACTGGAAAGGTGGAGAGAAAAGATGTCACAATTTGATCTGCTAACAACGCTGCGAAACCAATACCCGGCGACTACGGCTGCGGCACACAATTTGGTCTTACGCACGTCTGAGCTTTCAGTTGCCAGAAAGCACAAAGTTCAGATTTACGTTGACCAGACTCCTCGGGCGCTGATCGCCTTCGAAAATGGCCTTTGGGAAACCTTACTTTGGGCCGCCCGAGAATCCAATGCGACAAGCGCAGAGCGGCTGTTCAAATTCACAGCAAACTTCTTCGCTCAGTTCGCATTGGCATGTCCAACGTGGAATAACGTCCTGCCCGAAATCACAGATTACTTGATTGCAGCAAGCAGTGCAGAAAAGTCCCTGCTTACTGACGCTGTCGACCAGGTCAAAAGAGAACAATCCATAATGATTGGCATCGGGCGCGAGAACTCATCGAACCGGACGAGCAAACAACAGTGATCCGCATTCAGCCTTAACCGGGTCGCTGCAAAAAGAGGCACCGGGTGTTTTAGGGGCTCCACAGTAAACGCATTGATTGGAGAAGAAAATGAAAGACCTTGATTCACAAGCTTGGGACATTGTCCTTTCGATAACGCCCAAAGACATATTGAAGTTCTACCAAAAGACTGACGACCTTAGTGATCTACACCAAAAAATTTATGAAGATTTTCTGGTCAACGGTCGGTTTGCTTGCGTGCACCATGAGTTTTTCTTTTACTCAGATGCAGCTGAGCAGCAAACCTATGTACTGCGTGTTCAAAGACTCACTGGGACCCAACCGGACTCTTTTCGGCGGTGATTCAAAGGATTGCGAAGGTTCTGCCGGGCAATACGAGACTCGTCTTCAACCGGACGCAAGAGACGCCAAAAATATCACGACTGGCTGCAGATTGTTGGACGATTCAAGAAAAAACGGTTGAACCTTCGAAAATCGCGCTGTGTATGAGTAAGAACAACGAATTTTTCAATTGCCTGCGACTTTGCGAAAATCAAAACAGCAGTTTTGTCTCCTTCCATCACTTGCCAGAATCTACCGATTCAAAGGCGCTCCAACCCTGCACGGATCATTTCAACCAGGCCGCGCGCGAAGGGTAGATCGTTTATGTATTCGTCAATTGTGAAGTCGCCGTTTACTTGAGGCAATTGTACTCTGGCCAGCCCTGTTTCACCGGCGAGGCTATGCACCGCGGAAATAATCAAACGATCAATGAAATAGTCTCGCACATCTATTTGGCGTACTTTTTTGACAGCGGCCTTGAAGTCTCCTTTCTCAACGTCTTCCAAGCAAAGTGTAATCTGGGTCCAAGTTGGCAACATGGGATTCGCATCCGTCGCTTGTCGCACCAATTCCGCGCCTTTATTGGGGTCGCCGACAAATGCAATCCATCCTCCAGCCACAGCGAGCAGAAGATTGCCATTCGGATTGGCGCGAATTGCGGCATCAATTAATTGCATAAAACTAGGTTTATCTCCATCCAATTGGGCATAGACGGCTGCTGCGATCAGAGCCTCCTGGCAATTTGGCTCAAAAGCCAATGCTTTCTCTGCGTGAGTTCGGCCATCTTCGACAACGGACTTCAATCGTTTTTGTCCAACACCTACCTGTTCAATATATCCAAACGCCAATAGTGCGTGCGCCAAGCCACTGGTTGGGTTCTCCCTGACAGCAGCTTGCGACAGTTCCAACATTCGCGCCAAGCTGCTGACTTTGTTTGCGCGAAGGTGGGTGTGGAACGCCAACAAAGCTTCATACACGTTTGAGTCCGAAGCTGGTCGCGTTTGAGCGTTTCTCGCAGCGTCGGTTGCAACAAACCCATATGCATCCGCAATGCAGACGGCGCAGCGCTTTGCGACGTCTTCTTGAGCTTCGAAAATATTGGCGTTGCTCAAAAAGATGTCTTTGCGCTCCGACCAAACTAGGTCACCGGTGTCTCTTCGTTTCAATTGAACAACTATGCGCAAACACTCGCCATCTTCGCGAACCGTTCCTCCCAGAACATAATCGCAGCGCTCAAGCGAGTTATGTTCTTCCTGGGTTTGTGACTTAGAGTTTTCGGCCCTAAAACCTGTAAGTACCCGGACATAACCGAAACGGGCGAGTTCCAGCGCAATCTCTTCTGGCAAACCACCGCGAAAAAAAATTGCACGCGCAGTCTCTGACCCTGAGAACGATCTAATGCCTAGCGTGGGCAACCTTGGCGTTTGCTCATCAGTCAAACTCGCGTTATTTGCCTGAAATTCTCGAATGCGAAAGGTGGGTCGATACCGACCTTTTGGAACCGATATTTCTACCCTGTTTTGTCTACCTGAGGTCAAATAATAATATTTTAATGCCTTTCTCAGTTTTACCGCTTCAGTTCGCACAACGGGATCAGTGTTGGGATCAAAGTCTGCGCCTCGTCCAAACACATCCATTGCCAACGCAGTGCCATGAAGTTCTTTACCCCTGCCGTCGATTTCACTTCTGACGAGGTGTTCAAAAAAAAATCTGTTGCGTTTGCTGACCGCGAAGTCACTCGAACCAACAATACGTTCCAGCTCTTCCAGGACCTCTTCTCTACTCACTTCTAAGGGCAAGAGTCACACCTTGGGGTCAGCCGCGCCAAATAACCTAAGTAGCACACTCTGGGTAGCACGACAAAGGAGACAACACCTTTTGGAAGTGATCGCCATCTCTAGGTCATGTTGACAAATGGCGGAGCCACAGGCGGATTGATGTGATGTCGACGAAACCGAGGAAGCTCTCTGCGGTTTTGTCGTAACGTGTCGCGACGCGGCGGGCATTCTTCAACTTATTGAAGCATCTCTCCACCAGGTTCCGCAGTCGATACAGTGGGCGATCAACTCCAACACGCTTTTTTCGCGACTTCCGCATGGGAATTACCGGTTGGATGTATCGGTTGCGCATTTGGTCACGAATGCTGTCTGCATCGTACCCTTTGTCGGCCAGCAGCGCTAAAGGTTCCGGCAGATTGTCGTCCATGATGAGATCGAAGCCGAGATAGTCGGACGTCTGGCCGGGCGTGATGTCAGTTCTCATCGGCAGACCGGTTGCATTCACCCGGAGATGGATCTTGGTCGTGAAGCCACCCTTTGAGCGGCCAAAACCCTGTCGCGGAGTCCCCCTTTTGCGCCCGCTGCCTGATGATGGGCGCGAACCACGGTGCTGTCGACCATTTGCAGGGCGTCAGGAACGATCCTGCTCTTGGTCAGCGCATCCAGGATTTGTTCCCAGAGGCCAGCAAGTGTCCAACGCCGGAGCTGTCGATAGACACTCGACCAGTTCCCAAATTCTTCAGGAAGGTCCCGCCACGGTGCGCCGGTGCGTGCTATCCAGAAAACGCCATCAAGAACAAGGCGGTGGTTGGTGGGTTTGCGACCATTCGGGGCGCGAACGGAAAGAATGAACTGTTCAAAGAAAGCCCACTCCTCGTCCGACATCAAATCTCGTGCCAAGCTGGTCTCCATCGCAGATGCCAGCTTGAATCATGCTCAAAGCCTGATGTGAATCCCTTTTGTCAACACGGCCTAAGTTCGGTGTTTCGTGTTCCAACTTATTTTTACTGCGATAGCAAATGTCGCAAACGACCTTACGGGTGCGTTGGACACAATGCGCTTTTCTACTGCATTTATGTGGGCAAAACTGTCGTTCGAAGAATCTTTAAAGACGAAAATGCAAATGCGTGGTAGCTCCAGATTATGGCAACGACAACTGCGCGAAATCGATCGCCCACACCTTACGCATTTGCGGTTGTTGGTGTCCTTTTTGCTTCAATCTGTTTCGGACTGGTTCCCTATTTCAGCCGCAGCCTGACCGAGCAAGGCGTCGCACCCTATGCGGTCGCATTCTATCGCTACATTGTTGCGGCGATTCTTTTGCTTCCAGTTCTCATCTTGCACCGAAAAGAATGGCGAGAGATCACTTGGGGCCTTTCAGCCGGAGCAGTAATGGGGATTGGTTGGATCGGATATGTAACGGCGCTGGAGAAGTTGCCCGCATCGACAGTGGGTGTGCTCTACATGACCTATCCGGTGTTCACCCTAGTTATTGCTTGGGCTGTGTTTGGCGATGCACCCACGCGACGCGCCATATTGGCCGCTGGTCTGATTGTGGTGGCGGCTGTCATTGCTGGTTCGCCCGCGTCAGTGCCTGCGGAGCATCTGCCAACGCTGTTGATATCTCTCGCCGCTCCATTTGGGTTTGGCTTCGGAATTTGCGTCCTCGTACACAAGTTGGCACGGATTGCGCCGTTGGCACGGATCGCGTCAGTTTCTCTGGGGTCTGTACTGGGCCTCACACCGCTCATCCTTGGTACTGAGGTTGGAGAGCTTCTTCCTAGAGAACAATCCGATTGGCTTTTCATTGCTGGTATTGGACTGGTCACCGCGTTCGTGCCCCAGCTTATCTACACGATTTGCTCGCCTGTCATTGGAGCCTCCCAAACTGCGGTGGTCGGAAGTATCGAGTTACCCACGATGTTTGCCGTGGGTTTTCTTGCTTTTGGCGAAGCCGTCTCTTTACCTCAAGCTTTGGCATGTGCCTTAGTGCTGACCGCAATCGCGATCACAAGAAGTAGAAAGACGCGCACCGTATCTACCGTGCTCGCAAAATCACCGAGGCGGTACTAATGGGCTTATTATGGTCGTTCACTACATGTTGTCGGAACGATTAGTTGGTTACTAAAAGCGGCTATAGACTTGAGGTTATGTGCTAGAGAACCCGCCAGAGCTGCGCTTCTGCCGATCTCATTTTTTGGCAAACTTTCACCCTGTCTTTGCGCCAGACAATATCCGGCCCCCGCTCCTTCCCCCCGGTCTTGCGGGAGAAGGCCCTTCGCTTTCAGGTTCGTATCCGCGCGATGCCTTTTATCGGAGGCCAGCCGCTTCCCCGCAGGCTTCTCACCTGCCCCGCTCTGACCCCGCACGGTCTTGGCGGTCCCCGGTCCGACGAGTGTCTGAAGACGTCGGTCGGCCGGTGGGTTCCGTAGTCGCGTTTCTGCACCGGGCCAGAAGGAGCCGCGTCGGTGCGGGATGGGGTAGTCCCCGAACCATAGTTCACAATTGGAGGCCGGTCGTGAACGTACCGTGGTCACCGCTTTTTTTGATCGTTCACCAGGGAAAGCAGCAAGAATAAACCGGGCGCAACGGAGACGGGGAGACCCATCCCAACCCGGAACGTCGGATTTTACGCTCTTGCTGACTAAGTGTATTGATCTCTATTTTTTGGGGATCTTTGTGTTTCGCGCGGCCGCAAGTTGTACAAGTCGTAGCTGGTGTGACGCGCGACAGCCCTCCAATATCGAAGGCCGCTCGACACAGAACCTAGCCAAATTGTTCTCTTCCTGTTCTTTTGTTTATGTGCAACCTTTGAAGGGGCCGCATCGTCTCAACCAGCGCTTTCTGAGCAATCAGTACTGCCTTGATGAACGTAAGCTTTTGGACGAGCGGCCTGACCCTGAAGTGTGCCAAACGGAGAATAAGATGAACGCTAACTTGGACGGTGGCCTGAGCGATCATGGCAACGTTGAAGATGGTGATGGTGACTATTCCGTCTATCCGCACATGGATGGGATCAAGTGTTCCATGTCATGGAAGCTCGGCAGTTATGGCGAACGCGGTGCTCTCTCTGATGACATGATCGAGAGCTTGGCTTAACGGTTTGACTTGCCAACTAAGCTCGTACGCGAACTCTCTGTGCTTCTTGGGAATTGCCTCAACAATGATGAAGACATCGCAATCAACCTGACCGAGGTCCGGCGCTCGCAAGCGATTGAACGAGGTCAAAAGCACCTCAAGACACTCCTGCGGGAAGCCAAACGGGGCACAATTACTGCACAAGAACTCCGGAACGCATTGGGCTCGCTTTCGACTTATTTCGCATCGACGCCAGAAGATGCAGACCTACTTCCACAGCTCCTCAAAAAGCTTGAGACCGCAAAAACGCTTGCTCAGGACGTGATGGATGACATTCGACGCATCATCGAGACACCCGGCGCGGTTGCAGAGATGTCGCCACGAGACAAGCGGTTCTCGCGCGACAAACGCCGTCAGTACATCGTCGAGAGTTGCTGCTATACCTGGAAAGATGCCGGTCGCCCCCTGACCTATACGACATATTCAGACGGTCGCCCCGGAGGACAACGGCAAGGCCCGCTCGTAAACTTTATCCAGGCTGCCGTGAGGATCATAACCGAACCGGAGCAAATCCTGAGCGGTGAGACGATCCGCGTGGATATTGACTATTTTCGCGACAAGTTTGAGCGCGAAGAGAAGGAGCGTTGGGCCCCGCCGGAATCGGGCAATCAATACACTTAGAATGAGCAAGCCCGCGTTGTCATGGTCATGGCATGACACGCGTTCCTGCCATACCCCCTTCAGACAACCACGCGCACCGGCAGGTTGAGACAGCGATTGACCAGTTGGTCCGATTGTTGGCTGCCCAGACAGTACGGGAACTGGGCCGGAACGCCTCTGACCAAAAGGAGGCGCATCAGGATGCCACAGATCAAAGCAAAGAATAAACAAATCCGCAAACTTCTGTCGGTGAAAGACGTCGCTGAACTGGACAATTGCTCGGAGAAGACGGTGCGCCGTGCGATTGCGGCAGGCTTGCTTGAGGTCATCCGGGTCGGCCCCGGCGGACGCCTCATCCGCATTGATCCGGCAGCTCATGCCGCCTACCGGCAGGCACAGTGCTGGTAGGTAATCGTGACCATTAATGTCCATTAATGTCAAAGTGTTACGGGCACTTCGGGAAGAGGGCATCCCCGTAAGTTGCGAACTTTCTGTGCTACGCTTTTCCCGAATCGGACCTCCTGTCCACACCCGTCCCCCCGAGACCTGACATGTCCAAAGGAACGTAAACCCGATGACTAGCCAGAGCCCCGTTCCATTGACATTGGCCTTCGTCAAAGCCGACACACCGATGTTCGCCGAGCTCATCGACCAACTGCGCTCCGACAGCTCTCTGTCGGACGGACGCCGCCGCGACATGATCTCCGGTCTGCGCCGCGTGGCCAAAGCCCTTGGGCTGCCGCCAGAGGATGTGCCCTGCGACAGTCGCTGGTTGCAGCCCCGTTTGTCCAAAGTCACACCCGCAGCACTCGGTCTTACAGCGAAGAGTTGGCAAAACGCGGTGAGTGATGCGCGTGCCGCCCTCGCGCATTTCGGGCTGGTGGAACGGCGCTTCAACCGGATCGATGATCTGTCTCCCGATTGGCAAGCGCTCTGGGCGAATGTACTGGCGTCCGGCGACAAGACATTGCAACCTGCACTCTGCCGCTTCGTGCATTTTCTGAACCGGCAAGGCGTCAAACCCGCCACTGTGCGCAAAGAGCATGGCGCGGCCTATCGAGAAGCCCTTGCGCATAACGAGATCAGCAAATCACCGGATGTCGCGTATCGGGCTGCGGTCAACGGCTGGAACCTGGCGGTCCGACGTATTTCTGAATGGCCCAAGGCCATCCTGCCTCTGGAAACGCGCCAGAAGGTCATCACCTTTCCCGTGACAGCATTTCCTACGCCGTTCCAAAGCGAGCTTGCAAAATTGATGCACCGTCTTGCAACTCCGGACCCGCTGGCAGATGACGGTCAGAACAGGGTACTCCGACCCGCGACCCTGTCCCAATACCAAAGACAGTTGGTTCGGTTTGCCTCCGAACTCGTTCACTCTGGTATCCCGATCGCGGAGATTGGCGGATTGGACGTCCTGATCAATCCGGTGATGGCTGAACAGGGTTTGCGCCAGATGTTATCGCGCACCAACAACCAGACCACAAAGATGATCAGTGAGATCGCCGCGCTGCTCCGCAACCTGGCCCGGATACTTTATGCACCCGATGACGCTCGCGATGCACTGGCCGGGCTTGCCACGCGCCTGGCGGTCAAACCTCAGAATGGCATGACCCAAAAGAACCGAAGCAGACTTCGAGTGTTGCAAGAGGATCGGCATCAACAGCGCCTGCTGCTCCTGCCTGAACGGATTTTCGCGCGACCACGCGGCACGTCCAAACCGTATGGCTGGGCTCTGGCGCGCGAAGATGCACTCGCCATCGCCATCTTGCTGGTCTGCCCGGTTCGCGTGAAGAACCTGGCTGGCATCCACCTGGAACGCCACCTGCACCGTCCTGGTGATGGCCGAGCCTACCTGGTTCTGGAAGACGGCGAGACCAAAAATGAGCGCCCTGTCGAGTTCGAGATCCCGCGTGATGTATTGCGCATGATCGACGTGCATCTCAAATCTCGCTGTCCGGAACTCTGCCCCGCGGGAACGCCTTGGCTGTTTCCCCGGAGGGATGGTCAGCATTCGGTTGATCCTGGCGTTCTGTCTGCGCGCGTCTCCAAACGGATCCGGAAGGAAACGGGGTTGGAGATGAATGCCCACCTGTTTCGGCATTTTGCGGTGATGAACTGGCTCGACGCCAATCCCGGCGGCTATGAGGTCGCGCGCCGGTTGCTCGGACATTCGGAGGTCAGCCACACGATCAACATGTATTCCGGTCTTGAGGCACGGTCGGCAACACGCGCCTTTGCTGACCTGATAGACGCCAAGAAAGGGCGTCGCTTATGAGCCTTGTTCTGCCTCTGTCTGATTGGCCCGTGCAAGACCGGGAGATGTGGCTCAACCTTCAGATAGAAGGTGGCCCACTCGACGATTGCGGCGCGCTGTCACATCTACGCGCGACCTCGTTGAAGACGTTAGAACTGCGCTATGCCCGATGGCTGCAATGGCTGATTACCAGCGATGCGAAGGCGATCACACTGCCTCCGGCTCGACGCGCGACTCTGCCGCGCATGTCCGCTTGGCTTCGGGACCTCTCACACACCCGGCCAATGACCCGGTTGATGTTCATTGACGGCGTTTTGTGTATCCTCTCCGCGGCTGACCCGACACAGGACTGGTCCGCTCAGCGGAGATTGAAAGCGGGATTGAAGCGCACCGCAGGACGGGGTGATCGGGATCGCAAACTTGGGCGTGTGTTGTCCAGCGAGGTTCTATTCAAGGCGGGAATGTCTCTGGCGACGGATCATGCAGAAGCAGCACCAACACCGCTGCGCCGTATGATGTGCCTGCGGGATGGCACCATGATTGCCATGCTGGCCTTGATGCCGATGCGGCGACGCGCCTTTGCAGGCCTTCGGATTGGCATATCCTTGCATGTCACAGCAAACACCATGACCGTCGCGCTCCCGGGGGATCTGACCAAATCAGGGCAGCCCTGGGAGGCTGACGTTCCTAGATGCGTTGAGCCGCTCTTGCGTCGTTATGTCAACGAAGCCCGTCCCTTTTTTATGGAGCGTGGCCAACAACAACACGATGTCTTGTGGGTCGGCAGGACAGGCGCACCATTAAAGCAAGATGCGCTGAGCCCCCGGATCGCGGAGCAGACCCTGAAGCTGACGGGTCGCCGCATCCCACCGCATTTCTTCCGGGATGCCGCCGCAACGACATTGGCGCGCTCCTCTCCGGAACACGCAAAGCTGATCCGACCAATTTTGGCTCATACGAGCTTCGGAACGGCAGAGCATCACTACATTCACGCCCAAACCATTGAAGCAGGCCGCGACTACGCGGATCTGATCAACCAGAAGAAAAAGGTCTGTCGATGACCCGAGTCGCAATCTATGCCCGTTTCTCCAGCCAGATGCAGCGAGACGCATCCATCGAAGACCAGATGCGACTGTGCCGGGAGCGGGCAGAACGCGAGGGCTGGACTGTTGTTGACGCCTATTCGGATCGAGCGGTCTCTGGCGCGTCCATGTTGCGTCCCGGGCTGCAAGCGCTGTTCAATGCAACCCAGGAAGGACGAGTTGATCTGATCTTGGCAGAGGCGCTGGATCGGTTGAGCCGGGACCAGGCAGACATCGCTGCGATATTCAAACGCCTGAGCTTTGCAGGGGTCGGCATCATGACTCTGACCGAAGGCGAGATCAGTGAGTTGCATGTGGGTCTCAAGGGGACCATGAACCAACTGTTCCTCAAAGATCTGGCCGACAAAACCCGGCGCGGTCTGCGCGGGCGGGTGGAGCTTGGACGCTCCGGTGGCGGCAGCAGCTATGGCTACGACGTCGTCCGGCGTCTCGGGCCGGACGGCCAACCCGTCACAGGAGAACGAATGATCAACGCAGCAGAATCTGAGATTGTCCGGCGGGTGCTTCAAGAGTTCTCAGAGGGGCATTGACGCCGATTGGTTCCGGGAAGCGTTGAAAGACAAAGAGATACGCGCCTGCATCCCTGGCCGGAAGCAGCGCAAGAAACCGGTTAAGTAC
>NZ_JBQFLX010000041.1:0-10930 GCF_056531525.1 Ruegeria sp. N11
ACTCAGCATTGGGTTGGAAAAGTCCGGTCGCATTCGAACGGAAAGTGGCCTAAACGAGCACTTGGGGCGGCACAAAAATGGGACAGGTCCAATGTCTTGTCGTTCACAATGACAGATCACCAGTTGAAGCCTGATGGCCTCGCAATCATGATGATGCACCTCATGAAGCAATACGCTGTCGCAAATGACCATGTTGATCCCGCAGTTGCGCAATCGTGGTTTGATGAGCAGCTCAGCCTTGCAAGGACTGGACGCTTCTTCTTTTCGATGACCCAATTTATCGTCGTGGTGCGCAAAAAGGGGTGATTGAGCGAAGTAAATCGGCCTAGGTTCTCTCGCGGGCTTCATGAAAGTCGCTATTCAAGAGACCCCCATTGGTGTCACAGTCGCCCCAACAGGTGCTGCGAGTCTTTTGTCCATACTTAATTGTCGTCAGAACCTGCCTGGATACAGATTCATCATGTTCTGTACGTCAAGCTCACTCGAAAACGCATCGGGATTACTCCAGATCACGTCATTAATATAGTCGCGTTCCGCGTGAAGATCGTTGGCTGTAGGCCTCGGCTTCCGGGTTTCGGGAAAGGCTCTTTCGGTCCAACTGAATAGTCCACCAAATACGGTCCAGATGCTGGGTGACATTGTATGAGAAGCCATCTCGTGGTCCTTTCCGAGTTACTTGCGCTGTCGCAACAACGGTAACTGTTCACTCGTTTTTCTGGTATCCGGCACAAAATTGTGCTGTTCTACAAAAATGAAGAGCGGGTTCCGAAATTGGTCGGATATTCGTGTGTTCCTCTCTGTCTTCAGAGAAGGGTCGACGCTTGCGGCCTCCAGAAAGCTAAAGGTCTCCCAACCGACGGTTGCACGACGCATTGATGTTCTCGAAAGAGAAACAGGCTTGACGCTTTTTGAGCGCGGTACGCACGGGTTCAAACCGACCCCAGAAGCCCTTCGCCTCGTTCCCCTCGCCGAAGCAATCGAGACTTCAGTCCTTGAATTTGCCGATTGCGTGAAAGAAATGACGTCGACACAACCCATCCGTATCACCGCTTACTCAGCAAACTTCTCTGCACGCATGATTGAAATCGTAAACGAGTTTTCGGCCGACAATCAGGATGTCGCATTCGAGTTTTTGTCCAGCGTTCGGGCGCTGGACCTGATGGCGGGCGAGGCCGACATTGCTTTGCGCCTTGCAAGAACCGATCCCGATCCTGACCTGATCTGTCGTAAGATCAGCACGGCCCGCTGGTCTTTGTTCGGCAGCAGAAATTACGCGGACAAATTTGGCTTACCGGGGTCAACTAATGATCTGGCCGGGCATCAGTTTGTTACCTTTCAGCGGGACGATGTACCAAATGTATTCCACGAATGGTTGACCAATCACGTGGAGCCGGACCAGATCGTCATGTCTTTCACTGAACTGGAGCTAATGCATGCGGCGATCAGGTCAGGGCAAGGTCTTGGGATCAGCAATGTCAAGCTGGTTGAAACAGACATGTCTTTTATCCGATGTTTCGACGAAATCCCTGAACTTGCGGTGCCGCACCTAATGCTCATTTCGCCGGAAGCCTATCGTCGGCCAGAGGTTAGAGCCTTCGTTAAGTTCTTCGCACCTCGCTATGCGGCAATCTACAAGTAGTTATTTAGGCAAAAAGGATTGAGAACACGCGAACAAGCTTTTTTGCATGTGCGCCAAGACCGCAATTGCGAATAGAAGCCTTATGCGACGAGCCCCAGGATACTCTTGGAGAAGACAATGGGAGGTCAAATTGATCGGCGCGCCCAAGTCGCTGCAAACTGCCTTAACTCCGATATGCCATCACGTGGTGCATGATCAGATTAAGAACTTCAACATCGTTCTGGTTAAATGTCTGGTATCGGAATTTGACCGTTCCCCGGTCGGGCTTCGAACGTGATGGTGTAATTGCCTCAACCGTGACGCGCACGCTGATCGTGTCACCGGAATACACAGGAGCCAGCCACCGCACCTCGTCCATACCATGTCCACCCAGATTGGTGCCGGTAAGTACACCAGTGTCGCGGAACAACCTGAAAGTAAGCGCTATTGTCTGAAATCCACTGGCTATGAGACCGCCGAAAATCGACTCTGCGGCAGCCACTTTGTTAACGTGGAAGGGCTGCGGGTCATGAACCAGTGCGAAGTCAATAATCGCTCCCTCGGTCAGCGTAACGCCTCCGGTTTCGAAGGTTTCGCCAACCGACAAATCGTCGATGTATTTTCCACTAGCCATGGCAAAAGTATAGTTTGATGCAGACTCAACCGTCAACGCGGAGCCAGGCTCGGCCGCCACTAATGCCGCATTGTCTTTCGACCATGGCAAAGATCGTAATGGAGAACTAAGTCAGTGGTCGTTGACCTATGCCGCGGCGACAAATAGGTGCGCTTCTTGCGGTACGTGCAATACGCCTTCTTTTTCATATCTAGACAAGGCGTCTGCAACCTCTTCCACGACCTTGTTGGTGACGTCAGCACCTGCATCCCTAAGATCGGTTTCGATTGGCAGCGCCATGATTTGCGCGCGAAGATCAATAAATCTTCGCTCAAGTACCAATGGCTCGTGACGAGCTATCTTGAAGCCTGCATCGACCAACAAGTTCGAAATGAGGTCCCCATCTCGAAACGAAAAAGGCGCTCTGGCTTTTACTGCGGCATCTGTTCCAACATGCCGTTCGAGAGCTTTTGCAAGCGCTCCATTGAAGGGCGACACTGCGCGCCAACATGTCAAAAATAGCTGACCGTCATTGCGTAAGATCCTATGAACTTCCTGCAAAGCGGCGGATTTGTCGGGGAAGAACTGAAGCCCCTGTTGTATGAAGGCATAGTCAAACGTAGCATTTTCGAAAGGTAACTCGGTTACATCTGTTGCATACCACTCGAGCACATGACGACAATCCGGCTGATTGGACTGCGCGACCTCAATCATGGTTTCGTTCAGATCTACGCCAACCACCCGCCCTTCGCCCGTCAGTTTCCTTGCAATCTCTCGCGTCAAAGCCCCGGTGCCGCATGCAATGTCGATGACACAAGTCCCGCTTCGAAGCTGAACCTTCTCCATGGTTGCTTCAGCCAATGGGCCGAACATCGCAGGCACACTATGGTTGTTGTACTTCTGCGCAGCTTCTTTGGTCAGCCGAAAATTGTCCGTCATCAAAAAATCCTCCTAGCAACGCGTCAAAAACGGACCACCCTCAGTGACCCAAAATCGTAGTCTCACGATGTTTCAACCGGCAGGCTCTCATCGGCGCTCCACTCAGCCCATGAACCATCATACAGGCGGGACTTTTCAAACCCCATTTGGCGCAGCGCAAGGAGCCCACAAGAAGCAGCTATGCCACGGCCGCAATAGGCGATGACCTCATCGTCAGTTTGAATTCCCTTGTCCTGATAGTGCTTGAGGAGCTTGGAATGATCCGCCAACTTGAATGACCCACGTTCCTTTAGTTTAGCTGCACGTTCGGATATGGGTGTGTGTGCCAAGTCCGGATCGATGTTCGATATCGCCGGTATGTTGACCGCACTGGGGATATGTCCCGAGCGACCTCCCCATGTGTGAACTCCGTCGCCTCGGAAGAGGTCGTTTGGTAGAAAGTCCACAATTCTGACCTCGGGCTTACCCATCGCATCCAAGACATCAGCTTTGCGGGCAATCCAATTGCTCTGCACTGTTGGTTCAAAGTCACCATGCTCAACGGTTGGATCGCCAGTTTCAGTGGGTCGACCTTCGAGTTTCCATTGCTGCAAGCCGCCGTCCAAGACCTGCACGTTTTTATGGCCATAGTGCGAAAGTGCCCACCAAAGACGCGCAGACGCCAACGGAAGCCCGGAGTCATCGTAGACCAAGACATGACTGTCGTTGGAAACACCCAACTCGCGCATCCTTTTCCCAAAATCCTCTGGCCCGAGCATCATGTCGGGAGTGTTCTGAGTGCTGTCTGCAAGCTCTGTCGACATGCCAACATACACGGCGCCAGGAATGTGCTCGGCTTGGAACTCGCTTCTATCGTCATAGGCCACGCCCTTGCCGTTTTCCTCCCTAAACTTCCAGCGAACATCAATGATGCGTAGTTTCGGGTTAGTCAGGTTATCTGCCAACCAAGCCGTATCAATGAGCGGGCGAGTTTGGGTTGTCATACCTACGTTCTCCTCTAACCGGACGCGGGTCGAGCCGTATGGAATAATCCCCAAAATTGCTTTCGGAGTCCAATTTTGGAAAATCGGGATTTGATATAGCAAATATGGTTTAAACGGCATGTTGATGATTTAATGAGACTTCTGAAAGAAACGGATGCTGAAATCATGGCGCCTCGGAACGTCGATTTCCTTTGACTCGTTTATGGGTAGGCATGCTCATATAGCTCACTGACGGACAGGTTTGGTACAGATAGTGGAAGGTTTGGATGCTTGAAGATCGGTACGGAAGCCCGCTAACGACCACATCACAAACTGCGCGAGACGCCTACGTTGAAGGCATCGACCGATTTCTGGGTGCTTTTGATGATGTTGAAGAAGCTTACCGTTCTGCAATGCAGGCAGATGATAGCTTTGCCATGCCCCATGTTGGGCTTGCGCGCTACCTTGTTACTGTCGGGCGTGCACAAGATGCAAAGCGTGAAATAGCCGTCGCAAAGGAACTGTCGCATGGCGTCAGCCCGCGCGAAGCCGCCCAGATCGACATTATCAGCGATCTCATTGAGGGGCGTGCACCGCAGGCCTACAGGCGCATCCGAGATCACGTCACAGACCATCCGCGAGATATTTTGCTTGCTCAGACATGTACCAGCGTATTTGGCTTAATAGGGTTTTCAGGTCAGGCTGGACGCGAGGCGGAGCAGCTTGCGTACACAACCCTGTTGAAGCCACACTATGGCGACGACTGGTGGTTTCTCTGCCAGCATGCATTTGCCCAGATGGAGGCCGGACAGATCGGCCCGGCCGCGGAAAACATCGAGCGCGCGCTTGAGTTGAAGCCAGACAGCGCACACAGTGCACATGTCAGGGCCCATCTCTACTATGAGAACGGGGAGACGGACGCTGGCTACGCTTATCTGCGCGAATTCTGGCAAGACTATCCCTTCACAGCGTATCTGCACTGCCATCTCAGCTGGCACGTCGCTCTGTGGGCGCTTGAGAGCGGCGATGTGGCAGGTATGTGGAAGCTGTTCGATGATTATGTTTCCCCCGACCGACCTCCTGCGCCACCACTGAACGTTTTGACTGATAGTGTGGCAATTGTTCACCGCGCCTTTTTGACTGGCGAGCAAATTCCTCAGGAGCGTTGGCAACAACTCAGCGACTATGCTGTTCAGTTCTTTCCTTCACCTGGCTTGGCTTTTGCGGATGTTCACGCTGCTCTTGCGCATGCGATGGCTGGAAACAGAGAGCGTCTGGAAACAACCATTGACGGCGCAAAGGGACCCGCAGGCCCCACCGTTGCTTCGGTCGCAGGCGCATTCCGTGCGTTGGCGGATGGAAATGCGGATGAAGCGATTGAGAAATTCGTCAGGGTCATGTCTGAGCACGAACGCCTTGGTGGTAGCCGGGCGCAACGCGACATTATTGAGTTTTCATTGGCGCATGCTCTGGCAATTTCAGGACAATCGAATGAAGCTCGACGCATTCTCAACATGCATCGACCGCATACCTCTCACGACCATGCAGTTGCCACGCTAGAAGGATAGGGTGCCCGCATTTTTGACGCCCGCAATGAGCGCAAATTACACGTTTTCAACGCCACTTAGAACGGAGGCTGTCGCACGACGTCACCAAGCCCCAAAAGTGATAGTTGGCGGAAAAGACCAATCTGACTGCTAACATCAGCTTTCTCAAAAGCCCGTCTTAGGATTGTGCGAGCGGTGTTTGTGGTCTTGTCGGTGGGCTACTGTGGAGGGATTGGACGGCGCGTCACTCACGCGGCCAACAAGCTGATCAGTCGCCAAGAAGAGTGCTTCGATCTAATGGAACTCAAATAAGACTGGTCTATGCCTTGGATCGGCTTTGATGTCGCTAGTATCGAGAAACAACCCATTGTGGTAATCTCCTACCTTTAATTTGGGGGTTATTGTGATGGAATACTATGATCTCGGTAGCTACAGCCGAAAGATCACAACCTCGTCGGACGAAGCCCAGCTTTGGTTTGATCGTGGTTTGGCTTGGACTTACGCGTACAACCACGAAGAAGCGATTGTTTGCTTTCAGAATGCCGTGGCTGCGGATCCAAATTGCGCAATGGCGCACTGGGGCATCGCGTATTGTGTTGGGCCGAACTACAACAAGCCCTGGGAAACATTCGAAGAAGACGAGAAGCCTGACTGTATCGCCTTGGCGAAAGCGTCAATCCAGGCTGCTGCGTCGTTAAAGGACCGGCTGACGCCTGTTGAACGCGCGCTAATCGATGCCATTCCAGCGCGTTATCCATCCTCATCGGATATTGAGGATTTCAGCCCGTGGAATGATGCCTTCGCTGATGCGATGCGAAAGGTTCACTCCGAATTCGATCAGGACCTGGACGTGTCTGCGATTCTGGCCGAGTCGCTCATGAACCGGACACCTTGGCAGCTTTGGGATTTGCCGACCGGAAAGCCCGCCGAAGGGGCCGATACGCTCGAGGCAATATCCGTGCTCGAAAATGCGTTCGATACACTTTACGGAGCATGGGAGCACGCAGGACTATTGCACATGTACATTCACATGATGGAAATGTCGCCCCACCCCGAACGGGCCCTGCGTCACGGCGATGTGCTCAGCACGCTGGTGCCCGAGGCCGGGCATTTGTTGCACATGCCGACCCATATCGACGTGTTGTGCGGAGACTACATGAACGTGGTACTGCGCAATCACAAAGCCATATTGGCAGATCGCAAGTTTCTGAAGCGCGAAGGCCCTGACAATTTCTATTCCGTCTATCGGTGCCACAACTATCACTTTAAAATATACGGTGCGATGTTCTTGGGGCAACCATCGGCAGCAATCGAAGCCGCCGATGAGCTGATCGACACCTTGCCGTCAGACACTCTTCGGCCGATGGCGGACTGGTTTGAAGGCTTCATACCAATGAAGCAACATGTGCTGATCAGGTTTGGTCGCTGGCAGGATATTCTCAATCAGGATCTGCCAGAGGATGAAGAGCTTTACAGCGTGACCATTGCCATGATGCGGTACGCAAGGACGGTTGCCTTGGCCAACCTACACAGGGTCGCCGAAGCCGAGAGTGAAAAAGCCATGTTCTATGATGCTCTGGCCAGAGTTCCTGAGACCCGAATGCTGTTCAACAACACATGCCAGGACATTCTGAAGGTCGCTGAGCAAATGATGCTGGGTGAGCTGGCCTATCACGCAGGAGAGTATGAGACGGCCTTTGACCATCTGCGAAAGTCAGTCGAGATCGACGACAACTTGCCATACGACGAGCCCTGGGGCTGGATGCAACCCACCCGTCATGCGCTGGGTGCTCTTCTTCTTGAACAGGGCCAGATGGAGGAAGCCGAAGCTGTTTACCGTGCAGACCTTGGCCTGGATGCAACGCTTAGTCGGGCCTGTCAGCATCCGGGTAACGTCTGGAGCCTGCATGGCCTGCACGAATGTCTCACCAGGCGCGGTGAAACGGTCGAAGCCGCCCACATCAAGCTACAACTGGACAAGGCCACTGCCCGCGCCGAGGTGCCGATCAAGGCATCGTGTTATTGCAGGCAGAAGGCTTTGGCCGCCGAGTAATCACTGATCAACAGCAATGGCCGGGCTATTTGCGAGGCCCGCTTCTGCCTTAGACCGGGACTCGTTTAACTTCGTTGATGGCAACCGTCTGGGCGACCACAAGACTGCCAAGCATCGCTTGGATGCCGTTTTGCGGTAAATCAACCGCATGGTAGCATTGCGTAAGATTTGCAGTCGGGGGGCAACATGGTCTTAACATTCGCACAAATGGAAGCTCAGGAAATATCCAAAGCAAATCCGATTTCAGCAACTGACGCGCTGGCAGTACTGATCGAAGACCCCAACGCACTTGTGGTGGACGTGAGGGATAGCGCTGAAATGGCGGCCACAGGTATCAGCCCCAGAGCAATTCCGGCTCCTGGTCGCGCCGTCGCTTGGATGGCAGACCTTGAAAGTGAATACAGATCTCAAGAGTTACAGGATCGTGGAAGGCGAATTTTCACCACCTGTGGCGGCGCTCCTAGTTACCGAGGCGCGGCAGCGGCAAATGTATTGACTGCGATGGGTTTTCAAAACGTGCAGTTCATCGATGGAGGGATGGCGGCTCTGATCGCAGCGGGCTCCTCTACAAAGCAGCCTTAAAAAAGGCGAAACCAACGGTGTTGAGCAAACAGAGCAGAGGGGTAAATAGATACGTCTCAGCTTCCAGAGTTGTGTCTCGATACGACTTGCGACTGAGATTTAAGCCAGTTGACGAACACCTTAGCCTCTGGGCGCTGAAATTCTGCTTGAGTCTGGATGTAGTAGACGCCGAAGAGAGGCTCAGAGAACAACTCAATCATCCGACCAGATGACAGATCGTCCTCGAAAAAAGCTCTGGCAGAATACGTGATACCGTCACCCCGGCGAACCGCAGTCATGATCAGGTTCCCAGGCATGTGATTTATGGTCAATGGCTCGGGAGGTACGACCCCATGATAGGTGAACCAGTCGGCCGCCTCGTTGGTGCCTAGTTCCTGCAACCAAGGCAGCTTTGTCAGAGTGGCCGGGTCACGCAGATCTTGGCCTTCCACAAGTGAAGGTGCTCCGATCACGACCATGTCGGAGACAAGAACAGTATCCTCCTCTTTTCTCGGCATGCGTCTGTCGTGATACCGAATGGCGACATCGATGCCGCCTGGTCTTATCTGAACCAGTTCCGAAGTTGGGTTTAGCATCAAAGTGATCTCTGGATGTTGTTGTTGAAACTCTGCCATTCTCGGCAATAGCCACTCCACTGCGAATGCTGGTGACATGGTCACTTGAACGGGGCGCTGCGCTGTGTGTTCTGCCAGTCGTTCGACACCCCTTCCAATAATTTCAAAGCCGATACCCAGTTCACGCGCAAGAATGATGCCTGGCTCTGTCAATTCAATGCTGCGCCCACGCCTGGAAACGAGAGCTACACCCAAATGTCTTTCCAACGATTTCACCTGTTGGCTGACAGCCGCTTGGGTTACGTTCAAGCGTTCAGCCGCCACGGTGTAACTCCCTGCTTCCGCAACTGCTGAGAAAGCGCGCAAAGCGTTCATCGGGGGAAGGTGCAACCAATCCATACTGTAGATTTTCTAACGTTTGGTTAGACTATTTGAGTCGCATGATATCGACATTCTTGACACTATTAACAGTGAAATCTGCTCAGATATTAAGAAGTATTGGAGCGGATGCTTTAGTACCGATGTCAACCTAGCCGCATGCCAGGAGATCTTAATACGATGGAAAAACTTCAAGGTGGATGTTACTGTGGTGCTGTTCGTTACCAGATCGCGACACCACCTGTCTGGTCGGGACATTGCCATTGCCGTTCATGTCAAATGGCTCTTGGTGGCGCCTTTGCAACTTGGACTAAGGTAGCCGCCGAAGACTTCGCCGTTATCAAAGGCGAAATCCAACACATTGAGAAAACTCCGGGTATTCGCCGCGGGTTTTGTCGGGACTGTGGAACGACGTTGACCTATGCCGCCCTAAATGAAGTTGAGGGCCAAGACTGGAGCGCTGACGCTTGGTTTTCTGCTGTGACGTTGGACGACCCGTCGATTGCGCAGCCCAAGGCCCACGTGTTCGTATCACATCAGCAGCCATGGATAAAACTCGACGACGGGCTGCCGACGTTTCCCGAGTTTTAATCAACTTTCCGAGCGAACTGAGGAGAAAGCGATGAACACTGTTTATTCATATGCCTGCAAGGATTGCGAGGGCATGGAGGCCTGCCCAGGCAAAGTGATCGCAGCGACCAAAGATGAAGTATGGAAACTCATGGAGCTCCACGCGGTGGTTGCCCATGGAGAAGACCCCAGCTCTTGGGATGCCGACACTCGAGAATATCTGGAAACACTGATAAAGCCCGCGTGATCAAATAAATTAAGCTTCAAGTTCCTACGGGTAATCGGCCAAAATTATCAACTTGGTTTGTTTAACCGCGAAGGGCAGCTTTCCTCCGCAGCTGGGAAATTGCTAGGCCCATTTGTGAGTATCCGGTTTGGGCTGCGGCCTACCGCCAAGGCGCCTAGAAGCGCAAGGCCATCACGAACCCAAATCGGAAACGTGTGAGATTGGTTTCCATCACAAACCATCCTGCTACAGCGAAACCCTGCTTCTATTCAGGCAAACCGGCTAGTCGCAAAGACGCACAGTCTTTCTCCAGCCTTTTTCTGTCAGAGAAAAGTTGAGTATTCGCCCAGTCCGATATGGAAAACTGAGGGCGGTATTTCATCACATTCCGTGCTTCATCGCGAGCGGCCTCAAGGTTCTCCGTCTCTACATGGACGATTACGAGGTCGAGGTGACCAAAGCCTTCAACCCTTTGACCATATTCGGTGAATGCTTTCTTGGCTTCCTCGTATTGACCGTCGAGTCGAAGGGCTAAACCCAGAACGCCTGCGTACCAACCTGGATAGTGAGGGTTCAGGGTAATGGCTTGTTGTGCGACTTGGATCGCTTCATTTGCCTGGCCATTGAAAGCTAGGGTGATTGACAGTCTGGCAGCCACGTCAGCGTGGTTTGGATTCAGCGCTAGTGCCTCGTTGAACTTCTCGATAGCCAAAACCAGCTTGCCATCGATTGCATCCGCAAAACCCGCAATAGCGTGAGCCTCTGGGTTGTAGCTGTCTATTTCCAGAGCCCGCTGAGCGCAGTCACGAGCCTCCGCTAGCGCGGCACGCCGGTCAGCAACAAATCCATGTCGTGCTTCGACAGTGCAAATGAATCCCAAAGTACAAT
>NZ_JBQFLX010000042.1:0-10400 GCF_056531525.1 Ruegeria sp. N11
GCGGCGGGTCGCGACCCGTTACGACAGATGCCCAAAGGTCTTCCTGTCAGCCATCGCGCTGGCGGCAATCGTCACTTACTGGCTATGTGTCCTGACCCTAAGCCATTACTTCGGAACTGTAGAAGAACTGATCCGTCGAATACTCTGGTTAGCTTTTTGCAAGCCGAAGATCAGTTGAGCATGGCAAAATTCAGGATATGTTTGGATTGTCCTCGGCCTGACTGAACAATCGCACGCCTCATTGTCACCACCACCTTTGCTTTACCCAAACATGTTCACCCAGCGGATCAGCATTGGCGCAAGGCAAATCAACAACAAAACGGGCATCATGCACATGGCCATAACGGCGGACATTTGCACTGGAAGGCGGTTTGCCTTTTCCTGAGCGCGTAGCTCGCGATCAAGCCTCATGTCAGTCGCAAACCTGCGCAACGATGCGGAAATGCTGGTGCCATACTGGTTGGATTGTAAAAACGCGTTGGCAAATGAACTCAACTCGTCGATTCCGACCCGGTCGGCCATGTCAAGAAAGGCGGCCTGTCGTTCCTTGCCCGCCTGCAATTCCAACTGAAGAATTGAGAACTCCTGCGAAATCTCGGGCGCCGCACTTGCCATCTCATGTGACACACGGATCATCGCTGCATCAAAACCCAGACCGGCCTCAATCGCCACCTGCAGCAGATCGAGTGCGTTTGGCAGGCTGTGTTCAATTGCCTGGCGGCGTTTCTTTATGCGATAGCGCAACCAGATTGCGGGTCCATAGAAGCCCGAGACCATTAACACCGTTACGATTTGCAATGTGTTCATCCAAGTAACACCCTGCAATATGCCGGCGATCCCCAATTGAACCTGGGTTTCTATTGGCAGCGCCATGGCTGCGACAAATGTGGCCGGCAGGACAAATCCCAAAATTACACGGCAGGTGTAGTATGTGCGAATGGCGTGCTTTCGTTGAATGCCAGCCTGTCTTAGGAGCTTGCCAATCCTGGAACGTTCGTTCTTCGACGACGGAACGAACGCCTTGAGAAGCCCGTGCGGATCGCGGTTGTCGCCTTGAATGAGGTCAAAATCCTGACCGTGCCCACTTGAAACTGACCCTCCACGCATGCGCTGTGCCGCCGTGTTGTCGGCCTCGGTTAACCCGGACAGGCCCATGACAACAAAAAACACGCTAAGGGCAATTCCGACGAGCAAAAAGAACTGCGGCGAGAGGCTTTGCTCACTCAGAAACTCTTGAATAATATCCATATCATCAGCCCTTTTTTTAGAACTTGAACTTAACCAAGCGGTTCAAGATGAGCCCCTGAGCAATTGTCAGGCCTACAATCACGCAGGCGAAATAGGGAAACAGTGGGTCATTGCGAACGTCGCCGTAGAAGGTAGGCGTGGAAATTTCGATCGATAGGTAGATAATTACCGGCAAGATCGTGAGGATTAGGCTGCTCAGACGACCTTCAGCGGAGATCGCCTTGATCTTCTTCTGCATTGTGTGCCGGTCCCTGATGGTTTGGGACAGGATGGTCAGAACCCGCGCAAGGTTGCCGCCGGTTCCATGCTGAATGCCAATACTCACGGCAAGGTACTTTGCGTCCTCGGTGCCAACGCGTTGCGCAAAGTCGTGAAAGCCAGTCGCGACATCATCGCCGTAATTGATCTGATCTTTGATGATGCCAAATTCCGTGCCGATTGGATCCGGCAAGTCCGTTGCGACGTTTCCAACCGTAACAGCAACCGGATGACCAACCTTCAATCCCCGGGCCATCAAATCCAGAGCGTCCGGCAGTTGTTTTGTCAGCTTCTTCGATCGAGCGTTCTTCATGGCGACCAGCACGATGAACGGCCCAACGAGACCGAGAACCGCGCTCAGAAGGGCTGCCAATTCCTGGACGAGAAACCGGGACGCGCCTGCGAAGGTCAACAAGGCCAAGAACACGACTGCGAGGGCAGCCCATATCGGACTGATCGTTAACCCCGCTTGAACGAGCAAACGGCGAAAACGAACTATTGGACCGGCTTTTTCCCCCGCGGCGAGCATCGCGGGATCCCGAAGGACTTGCAGTACTTGATCACTTGAGGCTCCGTCCTGAATCATCTTCATGCGCCGGTTCCTGGCTTCGCTTTGGGTTTCCCTGCGAAGCAGAAGCTGGTGCAGACCCTCGTAAACCAGCAGAATGCCAAGAAAAATCGCGATATAGATCAGAATGTTCAGTGTGTTTGGTTGCAGATCAATCATGACGTCATTGCCCCGCGAATAAACATGTCGCTATCCACATCAATGCCCGCGGCAACCAGTTGGTCGAAGCATTTTGGGCGGATGCCGGTCGGCAGGAACTCTCCCAATACATCCCCGTTTTCAGACTTGCCGCGACGTTTGAAGACAAAGATGTCCTGCATGGTGATCGTGTCGTCCTCCATGCCGGTGATTTCCGAAATGCTGACGACCCTGCGTGTACCATCGCTGAGGCGGCTCAGTTGCAACACGATTTGGATGGCCGAAGCGATTTGAGACCGGATGGTCTTGATGGGCAATTCTGCCCCCAACATAGTCACCATCTGTTCCACCCGGCTGAGCGCATCACGCGCTGAGTTTGCGTGAACGGTGGTCATCGACCCGTCATGGCCGGTGTTCATGGCCTGAAGCATGTCAAAACATTCAGCCCCACGAACTTCCCCGACAATAATGCGATCCGGCCGCATCCTGAGCGCATTGCGCACCAGATCGCGTTGAGTGATCACGCCCTGTCCCTCCGAGTTTGGGGGGCGGGTTTCCAGACGAACCACATGGCTTTGTTGCAGCTGAAGTTCGGCGGCGTCCTCGATTGTTACGATACGCTGATTGCCGTCGATAAAGGATGAAACGGCGTTCAGCATTGTTGTTTTGCCGGAACCGGTGCCACCGGAAATCAGGATGTTCAACCTTGCTTCGACCAGCGCCTCCAGAAGCTTGGCAGCTTGGCCGTTCATGCTTTCTCGCTGAACGAGCTTGTCGATCGTCAAAGGATTGCGCGAGAATTTGCGGATCGACAGCGCAGGCCCGTCCACGGAACACGGGCGAATGATTGCGTTGACACGGCTGCCGTCCTCCAGGCGCGCATCGACCCATGGCTGGGATTCATCAATGCGACGACCGACTTTGCTGACGATCTTGTCAATTATCCGAAGCAGATGGCGTTCATCGCGAAAGCGTGCCGTCGATTCTTCTAACAAACCAAAGCGTTCCACGTAGACTTGATCATATGAGTTGACCAGAATGTCGTTGACCGTCGGGTCTTCCAGAAGTGGTTCCAGCGGACCCAGCCCCATCACTTCGTGAATCAACTCGTCGACCAGTGATGTGAAAGCCTCGGACCGCAAATGAAGGTTTTCCGCCTCGATCAGGCCTGTCACCAACGATGCGATTTGACGTTTCAGCTCCGACCGCTCAACCTTGTCGATCACGGACAAGTTTAGCCGGTCAAGAAGTTCGCCGTGCAAACGGCTTTTGAGCTCCAGATGCGCTTGCAGATCAACGTCCACGGGTTCCGGAGTCACCTTGGGCCTGGGTACTTCGATTGGCTGCTCAAGGACCAAGACATTCGAATTGGATGCAGCCTTGCGTGATCTATACTCATTGAACACGGTGATCTCCTTTTAAGTCGTTTTTGTTGCCACCGGCCGAACGTCTTCAGACATCGCGCCAGCAAGTTTTGTCAGGGCTTTGCCAAGGTCGGATCCCGGCTTCATGTCCACGATGGGACGCCCAAGATCGACTGAGTTGCGGGCGACCTTGTGGTTCTCGGGCAGCCAGTGTTTCAGCTTGGTTTTCAGGACTTTCTCTGCCTCGCGAACGTGCCCCGGCTTGAGCAGAGTCTTAGGTTCGCGGTTCACAATAACTTCGACCGGAAGAGAGACATTGGCTTCGCGGTAGAAATCAATCAAACGTCGCGCTTGGCGCACGCATGGCACGGTTGTGTCAGTAACCAGCGCAAGCTGGGTCGCACGCTTGAAAATGGGTTCGACCCATTCGACAACGGCACAGGGCAGGTCGATGACAATATAGTCGTAACGACGTTGAAGCAGATCGAGCATACCTTCGAGAAGGTTCGTATGTATCGACTGAAGCGGAACCAAAGGGGCAGGCGCGCAAAGCACGTCGATGCCGAGTTTGTGGTTCTGAAGGATCGATGACAGGAAATGGTCATCGGGCTCATCCGAGTTTTCGATGAACTGAAGGCACCCTCCGTTGTCTTCGAGATCCAGAAACACGTTTGCGTTTCCGAATTGCAGGTCGAAGTCCAAAAGTGCGACGCGTTTTTTCTCAGTCTTCCGAAACAGGGAGCCCTTGCTGCCAACCAGCGAGCACGCAAGGTTCACCGCAACAGTAGACGCGCCGATACCGCCACGGGATTTTGCAACCGGGATAACCCGACCCAAGGCGGACAGACCGTTCCTCGTCTGAAGCTGCGGAACGGTGCGCGATATGGTTCTTTCACTGACCGCAGCTTTCAATCCCTCGCCATCGATCGACAAGGGAAGCACTTCGTCGATACCAATTTTCCGCAGTTCACGGGCTTTGGTGATCGAAAGATCATTCTGCGTCAGCGCCACGAACAAGGTGTCATCATCGCGATGCGTCAGCAGTTCTTCGACGGCTTGTACCTCGCCCGAGTCATCCGGGTCGATTTCAAATATCACCACGTCATGCTTGAACGCCATTTCGCGGGCGGTTCCGTTCAGTGTTTTGAACGAGCCAGCCAATTCAGAAACTTTGTTTTCTTTGACAGCGGGAAACGCGTTTGCGACCGCCTGCGCGATTGTTTCTCCTGCTGACAGAAGCATGACCGATTGTGACTTGAGATCTGAAACGTGGTTACTCATTACCCTGACTCTCCTAATGCAAGGTCTTCAGCAGGCAGCGAGACGCTGAAATTGGAATAGCCGGCTGTCGAAGAGATTGTGCTGCTTGTCGCACCCGCGGCGTTGGCCAAAGCGGCCAGAGGCGACACGAACTGAAAATCACTCAGGTTCAGTTCAACAGTGACCATGGGTGTGTAAGGGCCGCCCAGGAAACCCAGATTGGAATTGAAATCATAGGAAAATTGCAGTGCGCTGATGGTTGTGCCCGGTGGCAGAAGCGGACTGACGCGATCCCAGATTTCCGACGCAGTGGCGTTGGTGGCGATACCCGAACACGTAGGGGTCATGGGATCGGCGCATATGCCGACCGAGGCACTGCATGAGGTGCCGAAACGAGGTTGGAGTGCAGATGTTCCTCGCGTGTGAGTTTGCGGAACGCCAGCACACGCAGGTGGACGCACCACGGCGATACGAGCGGCCAACTGCGCTGCTTTTTGTGCGTTCACTCCACTGTACGAAAGCCTGCCAAAGTCCAACAGCGCAAGGAACAGGAAAGAAAACAACGACACGACCAGCGCAAATTCGACCAGAACGCCACCATGCTGCTCTTGCAGGAATGAGCGACCGCTCTGTCGCAAACGCGCGTGGATATCCAGCAGGCGTCTCATTGGCCAAAAATCCGCGATGTATCAGCGACGTCCGTGGTCACTGATGTCGCACCGCTGCCGAACAGCGTCAGGATGCCGCCCAGCGGAAACTGAATGGTGATATTGGCACTCACCTGGCCAACAGGGGCCGGGTTCATTCGATAGGTGCCGGACACGCAAGACAGGCTTGGCGTCACGGAATTGACCGTCACGCTGGACGGAAACAGGTTATTTCCGTTGATGTCCTGCTCAACAATGTTTTTCAAAGTCGTGGTCAGCCCCGCAACAGAGCCACCGGATGTGCAGATATCTGCAGGTGTAACTCGCGACAAGTAGCGGCTGGCATCGCGCACACCGGCGATGACCGACTGGTACGACCACATAAGGCGCGCCGACTCCAGAGTTACGGCCAATAGAAGCAACATGATCGGCATAACAAGGCCGAACTCGACAAGGATTGCGCCGTCGTCGTTCCTGGCGAAACGTCTGAAAGGAAATCTGTGCCTCATACTCATGAACGTGCGCCTTTAACGATACAACTGTACGACGTCGCGGAAGATGCCACCGAAGCCATTACCGCCGCTTCCAACACCGGTGACATCCGGGAAGCCGACGACCTCGCCGTGAATGTCAAAACTGGGTGGCGAGCTGCCATCATCGCCCACCGGTTCCGTCAGGAAGACGGCAACGAATTTTGTTACGGGAACCCCGGTCGTCGAACCGGAAACAGGGTTTTGTGCGCAATCAACGCCGGCCGCTGTTACAACGCGCCGCGCCGGGTCATTCGACATTTGGCTTGAACACATTGGGCGGCCGGTTTCGGCAAGAGAAGGATCAAGGATGGCGTTAGCGTTTGGTGCTGCGTAAGGGTTTGTATTCCCGTAGGCAATTTCCCGAAGATACATCCCGTATCGCGTGCCCGCGAATACTGAATTCGACCCTGACAACGGGGGCAGGTGAGTGTCACTGCCAACACCGTCTGCCAGCCCATCAGCCAGATCGTGGTTCTGGTTCAGGTAGCCGGCCCGATCCCAGGTGCCATCGCCGAAACGGTTGTTTCCGCCGCAGGTGCCCGCCGCCATGCACAGGTCGCGACCAAGGCCGGTTGTGTCGGGTGTCGGTTGTTCGTTGCCTTGAATGCAAGCGCCGCCACCGTTCTTTTCAATGCCCTTGATCACGTTCGGCGCCGGCGCGAAATCTATGTTGTTTTTCTCGCCATTGAGAACAGAGCGGTAGATGTCAAAACGCACGTTGAATGCCGCGTTTGTGATGCCGACTTTCTGCCCTGGTTCCGTGTCCAGCCCGTTGGTGAGAATGCACTGGGTGATCTGGCTTTGCGCCGCGATGAGGCACGCCAGTTTGTTGCCACCTTCGTCTGCGCACACACCCGAGGTGTCCTGGAAGTTTGCCAGATCGATGAAGCCAAAATTACCGGGCCCCCAGGCAGTACCATTGCCGCCACTGCGAAGCAGGATTTGATCGCCGACTGTCAGAGTGGACTCCCAATTCGGCGGAAGGCAGAACATGAGAGGTGAAATATCGCACGCGGCTTTCGAGTATCCGGCCACCGCTTCGGCCGAAACGCCGGCAGCCGAGAAACCGCTCCCTCCAAGCATTTTGTCCAGTGCGGAAGCAAGGCTCATGCTCAGCGATTTCGGTGTCAACACGACGTGCGCGAACTTTGCTTGACGCGGATCTGTCGTGAGGTCCGCGCCGAGCGGCGTAAGATCTGAAGCAGGAAGCGCGGAGTGAAACGAGAGGGTATAGTCAGATGAACCTGAAAGCGCGGCGCTGCCATTCGCAAATGTCTGACTGTCACTAATCAGATTTGCCGCCGCATTTGTGGCCCGCGAAATCGCATTAGGTTGTCCGTCCAGCTCAGCGGCCGCAGCCAGGGCCACGTTGTCCGCAAACGACTGAAGCTCGGCATGGGTAGAGTTCAACCGGCCAACATCCAGAGTGATCGCAAAGAAGCCGAGGAAAGCGACCAAGGCGGTGCCCCACAGGATTGCTACCGTACCACGGTCATCCTTGATGAAATCGGATATGAAAGCAGCTACTCGCATGGCAGGGCTTACTGGCTGGGTGCCTGGCTGATTTTTATCGTTCGAGCGCGAGGTTTGACCTGCGGCGTCGCGACCGCCGGGGCAAGTTGAGCATCTTTCTGGGGGGTCGTTTCCAGTTCGGTGACAGGCTCGGCGTCTGTTCTCTCTTCCGCTTCGTTGAGCTGCCTTTGGATGGTTACAACCTCGGTCTCGGTTCCGCGACGGACCGTTACAGTTGGTTGAGCTTCGACTTTCTCCACCGGGCCTTCTTCCTGCAAAAGATCGCGCAGGCGAACCATTTCCATGGGTTCATCTTCAACATTATCCAGTGTTCTGAGCGTCAGACTCAGTGTTCCGGCCTTTTGAGCCAGCGCCAGACGTTGTCCCTGCTGTGGGGTGACCTCAACGGTTATCGTCCGGGCGATCTCAGGTTGATCGCTGAGTTCCTCTGACTGCTGATCCACGCCAATCACGCGGATGTTCTGCAAGATGGTCACCGCGCGAAGTTCCTGCTTCGCACCTTGCGTCAGGACGATGTCTACATGATCGCCGGGCGTGACAAATCCGCCAACCGCAGTCACGGCATCGACCTCGATCGCCATGGCGCGCGTGTTTTCTCCAAGTTTCTGAACCAGCGTGACTTTTTCACCAAAGTTCGAAACCTTTGAAAGAAGCATCACTTCGCCGGGGTAGAACCGCCCTTTGGCGCGGCGCAATTGGCGGCGGTTGTCGGGAACAAGAACGTCGATTTCCGTGAAAACTCCGGCCGGAAGTGCTTCGCGCGGCCAGGGGTGGATCGTAACGTTGTGAGCTTCGATCGTTTGGCCAAATGCGATCTCCGATCGGGCCACATAAATTTCGACCAAATCTGCATCAGGCGATACGCTTGCTGTGTTGGCCTTGAACTGAATATGGTCTTTCGCCAGGTAAACGGAACCGGAAGCTATCGCAATTCCAAACAGCGTAGAAATTATTGGTCTGATACGCATATCTCTCTCCAAAAGTCTCGCACTCAAATACGGAACTTCGGCTTTCCTGTTTTTGCGAAATTCCTGGCGGTAAATTCTGCGCCGCCAAACTTGAGTGAGGGCGCAGAATTCTTTGATGTTCTGACCTGGTTTCGGTCAGCAGGTTGCACTGCCCAAAGCAGCACAGGCACCAGTCACGTTTGTATTGGTGGTAGTGCCCAGATACGAAAATGCACCGACTGCAATCGAGGCGACCACCAAAAGGGCCAGTCCGTACTCAACAATTGCCGCACCGCTTTCGTTCTTGGCAAACTTCTTCAAAAATTTGATCATTATTTCCCCCAAAAGGTTAAGTTAGTTTCAACGCTCCACAGTAATGCAGCGCAAGCCAGGCAAAAAATGCTTTAGCTTGGAATCAGAATAGGGGCGTGGGAAGCAGCATCCTTCCCTCAAAGGTAAATATATTACACGCAAAGGATGTAAGTTGTATGCTGCTATCACTTAAAGGATTAAAAGAATTAACCCAGCATTAACAGGGTGTTAAAGCGCGAAAGAATCATCTCGGCTGTAAACAATGGCTCGGCCAAGGCTGAAATTGTAATCAATTTGATAGCCAGTTTTGGGGTGTGGAAATTTTTCTCTGGAGGGAGCTTGGTAGTTGAGAATATGTAGAGATTTGAAAAAAATTGATAGATATGAATGATTTATAGTAATCTACTTGTGGCCCGTTTGAACGCGGAAGTGCAACCCGCGCGGTGAAACCGGTTGCTCATAGGTTTCGTGTAGAACAAATTTGTCGTCCAGGTTCGGACGTGTTTGGTTTGACGATTTTTTTTATCTAGTTGGGTTGTGGGGTATGAGTGTCAGTTTTGTTAAGAGCACCCACGCGAAGGACAGTTTTAACTTCGTGATGGAATGGACGCGGGCCGTAAATAACAATGGCTCTATTCTAAATGCAGCAAATTTTTTAATGCGTCTGCTAAATGCGGATGCGCTTTTAATTGTCAGGGTTTCGAAAGCTGGTTGGAAAGTTAAGCACATTGCACGGTGTTGCGTCCAACAAGGGAAGATATGGCCGTCGCAACCTCAAACCCAAGCAGAATTGGTTTTTGGGGAATGCATCTCAAATGCAAAGCCGGGATCTATCTGGACATTAACGGATATGATGCTATCCGGTGCGGCACCAATGTCTCGCTATCAATATCATAGACCTGAAGGGTTGGTCGAAGTCATTGTGGTTCCGCTTGAGACAACCGCGTCACATATCGACTACATTGAATTGCACTACAGTGTCAGCCCTCTGGAACCCGATCTGGATTTGTTAGCTGTTTTGACTTCAACTCTTTCGACTGGATGGAAGAACCGTTTGCCCGGTGCGATTTCTGCAAAGTCCGAGCAGCCCCGCAGCCATTGTCTGTCCGAAGACAGCGGCGGCGACTATGTCCCGATCCTTGATCCTCAGAACCCGGCGGCGCTCAGCAGATGCGAGTTCCGGGTTTGTGCGATGATGAGGGAAGGAATGACAGTAAAGCTAATCTCGGAAACTCTTTCGGTTGGCCCCGCAACTGTTCGTTCACACCTCAGTTCAATTTTCTCTAAAACCGGTACGTCCAATCAGGTCGAACTTTTGCATCTGTTAAATCGGAACGCCCAAGCTGGAGGAAAGCTCAAGGGTTTTGCAGGTTGACAATAAAAATTGGTAACTGGTGTTTGAAGTTTGCTGGCTGACAAGACGAGCTGCTCATGTGGGATTGAAGTATGTCGTCTGATATTGCGACGTTTGGGTTTTCGCCAGCATGGGTTCTCCGCTTGCCTAGGGTCAGGACTCATAACCAATAAATGACGGTTGCGGCGAGGGCGATGGCGGAGAGGAAGACCTTCGGGCATCTGTCGTATCTGGTCGC
>NZ_JBQFLX010000043.1:0-9398 GCF_056531525.1 Ruegeria sp. N11
ACTCAGCATTGGGTTGGAAAAGTCCGGTCGCATTCGAACGGAAAGTGGCCTAAACGAGCACTTGGGGCGGCACAAAAATGGGACAGGTCCATGCGTTGTTGAAAGCCGAGATAGAACGGTTGGAAAAGCAAAGGCATGGTAGGTGTAGCAAGTACCCCATGGTCATTTGTGCAATATGTTCCACAGAGTATCTCCGCCGCTGAAAGTGGCTTTTACAGTCACCAGCAGTTCTGACTCTGTCCAGTGATAGTAGATCTGTCGCCTACAAACCGGCACGTAGGTTCAAGGCCGATGCTGATCGCTCAATTCGTCCTCTGCGGTTTATTCGTTTGTCAAATAGCGAACGAAGTGATCGTTCGCGGATTGCCACTGACGCCTACTTCTTCAGGCGTTCCCAAACCAAAATGCCCCGTCCCTGCTTCCCCCGAAAACGACCCTTTCCGCCGTCAATTCCAAACGCTCGCCGATTGGCGCCATGGTTCGCAATTTGTCCTGCCCGGCCCAAGATGCTTCGGTCGCAGCATGCACCCCAAAAAACGCTTCCAGAACACGACCCCAACAACTGACCAGGCAATATCAGGCGCAACACGGACGACGCGCGTACCAATGCCGCCTGATCAGTCGGTTGCGAAGCAATAAAACAGGCCCGCCCCGCCAGAACGAGGCAGATGTTCCTCCCCGCATCCACGCGAGCCGTGCGATGAGTTCCAGGACACCATGTTTCGAGCATCATTGAGACCGATACGATCATGATGCCCAACAATCGCAGATCCGTCCTCGCTATTCGAAGTCCAGTTACTGCAAGTCGTGTCACCACCTGCCGTCGAGAAGTATCCAGCAGAATCGGAGCCGGTCAGAATGTCATGTTTATTCGGCTGACTGCCACGCCCATTGACGGGGTTACCATTTTCGTCGAGCGCGCTCTGTAGACTAATGTTCACGCTGTCGCTGTGCAGGTCTTCAACATTGTTGGCGATGAGCTCTCCATTGGCATTGTGCCAGGGGCCCGATCCGATCCGGTCGCGTGCAGAAATGCCATTGGTGATTGTCATCGGGTCGGTGCTGCGATCAATGGACATTGAGGTACTCAAATAGGCCGCAAATGTCTTGGAAGAACCGGCCGCGGAAGCGAGTGCATTGCAATGGGCATCGGCGCCTTCGAGGCCGCCTAGATTAGCCCCGTCCCCCTTGCCCACACTAGTTATGAAAAACGACATCTCGTCACCCACCGATTGCGCCTGTACAGCCGTTGTGAAACAGCAGATTAAGAGTGCAGCAACCCCATGGGCAGTTGTTCGTTTGGTGAACTTCAACATTTGTGTCTCCCTTCGTGCTGTGTAATCACTGATGCTAGTCGCAAGCTCCGTTTGGGTCCACGGAATAGCGCTCACGAATTAGGGAACTGGCACCGCAGCGAATAAAACAAAGAACGCGTGAACTCCTAACGACAAAGCGCATCACTTTGCCTGATCAGAGAGACTGAGAACACGAAAAATCTGCACGGGGTTACCGATGCCCTTCAGCTCTCTTTCTTCCAGTTCTTCTGCCTCCACATAATCTTCTATGTCTAAAAGCGCCCGTTGGTTCAAAAGGATCTGCCCGTCGCTGGCAAAATCGCAAAGCCTCGATGCAGTGATCACCACGCCGCCGATAGCGGTGTAGTCGGCACGACCATGAAACCCGATAAGCCCAAGGGTTGCGTAACCGCTGCTGATCCCGATACCCAAACCCATCGCATGCCCAAGCCTCTGCCAGGGTGCTCGAATTCTGTCAAAGGCTTCGCTTATTGCTTTAGCCAACCGCACGGCTTGCAGGACGGGTTGCTCGCAGGGAACCGGATCATTGAAGAAGACCATCAAACCATCTCCAGCTCGGTATCCAATCGTCCCCTTGTGTTGGGCAACTAATTGACCGACCTCATCGTGGAATTGCTGGAGAAGGGTAATGACATCTTCCGGCTCAATCGCCTCGGAAATGGCGGTGAAATTGCGGATGTCGCAGAATAGGCAAGAGATGTATTGACGATGGGTTTTAAGAAGCTCTTCAGAATTTTCTTCTACGACAAGCTCCGCCACCTGAGGCGCAAGGAATTGTTTAAGTCGCCCCAGCCTGTCAATTTCGCCTTCCTGGCGCTTCACCTTCTCGGTAAGCCTTTCGTTTAATGCCTCTATTTCATGCGTCTGGTCACGAACCTTGTGGTTTAACGCATCGAGTATAAAGTTCTGGTTTAGCAAAGCTGCAATCACCAAAAGTACATAGGCGAGCGCTTCGACGCGTTCGTCATAGCCGAAATACAGCGTGATAATCAAAATAAGGGCAGCAATCCCACCAAGGACGAGTGGAAGCTCTTTGGCATGTCGTTTACGGTCTCTCCACAAGAAACTGACCGCCAACAAAGCAAGCACCCACATGAGCACCGCTTGCACATGTGGGTTTATGGAAAGCGCTTCATAGCCAACCAAATAAGTCACCAGTATCCCGGAATAGCACGTGGCCAAAGAGGCAAGTGCAGCCAAAACGGCCCCGATCCCCATTGGCATCGAAATTCTGAATTCCTCCGTTGCCCTTCCGATACCATCGGCTACAGCGTGCGACCTAGGTTCCGCGACGGATTCATTTATGTTCTCGGGATCAGACATGGTCCTCGTTTGCGCTTCGCTGCTACCAGAGTACGTTCGAAATGACGTTGCGTCAAAACCGCCAACCCTGCAGCCGGACGGTCGACGTTTCCGCGAAATCGGCGCCGTCAGACAAAACAACCTCAAGTTTCGCATTGGTTGGCAACCGAGGTGAATTTCGGAACCTGAACTTCAATAGAAACCAATCTCGCTGACATCTACGCGGGCCTCGTGATCGCGCCCGAAGGCTACAACTCCGACGGAGGTGATTTCGTCAGCAACGGGAATAGCGCGTAACATGGCACCTGAAGCTTTGAAGCCTGACAGAGGTAAAGAGACTTCGGTCCATTCGTCAGAAGTTGCAAACGCGGCCTGATAGTATTGCCACGGGAGCACCGTACCACGTGTTCTGAGGTGAACGAAGTATTGCTCGCCGTTCCCCCGTACAAGTAGCCTGACACCTGATACACCCTCATTTGGTCGATCAGACAACTTGCGTCGGAACTGGATGAAGCCGCCATTATTTTCTGTACTCACGGTTCCGGTCAGCCGCGCAAATGCGACATCACCTTCCGAACGAAACTGCACCTGCCCTGAAGAAACCCCTCCCATGACGGTGTCGGCAACGTAATCCCAACGCGTCTCCGGAGACTTGGAGAAGTCTTCGGTCAGTTTTCCATCAGCCTGAGCCATTGTGCATCCGATGATAACAAGACCTGAAACAAGCCCAATGAAGTTGACACGCATATTGTTCCTTCTCAGTTCAGTATCGCAATGGAAAGGTTCAGCGCCGTGGCAAATGCGACCCACGCGAAGTACGGCACGAAGGCCAATGCGGAGACCTGATCTGAATTCCTAATCCGAGCGATGAACATGACGATGACAACCAACAGCGCGACAATGACCACAAGGGCCAACCACGGAAGTTGCAGTACGAAAAAGGCTGGGGACCACAAAAAGTTCAGACCCATCTGCGCCCACCACAACTTCATGGCGGTCGAGCTTCGGTCTGTTTCAAACTGACGCCAACCAACCATAGCGATCAAGACATATAGCACCATCCAAACCGGTCCAAAAATCCAATTAGGTGGATTGAAAGCCGGTTTAGAAAGCTGCGCATACCAATCGCCAGGTGCAGTCAGTGTACCGATCAGGATGCCACCTCCCAACACGAGCGCAAGAAATGCTATGCGGATCAACCAGTTCGACATTGCAGGATAGCTCTCAGCAGTCCTTGGTCGTAACGTTGACAAGTGCTTCGGAAGAGAAGGTCGCCGTACTGGTCTTATCCGCATCGGTATATGACACCGTGGCGCCTTCGATCTCCGACCCCGTTACGGTGATTTCGCGTTGCCCGATAGTGTCATCGACATCAATGGTAAAGGCGAGTGTGTCCCCGGCTGCGAGGGAGGCGATTTCAAGTTCAATTGTATCTTGCCCGTCCACGACCGCTGGGATTTGCCGCAGAGAATCCGCACCCTCAGCGAATTCGAGAGGTTGGAATACCTCCACGCCCGCACCCTTTTCGGTAACGTCGAAAATCAGACGTCCGGCGGATTGCGACAAGTCAATTTTGAGGGTCGAAGCTTCTACTTCGCAAGCTCCGAGGTTTGTCAGAACAAAACGGTCCTTGGGTGCGCCTTCTATGAATCGAATTTGCACACCAGCCTGAAGGGACGTGGCCGCAAATAATCCGACGGTCGCCACGAGAATACACTTCGGGAGCATATATTTCTCCTTGCTAAAGGGTTCTTGATGGATACGCCTGGGTGGGTTTCTTGGATCAGACTTATACCCTTTGACTGTCGTGGTTTAGCCGACAGGACCTTTCGAATTCCCATGCTCCGCAGTCAGAACGGCGAAGTCAAAACATGCCATTGTCATTCTCGCTGTTTGCTGGAACTTCCTGAAGAACGTCCCAGTGCTCGACAACCTTACCGTCAACGTCCAGGCGAAAAATATCGATCCCTGCGTACTCGAGACCATCGGGCCAGATCTGATGGCAATGCAGAACAACGTGATCGCCTTCAGCAAAGGCACGTTTGATGTCCACGCGCTTTCCCGGGTATTTGGCGGCCATGCGCTCGAAATACTCGACAAAGGCTTGCTTGCCGTCGCCAACATGCGGGTTGTGCTGCGTATAGGTTTCACCAACAAAGGTTGCTATGGCCTCGGCTGGTCTACACGCGTTGAACATCATTTCGTAGAAAGCGATGACGTTTTTCTTGTTTGTTTTGAGGTCCGGCATACTGATCTCCAAATCGACGTTTGTACCGCCCAAAAATGTTGGTCCGCGTAATTCTTGGAAGCAACCCGGCAAAGATCTCGACCACTAATTGCCAAGAGTTTAACAGCTTAAATTTGCGCTCCGACTATTAATAGAGTTGGACACTTACTCGGTTTCTTCGAAGTCTATATGAATATGATTCCCATCAAGATCGGCCACATGGATTTGGACCATTCGGGCGCCCGGGACGTCAGTTTTGCGATACTGGATCTGACACGAGATCAGTTTTTCCTCGAATGCTCTCAACCCTATGGCTGAGAGCGCAAAATGCTCGAGCTTGAGCTTCACTTCAGAGCCAACATTTGGCGTTCCTTCGTGACCCACAAGGTGAACCACGGCTTCATCACCCGCGTACAACCAAGCTCCGGGAAACGGAAAATCAGGGCGGACCCCAGGTTTCAAACCCAGGACCTCTTCATACCAAGCAACCATCTCAGGCAACCTTGTGGTCACGATATTCACATGATCCAGCCGCTCAATTCTCATCTAAAAACCCTCAAGCACGAGCTTTCCTTTGGCCTTGCCGCTTTCGAGGATAGCATGCGCTTTCATTAAGTTTGTAGCATTGATCCTACCAAGTGTTTCAGTCGCTGTAGATCTGATCTCTCCATCATCTATCAACGCGGCGACCTGATTCAGGATTTCGCTTTGACGATTCATATCTCCAGTCCCAAAAAGCGACCGAGTGTACATGAACTCCCAATGCAATGAGATCGATTTGGGTTTGAACGGCGCGATGTCGAAGGTTTCAGGATCATCAATCAACCCAAAGCGACCTTGAGGTGTCATCACCTCTCCAGCTTCAGATGCGTATAGCTCGGACTGGTTCGTTGAATAGATGAAATCCACGCTTTCGATACCGAGAGCCCCGAGTTGCGCGCCCAAAGGTTCCGCATGGTTGATGACATGGTGTGCGCCAAGCTCTCGAACCCAGTCTTGCGTCTCGGGTCGGGACGCAGTGGCAATCACCGTCAAGTCAGTGAGAGCCCGCGCCAATTGAATGGTGATTGACCCGACACCGCCTGCGCCACCAATAACCAGCAACGTATTGGTTCCGCCGGAAACGGCATCTTGGACTCGCAAGCGGTCGAACAGCATCTCAAAGGCAGTAAGCGTCGTTAGCGGCATCGCCGCAGCTGCTTTCGCCGGTATGGATTTTGGCGCTGATCCGACAATACGTTCATCCACCAGATGAAACTCGGCATTGGTTCCCGGTCGGTCTATTGCCCCGGCATACCAAACTGCATCTCCCGGACGGAAAGTCTCAACCGTTTCGCCAACTGCTTCGACGATGCCTACTGCGTCCCACCCCAAAATATCAGGTGCTGGACCTACAGGAGCACGTTTTTGCCGAATTTTCGTATCGACCGGGTTCACTGAAACGGCCTGCACTTTCACCAACAAGTCATGCCCCTTCGGCGTCGGTTTGTCGGCCTCGAAGTCGATTAAGGCGTCCGCCCGATCAATCGACCCTGTCTCACGGTATCCCACGGCTTTCATAAAGTGCTCCTTTGTTCGGTTCTGTATCAACCGATGACTGTCATTTCATTCAACGTGAATCCTGCAACGGCACCCTCTGTTGCTTCCAGGTAAGCCGCAAGGTGCTGAGCACCCATGTGGGTTTGCCAAAGCTCCCTGCTTTCCCAGTTTTCGTAGAATACGAAATGGGCCGGGTTGTCGTTGTCCTGGTGCAGGTCGTAGTTGATGCAACCCTCTTCGGCACGGGTTATGTCGATGAGCTTGATCAGCTCACCCTTTACGAGGTCGATCTTGTCGGGGTTGGCTTTGATGTTGGCGACGATTGTCAGCTTGGCCATTGGAATAGGTCCCTTGTGTTCTAGTGCGATGTGCCAGATTTACGCCGCAGTCCCTTCGGGATAAACAGATCGAGATCGAACATATAATCCGGAAATTCCGTTTAATGCTTTTAGACAATCTTCGCTTGTTTCTGACTATAGCCGAGAAAGGCAGTCTTGTGGCTGCGGCGCGCGCAACTGGGATGTCGAGCACGACAGTGTCCGAGAGACTCGCGGCTCTGGAGGCACATTACGGAGTGGTTTTGTTCAACCGCACCACCCGGTCAATTAGCCTGACCGAAGAAGGTCGGACACTAGCTGACGGAGCAAAAAGCGTACTCAGTGAGGTTGCGGACCTGGATACACTTGTTCGGCACGGCGCCGAAACTCTGTCTGGTCCAATTCGCATAAGCGCGCCTATCGATTTGGGGCGGAGCTTTGTTTCCGAGGTTATTGCCGAATTCACCGAAGAGAACCCTGCCGTCTCAATCGAACTGTCCCTCTCAGACGGCTACGTCGACCTCGTAGGCCAGGGTTTTGACCTCGCCGTTCGCTTCGGCAACATCACAGACAGCTCGCTCAGATTACGAAATTTAGGAAGCTACCAACGTTTCGTATGTGCGTCCCCAAGTTACCTAGCCTTATTCGGAACGCCTGAAAAACCAGAAGATCTTTTAAACCACAACTGCTTGGTCATGAGGTTTGGCGACATGATCGACAACGTTTGGGAGTTTGGATCAGGACCAAATGCCCAGCGGGTATCGGTAGATGGAAACCGAATAGTCAATGATGGTTCACTCATTCGCGATTGGGCGATTGCAGGCCATGGGGTCGTATTGAAGTCCGAGCTGGATGTCAGCGACGATGTTCGATCTGGCAGACTTATTTCTGTCTTGCGCGACTTCCTCCCACCACCGAAACCTTTGCAAATGATGTTTCCGCCGAGCCGAGCCCAACCACGTCGCATAACAGCCTTAGCTGAGCATTTGCGTCGCAAATTTGGTGTGAGTTGAGGCCGCGAGAGCAATCACTAGATCGCTTCTTCAGTTGGCTACGATGTACAGTCCTCGCTATCAGCAAAGCAATTGAATCGAAGGGGTCATCTTAGCTGTAATGCAGTAGAACTTTCGGCAGCCGCGTACGGCCCGGTAACTGTTCCGCAATCGAACATCTTTTCAAGGCGAGCATTCCAAAGAGTTACACCGACTGATAGCCGCTAGGTTTGCTCGATGAATTTCAGAGTCGCATGTGCCAATTCTGTTCCGGCATCTTCTTGAATGAAATGCCCGGCTTTTGGCAAAACGGTATGATTTTGACCAACTGCCCCAGGGATCGACTTTTGGAACAGTTTTTCTACGCCCGCCATAACCCTGTCATCTTCTCCAAAAACGGTCAGAAACGGAGTATTGAGGGTCTTGAGGGTTTTCCATGCGGCTCGGTTGGCTTCTGAAGCTGGGCTGTCGGGTTTGTCGGGCACCAACACTGGAAACTCGCGAGCGCCTGCCAGATAGCGCGCATCCGGAAACGGTGCGTTATAGGCTGCAACCTCTTCATCGGAAATCTTCGATGTTGTACCGCCGAATACAATACGGCCCGAATTAAATTCAGGCACGGATTGTGAATATTCTCGCCATGAAAGAAATGCTTCACCCAAGGGCACGTCACCGGTAGGTAGGGCCGTGTTCGCCACAACCACACGAGAGAAACGCTCGGGCATACTTGCAACCAGCCGCAAGCCAATGAGTCCGCCCCAGTCCTGACACACCAATGTGATGCCAGTCAGGTCAACTTTCCGCAACCACTCGGACATCCAGTCTACATGGCGTTGGTAGGTGTAGTTCGCCCATCATCGGTTGATCCGTCTGACTGGATCCTGCTGGACCTGATCTACCCCGAACGCAAAGGGCAAATCATGGGGCTGGTGGGAAACCCCGAACATGAGTGGATCTATCAATCCAAGATGACGCCAGATGAGGTCGCGATCTTTAACATCTACGACAATCGCGGCCTTCCATCGATTGCGCATAGCGCGCTTGATATGGTCGAGGATCCAAATATCACTACAATTCGCAAGAGCATCGAGAGCCGCACTTTGGTGCGCTATTAAAGGGGGTCCTGACATGTTGGATGAAACGCAGCCGACTGAGTTTGCCCAAATCAACGTGGCCTACAACCGGGTGTTTCGCCCGGGGCGTCTAAGCGTAGGCCTTGTGTTACCGCTTGAAGCATACGCAGTCGGCGCAGAGCCGACGCTGCGGGAACATCTGGAAGCGGCTCAGAGGGCAGAGGAACTTGGGTTTGCAGCACTGTGGCTGCGGGACGTGCCGTTTAATGTTCCAAGCTTTGGTGATCCCGGACAGGTCTTTGATCCCTTTGTTTATCTGGGTGCACTTGCAACGGCGACAGACCGGATTGCGCTTGGAACGTCGAGTGTAATTCTACCATTGCGCCACCCGGCACATGTGGCCAAGGCAGCAGCGACCGCAGATGCGCTGTCGGGTGGACGGTTGTTGTTGGGTGTAGCTTCGGGCGACCGCCCCGAGGAGTACCCGGCGATGAACCAGAGCTATGATGACAGGGATGAACGTTTCCGCGACAGCGTTGACTTGGACCTGTCCCATTTTTGTGCCGCCCCAAGTGCTCGTTTAGGCCACTTTCCGTTCGAATGCGACCGGACTTTTCCAACCCAATGCTGAG
>NZ_JBQFLX010000044.1:0-8762 GCF_056531525.1 Ruegeria sp. N11
AACGCATCTTCATCCGAATACCGCTTCCGAGCCATCCATCATCCCTTCCGTGACACCAAAATAGTGGCACAGTTTTACGGGGCTAAGACATTTCAACCTCCACCCGTTGCTTGGGTGGACCACCAACTCCTCAAGAACTTGATTTCTGGTCGGGTTGCGTCAGAACTACAATTCAAGTTTGGTCGTGGTCATTTCGCTAAAGTTTGCAAAGTCTGCTTACTGCGCGTTGGCGACCTTGGTACAGACCGCAGCAATGGTACGTTTGGGGCTCGGTGCGGTCTTTCGCTACGATCTGTCTGAGGGACCGCTATGCGGACAAAGCCGTTGTTTGCTACACTGCAGCACGTTTGGTTTGAGTGAACGACTGCTTGAGCGGCCTCAATCTTGGTCTTGGGTAGCGGATCGAGAGTTTCAAGCGGGTCTCAGTTCAGACATTGAAACTTCCAACTAATGCGACGCTTTAGCTATTTGAAGCCGATAGTGAGCGTCAGTTCGGCCTCTTCAGAAGTTTGGTGCGAGCTTGGCCTTATATTGCGGAACCGGTGTGATAAATCAAATCTGAGCTCGAAAAAGGCGGGGTATTTTATTTCAAGTAAGCCCTAAACTGAACACAGTTGATTTCAGAGTGCTGCCTTGACGGGCGCACTTCCATTGACGATGGTAATTTTATGAGCACTTTGAGAACGTTTTTGCTTTCAAATCTGTGCATCCTGGCGTCTTCTGGATTGCTCTATGCAGAAAGTGGGATCGTAAAGTCCTTTGCAGGTTGTGCAGGGCGCTTCTCGGCTGAAATGGAACATGCGTGGCTTTTGAACGATGCCAAAGCTCAGGACTATGAACTGCGGCGCGGCGGGTTTGTGTCTCTGCTGGAAGCGACAACCACAGCAGAAAATGCCGAATTTGTCCTAAGCCACAGGGTGAATTCCAAACACGCGCATGCACGTCTGCTGCAAACCGCGACCTTTGGTTCAGACGAAACGAAGGCAAATGTGGCGCGCCGTACTGCCAAGCAGTATTTGGATCAGTGTAACTTGTTGATCCTTGGCGGTGCATAAGAGCCGCTTCGCTGCGCTGCCGCATTATTAAGCGGGGCATGCTGCGCTGCCGCAAGATTAGGCAATACCCTCAATCTGTCCAGGAACTCGGGTCATGAGACTCTGAGTGCTGCGGAGAACTGTCCTAGCACTATGGAGTGCCGCAAGACGGCTTGGAACATGTGCGAAGGTGCCCGGCCCAGGAAACCTGAAGACGCCCTCGCACACCGCAATTATGCGTGGGGGGTATATGGGACGTTTCGGCGCCCCGAACAACCCTGCTGCGCGTCGCATAAAAGGAAATGCTGATGCACACCAAACTTCTCACCACAACCGCCGCAGTCCTGTTGGCCAGTTCATTGCCTGCACTGGCCGATTGCCCGATCAAGGTTGGCGTCCTTCATTCGTTGTCCGGCACCATGGCCATTTCGGAAACCACGCTGAAAGACACGATGGAAATGCTGGTCGAACAGCAAAACGAAGCCGGTGGTCTTCTGGGGTGCGAGCTTGAAGCTGTCGTTGTAGATCCGGCCTCGGACTGGCCGCTTTTTGCCGAAAAGGCGCGTGAGTTGCTGACAGTGCACGAAGTTGACGTGATCTTTGGCAACTGGACATCGGTTTCCCGCAAATCCGTCCTGCCGGTGATCGAAGAACTGAACGGCCTGCTGTTCTATCCGGTTCAGTACGAGGGCGAAGAGAGCTCGAAAAACGTATTCTACACAGGCGCTGCGCCGAACCAGCAGGCGATCCCAGCCACGGATTACTTCCTGGATGAGCTGGGAGTTGAGAAATTTGCGCTGCTGGGAACCGACTACGTCTATCCGCGGACCACGAACAATATCCTTGAAAGCTACCTGAAGCAGAAGGGCATCGCGGAAGAGGACATTTTCGTCAACTACACGCCGTTCGGACATTCGGACTGGTCCAAGATCGTGGCCGACGTGGTCGCGCTTGGTGCGGATGGCAAGAAAGTCGGCGTGATTTCGACCATCAATGGCGACGCGAACGTCGGCTTCTATAAGGAACTTGCGGCCGCGGGCATCTCGGCTGATGACATTCCGGTTGTCGCCTTCTCGGTCGGTGAGGAAGAGTTGGCCGGTCTGGATACCACCAACCTCGTCGGTCACCTGGCGGCCTGGAACTATTTCCAGTCGGCCGAAAGCGATGCGAACGAAGCATGGGTCGAAGCTTGGAAAGCCCGAATGGGTGAGGACCGTGTGACCAATGACCCGATGGAGGCCCACTATATCGGCTTCAACATGTGGGTGAACGCGGCGACGGCTGCCGACACCACCGATGTGGACGCTGTTCGGACCGCCATGTACGGTCAGGAATTCCCGAACCTGACAGGCGGCACCGCTGTGATGCTGCCCAACCACCATCTGGCCAAGCCGGTCCTGATCGGTGAAATCCAGGAAGACGGTCAGTTCGACATCATCAGCCAGACCGAAGAAGTTCCGGGCGATGCCTGGACCGACTATCTGCCTGAGTCCGCTGTTCTCGTGTCGGATTGGAAAGAGCTGGGTTGCGGGATGTACAACACCGAAACCGAGAGCTGCGTACAGATCAAGTCCAACTACTAAGGTCTTAACCTGAATTCCTCGGGGCGCGCGAGTTGTGCCCCGAGGCTCAATACAAAGGTCTTCCTAAATGACGCTTCCGTTCAGGCGGGCAGTGCTTGCCCTGCTGGTCCTTGTGGCCCCTACCCTTTTGCAAGCGCAATCCGCAGACGCCCCGGTGCAGCAGATATTGCAGTCCCACGCGGAGGTGATTCAGAAATCCTCTCGCAAGACGATTGGCCCTGCGATCGACGCGCTGGCGCAAAGTGGGCTGCCGGAAGCGCAGACCGTTCTGGAGCGTTGGCAGGCCAAGGACATGTGGTTCAACAAAGAAACCGGTCTTTTTGTCTTTGCCTCAAAGGCTGACGGTGGGTTGCAGATCTTCGATGTATCTGACGGGGCCGAGATCGGGGTTGTCGAGAAAAAGAAATACAAACAACTCAAGCCCAATTCTGGCATTCGCGGGTTGATCGCGTCTGCTCTGGTGCAGTTTCAGCTGAACGACCCCAATCCAAGGACACGCGTCGCTGCTTTGACAGCGATTGAGCGAGACGCCGAAGCGTCGCACCTGTCTGCCCTGCGGGGTTCCATCGAGGCTGAACAAGACGCAGACCTCACGGCGCGCAAAGACCGGTTGGAACGCTTGCTCACCATTCGCTTTGATGAGGATGAGGCCGCGAGGCTTGCTGCAATCGACAGCTTTGCCGGCGATCTGGGTGTTGATGTCAGGGCAACGCTCAATCCTTTGGTTTCATCCGAAATCAAGGCCGCAGATGAAATCCCGGACGGTGCGGTTGGCATTGAGGTCGGATCAGACGAGTTGACGCAGGACCAAGCCTATAACCTTCTTGTCGCAAACGGGTTGGCCCCGGAACCGGTGGATGCCGCAGCGGTAAAGCAAACCCTGATCGCCAACATAAACGGCGATACCGTTGCGGGTGTGCAAGTGGCGAGCCTTGACGAGGACGCCGCCCGAGAGGCCGCGTATCAGGTGTTGGCCCAGCAAGGTTTGGCGGCCCCTCTGGTGACACAGGAAGATATTGCCGAAGCCGTTCAAAAGCATAAGTTTTTCAAGGTGTACGTGTCGGCCCCCCTTCCCATTGCCCTTGCTGCGCAGGCGGCTTTGGACAACATCGAAACGCAGGTTGCATTGAACCAGACAGCGGATCTGGTGTTGGACGCGCTGTCTCTGGCCTCGATCTATTTCCTCGCTGCACTCGGTCTTGCGATCACCTTCGGGGTCATGGGCGTGATTAATATGGCGCATGGTGAATTCATTATGATGGGCGCCTACACCGGCTATGTGGTGCAGTTGTTCATTCCTGACCTGACTCTTTCGATCCTTGTGGCTATTCCATGCGCGTTTCTCGTGACCTTCGGGGCCGGAGTTCTGCTGGAGCGGCTCGTCATTCGGTGGTTGTACCACCGCCCGCTAGAGACGTTGCTGGCAACCTTCGGTGTTTCCATTGCCTTGCAGCAACTGGCCAAAAATATATTTGGCACGCAGGCGCGTCCTCTGACTGCGCCGGCATGGTTGGATGGGTCGATGGTTCTGAACGACATCGTGTCGATCAGCTACATTCGCATTGCGATCTTCGTTCTGGCACTGCTGTTTCTGGCGCTGTTCCTTATTGTCATGAACCGAACCCGGCTGGGGCTTGAGGTGCGGGCTGTGACCCAGAACCCGCGCATGGCGTCCTCGATGGGCATCAACCCGGACCGGATCAACATGCTGACGTTCGGTCTGGGTTCGGGCATTGCTGGCATCGCCGGCGTGGCCATCGGGCTTTACGCCAAAGTCACGTCCGAGATGGGCTCTGACTACATTGTACAGAGCTTTATGACGGTGGTCGTCGGCGGCGTTGGCAACATCTGGGGCACGTTGCTGGGCGCGACGATGGTCGGAACGCTGCAAAAGGGGATTGAGTGGTTCAACCCCTCCAATACGCTGGCTGCGCAGACCTACATGATCCTTTTCATCATCCTGTTCATTCAATTCCGACCGCGCGGCATCATCGCGCTAAAAGGTCGGGCGGCGGAAGCGTGATATGGTTGACATGACTTCTACAGCCGAGCCGATACGCAAGCCGCTGGTTCTGCGTTATCCCTCTGTCGCGATCTTTCTGATCATCCTGTCCCTGTTTACGGCGATCATCACCGTTTTGGGCGAAGGGTTTGGCATCGGGCTGATTTCCACCAGCTTTATAAAAGCCTTGGGCAAGACGCTGTGCCTGTGTCTTGCTGCGCTGGCAATGGATCTGGTGTGGGGATACACAGGTATCCTGTCGCTGGGGCACATGGCGTTCTTTGGCATTGGCGGCTATGCCATCGGCATGTGGCTGATGTACGCCCGTACCGAGATAATCGTGGTCGACAGCCTCGCGGCCTCTGCCTTGCCGCCGACGGTTCAGGAAATCTCGGATGGCATTGCCACTCAGATTTTCGGCGTTGTCGGCGCATCCGAGTTCCCCCCAATCTGGGCTTTCGCACATTCCCTACCGCTGCAACTGGCTGCCGTCGTGTTGGTGCCCGGTCTGCTGGCCCTTATCTTTGGGTGGCTGGCGTTTCGCAGTCGGGTGACCGGGGTTTACCTGTCTATCCTGACGCAGGCGATGACGCTGGCGCTGTCTCTGTACCTATTCCAGAACGACAGCGGGTTGCGCGGGAACAATGGTTTGTCCGGGCTGCAGAACCTGCCGGGACTGGACTCGGTGCCGCAATCAACAGTTTCGATCCTGTTCTTCTGGGCGTCCGCCTTGGCGCTTGGCCTTGGCTACCTTGTCTGCGCATCGGTGGTGTCCGGCAAATTTGGATCGGTCATTCGCGCCATCCGAGACGACGAAAGCCGCGTTCGGTTCCTTGGATACTCGGTCGAGGCCTACAAGCTTTTCATCTTTACCTTCACCGCCGTGATTTGTGGTATCGCGGGCGCTTTGTACTATCCACAGGCGGGCATCATTAACCCGGCCGAGATTGCGCCCATTGCGTCAATTTATCTGGCCGTTTGGGTGGCAATCGGCGGGCGCGGACGGCTGTACGGAGCGGTGATCGGTGCGGCCTTTGTCTCGTTGCTGTCGACATGGTTCACGGGCGGGCAAGCCCCTGATATCTCGCTTAGGTTCTACACGATCCAATGGGTCGACTGGTGGACCATCCTGCTTGGGTTCTCATTTGTTGCGGTCACGCTGTTCGCGCCGCGCGGCATAGGGGGACTGATCGACAAGCTTACAGAGCGCCGCGCGCCGGATCGACATGGGGCCGACCTAGGACCAGACCTTGGATCGCTGCGCGAAAAGGAGGCGAATGAATGAGCACGCTTCTCGAAGTCTCTGGCGTTTCCGTGTCCTTTGACGGCTTCAAGGCGATCAACAACCTGACATTCCAAATCGGCCCGGCCGAAATGCGCGCCGTCATCGGCCCGAACGGGGCGGGCAAGACGACGTTCATGGACATCATCACGGGCAAGACCAAGCCGGATGATGGTCATGTTCTTTGGGGTGAAAAATCGGTTTCACTACTTTCGATGAGCGAAAGTCAGATCGCGCAGGCCGGAGTGGGGCGAAAGTTCCAGCGACCGACTGTGTTCGAAGACCAAAGCGTCCGAGAAAACCTGATGCTTGCTTTGAAAAACAAACGCGGGCCGTTGGCTGTACTGCGGTTCCGGGCGCGTCAGGAAGATCATGAGAGAGTCGCAACGCTGGCCGAGGAAATCGGACTGCAGAGCGCCTTGGACCGCAAGGCAAGTGAACTTAGCCACGGGCAAAAGCAATGGCTCGAGATCGGGATGCTGCTGGCTCAGGACCCGCAATTGCTGCTGGTCGATGAGCCTGCGGCGGGGATGACCCCGGCAGAGCGCAAGCATACGACCGACATTCTTGTCGAAGCGGCCAAAACCCGGGCCGTCGTCGTTGTCGAACACGATATGGAGTTTGTCCGTCGCTTGAACTGCAAAGTCACCGTGCTGCACGATGGATCGGTTCTGGCCGAAGGATCGTTGGACCATGTCACCCGGAACGAAAAAGTAATCGAGGTTTATCTTGGCCGCTGACCTTCTGAACATCTCCGATCTGACCCTGCACTATGGCGGCAGCCTGATCTTGCACGCCGTCGACATTACCGCGCGTCAGGGTCAGGTGACCTGCGTGATGGGGACAAATGGCGTTGGAAAAACAAGTCTTTTGAAAGCGATATCCGGCACGCATCCCCGCAGCGGTGGCGACTATGTGCTGAACGGCAAAAAAATCGGCAATGTCACTTCCTTTGAGCTTGCCAGAAAAGGAGTGGCTTACGTTCCGCAAGGGCGCGAGATCTTTCCGTTTTTAACGGTTCGCGAAAACCTCGAAATCGGCTTCGCCTGCCTGCCCCGCAGCGATCACGCGATCCCCAGCTATATCTTCGAGCTTTTTCCGGTCTTAAAAGAGTTCCTTTCTCGGCGCGGGGGCGACTTATCTGGTGGTCAACAGCAACAGCTTGCAATTGCGCGCGCGTTGATCACGAAGCCAAAGATACTGCTTTTGGACGAACCGACCGAAGGTATTCAACCAAACATTATCAAACAGATCGGGGAAGTCGTCGGCCTGCTACGCGATCAAGGGGAAATGGCTATAGTCTTGGTCGAGCAGTTTTTTGAGTTTGCTTATTCGTTAGGCGATGAATTCTTGGTTCTCGAGCGAGGCACCCCTCATCTACGCGGCTCCAAATGCCAAATTGGCAAAGAACAACTAAGGTCCGCGGTGTCTGTTTAACGGCACTGTAGTGGTTCCCTTCTGCTCTGCCATACCTGACGCACCGCATTTAACACTTCGGACTTATGCATATACCTTCTCGTAGCTCACTTAGCTGCATAGAATGCCGATTACTTGCAGTTTTTTGTATTCCGATGTTCGTGGATCAGGGGCATTTTAGGCTCAACTTGGTCATCTGACCATTTTTCTCAGATGACAGCTTATGAGAGGAAAGAAGACACATAAGGCTGTGGCAGTGCGGGTTAGGGCCTGCCTCTGCCGTCCCAATACTCTTTATCAGGCTCTTGATATCCAGCTCCTTCATGGCTGCACACCCTCACGACAATGATTATGAAGAGTGCCATCAGGATTGCTCTGGCACTTGGAGTTTGGAGCAAGTATTTCATTATTCTTTTTTATTGTTGAGTGAGTGACTTGGCAAAGAAGTCCCGCGCCTTTTCATTCAGCGCCAGTTGAGCTCAACTAACCGGCAGCAGGCCGCATTGTGAAGCGGTTCGGAGGAGGTCAATTGATTGGTTTTTGCTCTGAGCGCCAACAGTTCGTGAGCATCCGTGAATTGAGTTATCCGGATTTCAACGTAACACACGACAACCACTCTGTAAATTTAACGACGTCAGAGGTAGTAGCGCGGTTTTACGAAGGATTTGATGTTAAGAAGGAAATGACGCAGGATGAAACTTTCTATTCAAACGCCAAGGAAAAAACTTCTCAGTTCTAATCCTCATCATGATTGGCGGTATTACCTGAAATCCTTGTGCCCGTGTCTTAAAGAGTTCGCATTTAACTGCTTGTGCAATGCGACCAGAATTACGCCTTGGATACGCCGTTTCTCGCAGCTACGAAATCCACAAGGTGAGGAACGTAGTCGTTCGGCCCGTCACCTCCAGCGGCGAGCGCCATTGCAAAACTGTTTTTTGCGGCGTTTCCGATTGGATTGGACAGCCCCACTTCATCTGCCATGGCTTCGAGGTAACGCAAATCTTTCAGAGCATTGGATAAAGTGAATTTGTGGGAGTCTCGATTGCCTTCAATGGCGTACCCCATGAAGGTTTGATAAAACCCGCAATCCATCCTGCTGCCACGAATGACCGAGTCGAATTCCTTGGTGGATATTCCGACTTTTTCGGACAGTGCCAACGCTTCCGAATAGAGCGCCGCGTATCCCAGTGAAAGAAAGTTATTCAGAAGCTTCATTTTATGCCCTGCAGCACATGGGCCGATGTGAACGATGGTCTTTGCCCAAGCTGCGATAACAGGCTTCAAACGCTCAAAAACAACTGGGTCGGCGCCGACCATGGTCGCCAGCTCTCCGTTCTGTGCCTGCACGGGTGTCCTGTCTAGCCCCCTCGTTCGGCACCACTAAATTGAGGTTTCTCTAATAAGGTTTCAGGCACAGGTGGGCGCATGTTCAGAGCATGATGTGG
>NZ_JBQFLX010000045.1:0-8384 GCF_056531525.1 Ruegeria sp. N11
CGACGGATGGCCGGCCGGTATGGCTATAGAAGTCGGTGAGATGGGTACGGATGCCACCAAGATCGACGAACCGATCAATCGAACGCAACAGTTGATCTTGAGGGGCTTGGTCCTCCAGCGCGAACTAATTAAACAGCGCCGCTTGGGCTTCCTGCCTTGGTCCCATCATGACTGATCCTCTCACTGCGTTAGCAGGATTGAATCCGCAACGTACAACTCTATAAAGACAGAGTTTTTCAACAAAATATGCCCAAAACTTCCGGATGCCTCGCGAGACACATATAGCGGCAAAGCACAGAAAACCGACATTGACCGCTGTCAATGCTGCCCTTGGTTGCCTTGCAGTGCTTAGTCTCTATACTGCATTCGCGGTTTCCTCGGCGCTCATTCGCTGCGACAGCACTATCAAGGCGTGCCAAAATTCGGTTCAAAAGGTTGAGCGTCAAAGCCCTTTGCTTCAGAAGTGGCCACGTTGGACGGATCTGAAGTGGCACAAAAAAACGAAGCAAGACCAGGTTAGTAAGTTTAGGCCAATTGCTTTAGCCGGGGCATCAAATCCAGGAGTTCCCTTGTGTACGGATGCTCGGGAGCTGTGAACAACGAGGCCGTCTCCTGAACCTCAAGCAGTTTTCCCTGACGCATCACGCCCACCCGGTCACACATCTGACGCACGACCGGAAGATCGTGGCTGATAAAGAGCATAGTCAAGCCGAGGTGATCCTGCAGGTCTTTGAGAATGTTCAGGATTTGTGCCTGAATGGACACATCCAGAGCGCTGGTCGGCTCATCACAGATCAGAAAACGTGGCTGAGTTGCAAGGGCGCGGGCAATACAAATGCGTTGCCGCTGCCCGCCGGAAAATTCATGTGGATACTTACGCCACGCGTCCTTGGCCAGCCCAACCCAGTCAAGCAATTCCCGCACCCGCGGTTCGATAGCGGACTTGGGCAGGATTTTGTGGTGATGGATTGGCTCGGCCACAAGGTCCCCGACCCTCATGCGTGGATTGAGGCTGGAGAAAGGATCCTGAAAGATCATTTGAATTTGGCGGCGATAGGCCTGCAGGGCGTCTGCTCCCATGGCCGTCACATCCTGACCGTCAAAGATCACGCGGCCACCGTCCACAGGATACAGCGTGCCGATCATCCGCGCGACGGTGGACTTGCCAGAGCCACTTTCACCAACAAGGCCAAATACCTCACCATCGCGAATGTCGAAACTGACCTGATCGACGGCGGTGAAGTAACGCCGCTGCGATGGCAGCAGGCCGCCCTTTTGCAGGAACGTTTTGGTGATGTTCTCGACTTCAAGCAGCTTACCGGATTTTGACAATTCGGTTTTGTCCCAATGCGCCGCCAGATCATCAATCTTGAAGGTTCTTGCCCGCTCGCCATAGCTGACCACCGGAAAGCGTTGTACCTTGGTGTGAGGTCGTGGCACCGCGGCAATAAGGGATTTGGTGTAATCATGCGTAGGCGCGCCAAGGATCTGATCGGTCGTGCCGCTTTCGACCACTTGGCCGGAATACATGACGGTCACCGTATCAGTGGTGTCGGCGATAACACCCATGTCGTGCGTCACGAGGATTACTCCAACCTGACGCTCCTTCGCCAGTTCCTTGATCAGGTCCAGTACTTGCGCCTGAACGGACACGTCCAAGGCCGTTGTGGGTTCGTCCGCGATCAGGACGCTGGGTTCGGAGCACAGGGCCAAGGCGATTACAACCCGCTGGCGCATCCCGCCGGAAAACTGGTGCGGATACTGATTGAACCGATCCGCCGGGTCGGGGATGGAGACGCGGTCCAGCAGTGCAATGGCACGCTTTTTGGCCGCTGTTGCAGACAGGCCCAGGTGCAGTTGGATCGTCTCCACCAGTTGCTGACCCACTGTGAATAGCGGATTGAGCGAGGTCAGCGGGTCCTGAAAGATCATACCGATCTCTTTGCCCCGGATCCTGCGCTTGTCCTCTGCATCCAGTTCGTCGATCCTGCGACCGTTTAGCCAGACCTCGCCCTCGGACACATGGGCCGGAGGGTCCAGCAGGCCGATCACGGCATTGCCGGTCATGGATTTACCAGCGCCGCTTTCGCCCACGACCCCCCGAATTTCACCAGGATGCAAATCATAGGTCACGTGCTCCACCGGCTTGAAAACGCCGTGGCGGGTCGGGATTTCCACTGTCAGGTTGCGGATCGAAAGAACGGGATCAGTCATTTCAGCCTCGGGTTCAGAACATCGCGCAGCCAGTCGCCCAGCAGGTTCACACTCAACGCCAGCGCCAGCAGGGTGCAGGCCGGAAAGAACAGGATCCACCACTCACCCGAGAACAGGAAACCCTGTCCGATACGGATCAGGGTACCCAGCGAGGGTTGCGTGGGCGGTGCACCAACACCAAGAAAGCTAAGCGTCGCCTCGGCAATGATCGCCAGAGCCAATGAAATTGTTGCGATCACCAATACCGGTGACAGCACATTGGGCAGGATGTGGCGCAGCATGATCGTCAGTGGGCTTTGCCCGATAATGCGCGCGGCGGCGACATAATCCTTGTTCTTCTCAACCAAAGTCGCGCCCCTGACGACACGGGCGAACTGCACCCAGTCAGACAGGCCGATGGCAAGGATCAGCACCCAGATCGCCATCTGGTCGCGATACTCAACAGGTGTGACGCCCTTTGCGATACCAAAGATCAGCATGGCCAGAAGGATCGACGGGAAGGTCAGCTGCACATCGGCCGTGCGCATGATGATCGTTTCGGTCCAGCCGCCGAAATAGCCGGACAGCAGGCCCAGAATGATCCCCAGAATCATGGCAAACAGAACCGCGGCCACCCCGACAAACAGCGAAATCCGCATCCCATACAGGATGGTCGAAAACACATCCCGCCCCTGATCGTCGGTGCCCATAAGGAAGCTTTCACCGGTAAAGGCATTCGGCTCCATCGGTGGGGTGAAGCCGTTCATCAGGTTCAGGCTGGACGGGTCAAACGGGTTCGTCGGCGCAATCAGCGGTGCCATGATCGTTGCGAGAATCAGAACCAACGCGACCGCGGCCGATACCATGGCCACAGGCGACCGGCGAAAGGCGTAGAATTGGTCGCTGTCCAGAATGCGTCTTACACGGCTCATGCGCTGACCCTCAGGCGCGGGTCGATGAATGCGTAGAGAATGTCGACCGCTAGGTTGATGGTGACAAAGATGACCGAGATCATCATCAGGTAAGCCGCCATGACAGGAATATCCACGAACTGGATTGCGTTGATGAACAGAAGGCCAAGGCCTGGCCACTGGAACACCGTCTCGGTGATGATGGCAAAGGCGATAATGGCCCCCAATTGCAGGCCGATGATGGTGATCACCGGGACCATCGTGTTTTTCAGTGCGTGGCGAAAGTTTATGGTCCGATCGCTCAGGCCACGGGCGCGGGCAAAGCGGATATAGTCCTGCCGAAGCACTTCCAACATTTCAGACCGCACCAATCGCATGATCAGAGTCATTTGGTATAAACCGAGCGTTATTGCGGGCAAAATCAATGCCTTAAGTCCACTCGTGGTCAGTAACCCGGTACTCCACCATCCCAGATCCACGACCTCTCCGCGTCCGAAACTGGGAAGCCAGCCAAGTTCGACCGAGAAGATATAAATGAGCAGGATGCCGATCAGGAAAGTGGGCAAGGACACCCCGATCAGGGAGGCCGACATGATGAAATTCGCCGCAAAGCCATCCCGCCTGATGGCGGTGAAAACGCCCAGGGCGATGCCAAGGACAATCGCGAACACCGCCGAGACGATCGCCAGTTCCAGAGTGGCTGGTGCGCGTTCAGACAAGATCTCGGCGACCGGGCGGCCCTGACGGAAGCTGACGCCAAAATTGCCCTGTACGGCCTCTTTCAGAAACTTCACATATTGCACCGGAAACGGCTGATCGAGGCCCAACTGGCTGCGCAGACGCTCCACATCTTCCATCGTCCGTTCCTGCCCCAGCATGTTGTCGATCGGGTCGCCGACAAAGCGGAACATGGAAAAGGCAACAAGGCCTACGACAAAAAGGACCAGCGCCGACTGGGCCACACGCCTGATAATGTATGACAGCATTTAGTTGACCGTGACCCAGCGCAGAAGGAAGAAGTTATCAGGCCGTTGCGTCAACTCGATGTTGCTGCGCGCGCCCCAAACCAGCGGTTGGACGTAGAGGGGCACATAGGCCACTTCGTCCTGCAAGATACTTGCGACCTCATCAAGCATCGCCTGACGCTTGGTTTCGTCAATTTCGGACTGGATCATTGGCAGCAACTCATCCACGCGGGCGTTGGAGTAACCGCCAAAGTTCCAAGAGCCCAGCTTCTTTTCCTCATTGGGGGTCGAGGCGAGAAAACGCACCGGATGTTCGGCGTCGAAAGTCCCGGGCGACCATCCCAGCAGATACATGTCGAAATTGTCAGCCCGCAGTTCGGGCCAGTAGTTCTGAACGGGCATTGCATCGAGCGTTACATTCAATCCAACCTGCGTCAGCATGGCCGTGATCGCCTGGCAGACGGACTCGTCATTCAGATAGCGATTGTTGGAACATTTGAAGCTAACTTCGGCACCTTCAGCGCCGGCCTCAGCCAGTAGCGCCTTCGCGCCTTCGGGGTCGAAGCCATACGGGTCCGCGTTTGCAACCGAGAACCCACGCATTGCTGGGCTGACAAGTTGACTTGCCACCTCGGCGTTGCCGCGCATGATGGTTTGCAAGATGGCCGGCACGTTGACGGCCTTGGCTACGGCCTCACGAACGCGGGGGTCACGGAACAGATCAGAACCGCCTTGCCCGGCTTCGCTTGCGCCCTCCTGCTGATCAAAGCCCAGCATGATAACGCGCGCTTCGATACCCTGAATGACCTTTACGTCCGGGTTGCCTTGCAACCGGGCGACGTCCTGAATGGGGACAGGATTGATAAAGTCCACATCACCCGACAGCAATGCCGCCAGCGCTGTTGCAGGATTCTGGATGGGCACCAGCTCAGCGCGGGTCAGGTTATGCTCTGCCTCACCCCACCAACCGTCAAACGGTTCCAGAACGGTGCGCAATGCCGGCTCTCGCGCAGTGACGCGGAATGCGCCGGTGCCGTTGGCGTTCAGTGTCGCATAGTTGCCAGCCTCTTTATCGGGCAATGCGGCGTCATTCGCCTCGGCCCACCCGCTATCAAGGATCATCCAGTTGGCGATGCTGTCTGGAAAGATCGGATTGGGCGCGGTCGTCATGACATCAATGGTGTAGTCGTCGACTTTCACCACCTCGCTGACCGGAGCGAACCAGCTACGGGTATCCGAATTTTCATCCGAGGCACGCTGGTACGAGAATATCACATCATCTGCGTTGAACTCAGACCCATCATGAAACGTCACGCCTTCCCGCAGATTGAACCGCCAGCCTGCGCCGTCACCAATTGTCTCCCAGCTGGTCGCCAGCGCCGGTTCGATGGACATATCTTTGCCCCGACGGACCAGCCCTTCGTAAACATTGTTCAGAAATCCCAAAACCGGGGCGGAATTGACTGCATGCGGGTCCAGCGTTTGCGGGTCGGTCGTGACAGCAAACGTGAACTCTTCGGCTGATACGGGTAACGCAAGCGCACACATCAGCGCGGCAGTGGTCAGACGTCTCATAATAGCTCCCACTTATGTGGCGGCGGGCCCCGCATCCCGAGGCCCGCCGCTCAGCTTAGTTCAGACCGAAGTGCTTCACCATGGGTTGATCCTCGGGATCGACCTCGATGGCCAGATTTTCAGCCATGCCCCAGTTCAGCACCTGATGGTGGATTGGGATGTACAGCTGCTCATCCTGCACTACACGCCAAATGTCGGCTATGTCCTGGTCGCGGGCAACAAGGTCTGTGTTTGAGGCAAGCGATTTGATCTTGGCGTCAAGCTCATCATCGTTAAAGCCAGTGCCGTTCCAGGTACCGATGTCACTTTCACGGCCATGAACCAGGAAGTTGAAGATGTATTCCGAGTCGTATGTCGGAACGCCCCAGCCCAACATGTAGAAGTCGGTCTTTCCATCGGTAATCAGCGGGAAATGTTGCGCCTTGGGTTTGGCATCCAGATTCACGGTAATGCCAATTTGACCAAGCATCCCGACGGCCGCCTGGCAGATACCTTCGTCGTTGATGTATCGATCATTGGGGCAGTCAAGACGGATTGAGAAGCCATCAGGATAGCCCGCTTCAGCCAAAAGCGCTTTTGCTGCTTCAACATCAGTACTGCTTTCGGCGTCCATATCAGCCGTCCAGCCGTTCACGAAGGGCGGTGCAATCATCCCGGCGGGTTGCGACTGACCGCGCATGACCACCTGCTTGATGGCATCGCGGTTGATCGCCTTGGACATCGCCTGACGTACGCGCACATCTGCAAGGGGGTTCTTGCCATCGACGTTGTCGGCTTCGATGTCATTTGCACCCTGGTTCATCCCGAAAAAGATCACCCGGTTCTGCGGCGCCTGTTTGACTACAAGGCCATCCGCAGCGTTGACCCGTTCCAAGTCCTGAACCGGCATATCCTGAAGGAAATTCACCTCACCGGACAGCATAGCCGCGACGCGCGTCGCGTTATTCTGGATGGGCGTGTAGATAATCTCGCTGATTGCCATTGGGAACTGATCGCGGCCCCAATAATCTTCGTTTCGCTGCATGACGGTTTTTACGTCAGGTTCGCGGCTGACCAGCTTGTAAGGACCAGTGCCGTTCACGTTAGTAGTCGCGAAGGTGATCTCTCCGCCTTCAAAATCCTGAACATCGACCGTGTTATTCGCCTCGGTCCAATCTTTGTCCATGATGAACAGGTCGGTCAGGTTTGCAGGCAGGATCGGGTTCGGACCGTCAGTCACGATCTCGACCGTATGGTCATCGACCGCGCGCACCTCGACGATAGAGTTGATCAGTTCTTTCATATCCGAGTTCGGCTGCTTGGCGCGGTTGATGCTGAACACCACGTCGTCCGCAGTAAAATCGGCCCCATCATGAAATTTCACACCCTGGCGCAGGTTGAACACCCAGACATTAGGATCACTCTCGCTGGGGTTCCAATCGGTCGCGAGCGCGGGTTCAAAGGCACCGGTCGTGTCACGGATAATCAGCGGTTCATACATCTGATGGCGAACGGTATGCGTGGGCCCTTCGTTTTGCGAATGCGGGTCCAGCGTCAGCGCATCCCCAGAGCGCGCCCATCGCAACGTTTCCGCCTGAGCCAGCGTTGTCGAAGTCATCAGCAGCGCGAGCGCCAGCATTGGTTTTTTCATTATTTTCTCCCTTTTTGCAGTCATTTAGCTGCATTGAATTCGCGATACGATGTCGCAAATTTCTGTTAAAGTCATAGTGGGCGATAGCATACCAACTGCGCATGCATGTCAATCGTTCAACGCAGTGTCGAATTTCCACACGTTAACGACCTGAGATTCTTCGAGGGCAGCCAACCCACTAAAAAATCATCCGATCAAGTAACCACTACTCAGTCGCGACCAAAATAACCTGAAAAAATCACGCCTCCTGAACCGGGAATTGAATCCAGATAGCGCTGCGAGAAGCCGCGTTTCTCAGAAACAAACTAAATGCCCGTTTTAAAGGCGTTTGCCACTATGTCTAAACTTTTGCGAGAGCTGGCGATACATACGAGGTTTTTTGGCCGTGTTTGCACTGTGCAGCGCTCATCTGACGGGTCCAACTTGAATGTTCGTGCATCATTGGTTTTGTTGCATCCATATGGTCGGTTCAGGCGCCGGCGGACGATAGCCCAAAGAACTGTGGAGACTCTTCACGTTGTAGTGCTTCCTCCATTGTTCGATCAGGATTTGTGCTTCGCGCAGGCTGTAGAAAATTTCGCCGTTGAGCGTCTCGTTCCAGAGCCGGCCGTTAAAGTTTTCACAGCATCCGTTTCCCCACGGGCTTCCAGATTCAATGCTAGTCGCTTGGGCGCCGGCGGCGGCGATCTACTCCAGAACCGCCCGCGTGATAAATTCTAGGTCATTGTTTTGAACGTATCAAACCGGGCGGGCCATAAAGGACGGACAGATCCGTCACGGCATCGACCACCTCGGTTGAGTTCAGCGTGCGCTTCACCCTTGAGTCGAGATTCCCAACCAAAAGATGACCGTTGTTGCGAGGGCAATGGCCGAGAGTCTCCTATTCTCGACGAAGTGTATGCCCGGTTGCCTACTCCGCCTTTTTCGCCTTAGGATAAAGATGCTGTTGCAAAGAGCGTCTACCAACATGTCTGGCAGCAAGCTGCAATGGGCGCGTTCGCTACTGCTGCCTAGGGTCGGGACTCATAACCAATAAATGACGGTTGCGGCGAGGGCGATGGCGGAGAGGAAGACCTTCGGGCATCTGTCGTATCTGGTCGCCACACGCCT
>NZ_JBQFLX010000046.1:0-7697 GCF_056531525.1 Ruegeria sp. N11
CACATCATGCTCTGAACATGCGCCCACCTGTGCCTGAAACCTTATTAGAGAAACCTCAATTTAGTGGTGCCGAACGAGGGGGCTAGACAGGTAGAACCTATGCCTCGACGGACAGGACCAATGTGGAGCGAAGCTTCGGCACGCTTGAGTCCCAAGTCATTAAACTGATCCACGGCTATACCGGCAGAAGGCCAGGCGAGCTGCCTTCATACGATGCAAACGCAAATGGGGTGTTGGTCACCGAAGAGTTGCACGGCATCTTGACCCGCTATTTTATCGATGAGTACCCTTCGCGGCGCCACATGGGGATTGGCATGGGTGGTCGCAGGCCTGCTGAAGTCCTCAAGGAACTCAACGAAACTCGCGGTTTGTTTCGTCCAATCGATGAAGACAGGCGTCGTATTCATCTGGGATTGAAGCAGTCGCTCACGCCCACCGATGAGGGGGTAAGGGCATTTTCCGGCATCTGGTACAACTCGGATGAGTTTCAGCGCGCTGTTGACCGCCATCCCAAAACAAAGGTCTCGGTGTTCATTGACCCGGATAACCTTACGCATGCCACTGCCGTTATCCCCAATGAAGAGCAAGTGTTTCGGCTTCGTCTCCAAATTACAGCGTTCGCAGATCTGACGCTGCCTGAAGTGTTCGGGTTGCTTCAAGCCCACCGCAGGGAGCATCCGGACGTTTCTGAGATTTATGAGGATCGCATTATCGCGACGAGAAAGAAGTTCTATGCCGAACTTAATAAGATCGGTGTCGAGCACGGTCTTTCCAGGAGTTACTCGACATTCGGAGAGTTGAAAGCGATGGGCGAACGAATGTTTAGCGGTGCTCGCGTAGTTCCCTCACCAAGAAAGGCTCCAACACTCCAATCCGGCGAAATCAGTGCAGGAACCGACAAACCGGAGGAGTTTTCCTTGGGTAGCGGCCTGGGGGCGAAAGTGACCGGTGATGCCCCCGGATTGGATGCCTCAACGCCAGGTCCGATCACTCAAAAAGCGGCCGACGCGCCTCAAGACGCTGCGGCCACCGAGAAAACAAAACTGACATCAATTAACGACATGAACCGTCCTTTGGGCCGGCCCAAGAAGAAAGGAAAATTCACGTGAGCTTTATCAACCCAGACAGGTTCAAAATTGTAGATCAATTGAAAAGAAATCACCTTGGTTTCCCTCGCGCGGAAGAGCTGAAGACCGCGTTCAGCAAGTGCCTAGAATACCAATTCATCAGCCAAACGAATGATTGTGTGGAGGCACGCGGCCTGGTGGTCACCGGCAACTCGAGAGTCGGGAAATCCCGAGAGCTAAAGAAGCTGATTGGCGACTTCAATGCGAGCAATACACAGATGCCCGACGGTAGACCGGCGAAAATCGTCAGTTGCGTTCTTTCCGGTCGTGTGAGCTTCAAAGACCTTGGCGTCAAAACGCTCTCAGCGCTAGGATATGAGGTCCAAAGGGCTCGTACACAAGAATACATCTGGGAGCGAGTGTTGGATCAAGCTCAGCGCCAGGGCGTTGTGGGCATCCACTACGATGAGTGCCAGCACGTGTTTGCTGCGGGCGTGAAATCGAACACGGTATTTCTGGACAGCTTCAAATCCATGATGAAAGAGCCCCGCTGGCCCTTGATGTTGATCCTTTCCGGGGTGCCCACTTTGTTCGAATACGTACGCTCCTACGAACAACTCGACGCGCTTGTGGACCCCGTTCACTTCGATGAAATCAGACTTAAGCGTGATAAAGATGAACTTCGCGAGCTTTTGTTCGCCTACGCTGACGAGGCGGAAATTGACATCTTCCAACTGGTAACGATGGAATTTCTAAGTCGACTGGACTTTGCTTGTGCTCATCGATGGGGCCTTGTGATCGAACTGTTGATTGACACCCTCACCAAAGCAAAACTAGAGGGTAAAAGCGAACTCAAGCTGGAAGACTTCGCTGAACAGTTTGCACTACGGACAGGTACGACAGAGCAGTATTCTCCATTCACTGAGAAAAACTACGTCGAGGCATTCGATACAAAGAGAATGCTCAAATTGAGCGATTAGTCAGTATTTGATGAAAACTAGTCTGCAAATTCGAAGGCATGCTGCACCTGCATTCGGCGGGTCGCAGCCCGAAGCGGACCTTCATCACCAAGCTTTGCAATCTCTGAGATGCGGACTTTGCAGCCATCCGCATTTTTGCTCCAAAGGACCGCAGACAGCCCAAACCGGACATTCAATCCAGGACTTTGCAATTCCGGCTTAGCGGGACAAAGCCGCCATCGGCACTATCGCAAGCAATGACGGTTGTCAGCCCGAAGCGGACCTTCAAAATCCGACTTTGCAATTCTCGTGTTGCGGACAAGTTAGGCCGCGTACTGCCAAGGTCTCAGCGTCGCTAGCCACTGAACTCTGACAGTGGCTACACAACTACAATTGCTTAACACAAACTTTGCGCCAAAGACTTTTGCCAAGCTCTGTTTCAGTTCATTTTGCCGGACAACGTTTGTGTCGGCAGTTGTCCAAAGAGTGCTCTGTAGTCTCGCGCGAACTGACCCATGTGCCAAAATCCGTAAGCGTTTGCGATGTCCGATATACTCTCCTCTGGCGAGCAGGATACCAGTTCATGGCGCACAGCACCGAGACGGGCTCTTAGATAAAACTGCTTGGGGCTCACCCCATATGTTTCCTGAAACGCGCGACGAAGAGTGCATGCGGATACCTGAATATCTGCACATACTTCACCGATTGACACGTTATCCATCAAATGGGCCCGCATGAACTCAACGGCTTGTTGTGCTAAACGGGTTCTATTTTTACTGTTTCGCCGATCACTCCATTTTTCGCCTACCACCAGCATTTCCAGAAGCTCTAAGATCATATCACTCTCTTCACTATCAGAGCTTGGTCCGGCCGCTGATCCAATTAGAAAGCGCGCTTTGTTTTTGACTAAGGAATGAAGCTTGCCAGCGTCGCTAACGAAAGATCTTAAAGCGTCATTTCGCGCGGTGCTGATATCAAGACCGCAATCGTCGGCGATCCGTTGAGCCCTTCGGATGTCGATGGCAAAGGTCAGGCCTGTGAGCGTTGAATTGCTCACGCCTTCAAAAGGGTCTCCGCTACCAAAATTCATCAGAGCGGTGTCTGAGGGTGAGCCGTTAAGCCAAGTCCGTACACTCCCTTTGTCTGGTAAGCCAAACGCTAGAATGTCAGAGCGAGAAACACCGGTTTGGTACACAGCCTTATCAAACGACAAATCGATCATTTGAAGGTCAAGACCTGCCCAAACGGATACCGAAGAGTTCATAGTTCCCTCTTCAATTTGGCGTAGCTCGACATCCCATTGGGACAGCTCGCGGAATTGCGAAGGGTCCTGCAAAAAAAGTGTGTTTGGGGCGCAGGTTTTTTTGGGGGCTGATCGTTTTTTGATGTCGTCCATTCCGCCCCGCAGGTAGTTTTCATGAAATGTTATTCGAATATGTAGGCTTGGAAAATTGCAAGACAAAGCAGACAAATCGAGAGGGAAGAGGTTCGGACGCCCATCGTTGCCTGATGATACTGCGCGCACCGAACGCGTCGTAACGCTGCTAACCAAAAGCGAAAAAGAGTTGTTGCGCTCACAGGCTGAAGACAGCGAACTCTCCCTTTCAACCTTTTGCCATCATCTGATCCTTGAAGGTCTGAAAACAAGTAAATCATGAAACAGGGGTATCTCATGAAATCAAAACTGTTCCTCTCCGCGCTGGTCTTTGCCGGCTCCGCTATCACGGCGGCAGCTAAGGACAGCAATATCGTGCATGATGCGGAATACTATGTGCTGAAGCAACAAAACGAAGCCGTTTGGGTCGAGAACGACGCACAGGTTGACCAACTGCTGGCCGATTTTCGTGAGAAAAACGGAGGGAACCCTCCAAACATCTTCTACATCCTTATTGACGATATGGGTTTTGGCGACATGGGTATGCCCGAGATGAACGCGATACGCGGGTATTCGACGCCCAATATCAACGCGCTCGCAGAGGAAAGCATGCGGTTTGCGCGCATGTATACCGAGCCGTCCTGCACACCGTCGCGGGTCGCCTTCATGACGGGTCGCCAGCCGTATCGCAATGGGATGGGCGATACCGCCGTCGATATTTCAGGTTTTGGCCTTGCCGATGAAGAAGTCACAATTGCCGAAGTTCTGAAATCCGTAGGCTACAACACCTCGCATGTTGGCAAATGGCACATGGGCGACATTCAGGAATCCTGGCCTACTTATCAGGGCTTTGACTACGCCGCGTTCCCCATCCATCAGCAGGGCCAGTTGGCCATCTTCAACGAAGATGCAGCCAAGGAAGAAATCACCATGGCCATAGGGGAAGACAACTACAACTCCAAATACACGCTGGATGATTGGTTTCGCCCTGATCCGGGACACATGATTACCGGCCTTGAAGCTGTCATTGGCGGGGAGGTCCGCGAAGTCCATATGGAACCGGGTGAGAAATGGACCCAGGACAAATATAATGAAATGAACATCCGCTATCAGGCACAGGCGATGGAACAGTTGCGCCTGCTAGCAGAACGGGATGAACCGTTCTTCCTGCAATACTGGCCGCTTGTCCCTCTGTCGACAACGCGCACGACGAGAGAGGCGTTCACGACACCCAACGGCGGTACATTCGTTGAAAGCATGGAAGAGCTGGATGAATGGATAGGGGTCATTCTGAACGAAGTCGATGCGCTGGGGCTCAGGGACAATACCCTGATCGTTTTGATGGGCGACAACGGTCACTTCACCAAATATGCCCCCGGCAGTGGGTTTTCGCCGCTGGTCTTCCGCGGCGGCAAGGCCGATACGTCTGAAGGAGGCGTTCGGGTGGACGCGTTTGCCCGCCTGCCCGGCTTGATCGAGGGAGACTCGATTGTATCTGACATTATTCATATCTCTGATTTGTTCACGTCAATTGCGCGTATCGGCGGAGCGATGGATGCCATCCCCCGCGACCGGATCATTGACGGTGTCGATCAGACGTCCCTGATGTTTATTGGCGATACGCATGGGCGCAGGGATCATGTACTGATCTACTCGATCAATTCGCTGAAAGAGGTGGTAAAGGAACACATCAAACTCAAAGTTCCGGCCAAAGGTGAAAATGCTATCGTGGCCAAGTTCTACAACCTGTTCCGCGACCCCCGCGAAGAACAGAGCGTATCGACCGAGATCGGAGCATGGGCTGGACATGAGTTTAACCGTATTATTGCCCGCCACCTGAAATTCAAGGAAATGTACCCCGATCAACCGGCCGCGACCGGACGTCCCTATGAAGGTATCGTGAACCTTCGTCCTGAAACCGTCGCAGCGGTGGATGCCTTTGTAGCCAAGCGGGACATTCAGCCCGACTAAAACAAAAAGTACTGCAAGCCCCGCATCAACAAATGATGTGCTTGATGTGGGGCTCGGCACCCACAACAAAGTTTCTGGAAACAATATGAAATTCCAAGCGCTTGTACTTGTAGTGGCAACTGGCATTGTCTCGACCCCAGCAATTGCCGATGAAAACGCTTCAAACCCTTTGGCCGCAGTCAATAACACGGACATCCGGTATCAGTATTTTGATTTGGGCAACGGTGCCGACAAGCAGGACGCCTTTATAGATGGCGCATACATGCTGCGGCCTGATCTGAAACTGAAATATGAGTTGCACTACAACTCAACGGATGTGACCGGAACGCGTTTCACTGACTTTGAGAAATTGAGCCTCAAAGCGATCTATTTCCCTTCTCAGAGACCGCTCAACGACACATGGGCCATCAAGTCGGCCATTGGCCTGGAGTGGATACTGGACTTTGGCGACCCAGAAAAAGGGATCGGAACCGGGTCCGATCAAATTGCGCCTTTTGGCGGGTTCGCCTTTGCAAACACAAAATCAGGGCTGACGCTGATCCCACTGCTCCAGCATTTTGCTTCATACAATGGCCCGACGGACATAAACCAAACCGCGATGCGGTTGATTGCGCTACAACCGTTTGGCGATGGGTACTGGGCCAAGGCTGATATCAAAGCACCATATGACTGGGAGAACGATGCTTGGCCAGCGACCGCTGAGTTCCAGATTGGTAAGAACCTCAGTCCTGGCATTGCAATTTATGCTGATTTCCTCATCGGTATAGGTTCCGACCGCCCCTACGATAAAGGTGCCGGCTTAGGTTTGCGTTTCAACTACTAGTTCACCTACACCCAACCTCGGCGAAGATCATCTATGTCACAGTCCAGAACTCTGTTCAGCCATTTGTTTTCTGCGTCTATCTTGACCCTTCCTGGAACTGCCTTGAGCCAATCCCTGCCCGCTCCGGGTCGGTAGGAAATAAATTGGCGTCACGCCGCATCATTCTATCTGTTCACTCCGCTCTGAACTCGGGGAAGATCAACAGTCTCTGGGCGATCCGCTGAGTTGGATCTGGGTTCCAGAACGTCTAGTGCCGTGTTGCGATCCAGCAGCTAGTTCGGCATCAGACACCTTGCTGCACAGTCAGATCTCGTGAAGAGTAGCTGGACGATCCAACGGCAGTGCGTAGGTCTTCTTGGGGCAATTTGTGGAGAGTATAGATGCTGAGTGAGCCTAGGCCACCGGTTCTCCTATTGACGGGTACAAATGCGGCAGCCTGGACGATGGAGAATGTCCGGGCACCATTCGAGGCATCAGGATATACCTGCGAGAGCCTGTCCTATCGTTATCATGATCTTCCAAGCGGACCCGAACGCGACAGCAAGCTTATTGGATTGAGTATTGCAGATTACGTAGAGGATGCCCGGCAGGCGATCAAAAAAATCGGGGAGTGTCCGTCGTCAGACACCTTGAGTATGAATGCCGGGTTCCCGAACTTGTTCGCTAAACCAACGCAATTTTGAACTCAACCGTCTCATGCCCGCCAAGAGCTTTGTCAGCGATATAGCTTCTAACAAATTTTCCACCCGCTTTTTCGATGACACGCACGGATGCCTGATTGTCAGGGCTGGTCGTGATTTCAATGTAGCTCAACCCGATTGATTTTGCCTCTGGCAACATTGCAACCAGCGCGGCAGACGCCAATCCTTCCCCTCTTCGCCAAGGCACGACGGAATAGCCGATGTGACCAGAACAAGTAAGGGGCAATTCCTCCGTCCCCGGCTTCCATCGCAAACCTATGTGGCCGCAAAACTCATCATCCCATATCCACCTGCGGATGCTTGGCAGGCGAGGTGCTTTCGAGCCATCTGGCAGAGTGACAGTTCCGGCCTTTGGAGTGGGGTCGTCGAGATTTGAAACGAACGATCTCGCATCATTCGATATAGTTTCGATCTGCTCTTTTGCAGCTTCAGCACGCAAGTTGTCTGGCGACCAGCCTCGCCGAAGTGCCGAAACGTAAGCGGGTATTTGGTCAATACTTGGTGTCAGCAGTTTCATCGTTTCGGTTTCGCAAGCCTGTTTCGTTACGAACAGACACTCGTGCACGGCGCAATATCGGTCAAGTTGCGCTCGTGGCGGGGACTCAAAGTTAACGACAAGGACGCGAAGTCTGCAACGCGCATAGCGCCGCCATCTCCTCAGCACAAGGCAACTACCGCTCTCAGCCCAAACCAGACATTCATCAGCGATGTTTGTTGATCCCGAGGAGCGGATTGGTCCGTTCATGCAACGATGCTACCAAAAGTGGAAACCGCGCATACAGCCAGTATTCGGGGATATGA
>NZ_JBQFLX010000047.1:0-7208 GCF_056531525.1 Ruegeria sp. N11
CGACCAGATACGACAGATGCCCGAAGGTCTTCCTCTCCGCCATCGCCCTCGCCGCAACCGTCATTTATTGGTTATGAGTCCTGACCCTAGTGGGATTCGGCTAAAGTTGCTTGGATTGCACTGCGCAGGTTAGTGAGGTGTGCTCGGCTCCGGCGGAACCTATCTCGTGCCCGCTTATCGCGGGAAACATAACAAAGAACTCTGTGCCTTCACCAAGTTTGCTTCTGTAGTCTATTGTTCCGCCAAAATGCTCAACAATTTCCTTTGAAATGTGCATCCCGAGTCCGGTACCGCCTGCGTGACGTTCATCGGAGGAGTCTATCTGGGAAAAGCGATCGAAAACTTTGTCATGGAACCCCTCAGGTATCCCGATGCCATGGTCTTTGACGAAGAGGCGAATATTCCCGCCGACTTTCTCGCATCCGACGGTTATCTCGCCTCCATCAAGGGAGAATTTAGCTGCGTTGGAGATAATGTTGGCCAACACCTGAAGAAGGCGGGAAGCATCACCTCTAACGTACAGATCATTGTTTCCCCTTAAGTCTTCTACAATTTCTACGTTGTGAGCACTGGTGTATCCCATGTTACAGGCAATCGCTTCCTGAATCAGCGCATGTACATCAACAGTTCCTTCACGGTAGTTCATCTCGCCCGCTTCCATTTTTTGAATGTCCAGCACATCATTAATTAGGGATGCGAGCCGTTCGCAGTTTTTACCCGCTAAATGAATGAGGCTTTGCATTGAATCTGGAGCTTCACCCAATGCGCCTGTGTTGATTAGGTCAAGTGATCCCTTGATCGAAGTGAGAGGCGTACGCAGTTCATGGCTAACTGTCGATATGAACTGAGTTTTCGCAATGTAGGCCGCTTTTGTTCTTTCGTGCTCCGCTTTGAGCTTTTTGAGTTGTTCCAAATTCCTGCGGTAGAGCTTCAGAAACACCATCGAACAGTCAATCAGAAAGTACATTACAAAGATAACGGTGAAGAAGTGCAGCCAGAGTTCAGATGAAAGCTCGGGGCGTTCGGTCCAGATATCCTTGACGACAATCAACATGAACGATACGCCGTACATGGTCAGACGGACAATCATTGCCCACAGAAACTGATGGTTGTTCATTGCTGCAAACAACGCCGCAGCAAACAAGAAGAACATTGGAGTAAAGTGACCACCGGCGGGCTGTGCGAAAGCAACTGAAACAGCATACAGGCAGATTGCAGTTGAGCTGAGGGTCGTGTTCAACAGAATCCAAACAACCATCATACCAATTGCTTTGTGCTGATCTGGCTTTAAGCGCGGTACGCGTTTGGCCAGCAATAAATCTTGCGCTTCGCAAATGAGAATTGTCCCATAGAACAGCATGGCGTTAATGGGATCGAAGAAGAACGCAGTCAAAATGGTCGTGGCCAGATAAATAGCCTGCCGCTGCCACAGAAGCGCAAAGCTCATGGCAGTATAATCTATGATGTTTTGCAGAAGCCGGTTTTCCGTTTCACCAGAGTCCCGGTCCGGCAGATTGGCGTCGATGGCTGTCATCTAGATGTCTTCGTTTTTAGCGCTTGGACAGTACCATTAGCGGCACAATGAGGACTTAGTTGGTCTGAATTGGGTTCACAGTTTGGCGCTAATCCTTTGAAGGCCACCGTGATTGTTGGCGTTTCACGCAAGGTTCTGGTGTGAGAGGTTGAAAAATTTTTGTTGCGCAAATGCCGTGTGGGCCCCCCAAAATTGACGATCTCGTTGCTAAGTGCGTTTTTTTTTTCTTAATGTGCCAGAAAGAAGAAGAAAATCTTAAAGGGTTGGGGTTTGACTGCAGTTGAGTTTACGAAGTTGGGGCAGGGTGCTGTAGCTCCTGTTTCGGCTAGGCTTGCAAAAAAGCCGGTGACACTGCTTCAGTTTGCAAGGTCCGCTGGTCGAAACATGTTTGAAGTCATCCCGGCCGAAACTCTGCGTGAAACTTATGTTCGTGGGCCTTTGAACATACACTATATCTGCGATCCTGAAATAATAACCGAGTTACTTGTCGGGCGGGGCCGTTCGTTTCCCAAAGCCAAGTTCACTAAAGACATTATTGGATCGGCTGTAGGCAACGGGTTGATACTCTCTGAAGGGGAAAAATGGCGTCAGCAGCGGCGTAGGTATTCTCCACTATTCGCCGCCAGGAACCTCCCGGTTCTTGCCCGGCATTTTGCAGAGACTGGTGTCGAGATTGCAGATTCATTGGCGGAACACGAAGGCCCTGTAGATATTGCACAAATTGCGCCTGCATCAACGTTGACGAATATTTCTAGGGTAATTTTTTCGGGTAACAAGAAAGTCAGTTCAGAGCAGATACGCATGGGGCTGATCAAGTATTTTGAGTACATTTCTGATTTGTCTCTTTTCGATTTAATGGGTTTGCCAAAGTGGGTGCCGCGCAAGAATTGGCTACGCAGCCTGGCCCCGGTCACCAATATGCGGAACCTCGCCAGAGAGGTCATTGATCAGCGTCGCGCCGAAAGCCGCAGCGAGCCACAGGACTTCCTTGATTTTATGATTGAGGCGTTGAAAACAGATTTCGAGGATGAAGCGACAACCGTTGACAACCTTTTAACCTTTGTCGTCGCTGGCCATGAAACTTCCGCCAACGCTCTGGCCTGGGGGTATTATCTGCTGGCGTTGCACCAAGATATGCAGGCGAAGGTTAGACAAGAAATTCGGTCGGTTCGCCCAAAAGGTCCAATGGAGTTTTCTGACCTGGAAGCAATGCCACTCCTGCGCGCCCATGTAAAAGAGACGCTGCGGCTTTACCCTTCAGCCGCGTTCTTTGCTAGAGACGCATCTGCCGACCTTGAAATCAAAGGGGTAAAGATTGCAAATGGTGACGCGCTGTTCTTCCCAGTTTACTCTTTGCACAGAAACGAAAAACTATGGGATGCTCCTGACCACTATCGACCGGAACGGTTCTTGGGATCTACACTACCTCGAGGTCAGTACATTCCATTTGGAGATGGTCCCAGAATCTGCATTGGTGCTCAGTACGCTGAAACTGAAATCATGGTACTTATGGCTTCGGTGCTCCGTCGAATAAATTTTTCGATTACAGAGTCTGAATTACCGGAACCAGTTTTGACATTCACCATGCGTACCAGTGGCCCACTCATCCTCAACGCCGAACGGGTTCGCGAATAAAGTTGATATCTAAACTCCAGTGCCTGACCTTTGATCGACGTCAGGCCTGGCGATAGAATTAGCTTACTACCGGCGAGTGAGGTAAGTGTTATCGCCGTACAGCTCACGCAAGACTACATCAAACAGTCTATCGTTGACCATTTCTTTGCGATGCGGTGTGGGCTCTGAAAATGTGGAAGAGGTTGTAACCAGGCCCTTTCTGAGATTGGCCTCACGATGATTCACGTTTTTGATAGCCATGTCCAAAGAGGCGAATGCTCCAACCTTCGAAAAAGAACGAAGCGATACCGGTGTACCTTTCACCACTTTAAGATGGACAGATGCGCAGCGGTTGCTGAGAACAGTCCCTAGTTCTTGGTTTAGGAAAGCTTCGGTCGGAATATTCTGGGTGCATTCCCGCCCATGTGTAACAATGAGAAATGCGCCACTCCCGCGATAAGAATAGATTCCTCCAGCAGCCTGCGTCGTTCTTTCAATGCAGAATCCAATGTCGGAAACAGATCGCCGAAAATCACCAAAATTCTTCAGATCAAAGTGATACTCGGCGTCACGAAATTTGATTGCGGTGACCCAGGTGTCAAATCGACGCCTCCGTGAAAGCTGCTCGACATAGTTGTCGAATTCGACATACCCCAAGCATTGTTCTTGCTCGTCGATAGACAAAGGATCCTTGAAATTGAATTTCTGGTTGAAATCCAATTCACTGCGAAGATTTTCTATCGACGCCGATGAGGATTGGGTTTTCTTTCTCTCCATCATCAGAAGGTGAGCAGCGTTCATACGGCTGCGCAATTCAAAGAAGTCGAAGGGTTTAGTTACATAATCAAACGCGCCTTCTAAAAATGCCTTCTCGATGTTCTGCCTGTCATCCAGTGCAGTCAGCATTATGACAGGTGTTTCCAGATTATCCGGCAGGTTTCGGATTTGTGAAAGCAACTCTATCCCCGAGGTTCCAGGCATCTGAATGTCAACAAGCAGACAGTCGAACGGGGATCCTGCTGCTTCTATCATCCCAAGCGCTTCATCAGCTGAACTGGCAGCAGCCACATTGCAGTTTTCGAGTTCAGGAAGTGCTGACTGGAGCAATTTCAAAATGTCAGGATCATCATCAACCGCCAGTACAGTAAGTGCGGTCTTTCCTTGTGCTCGATGCTCTAAATTTCTTTGGAACCGATCACTGCCAAATGTGGAATGTCTCATAACTGGTGAACCGTCGATATCCTCATAACGGGGTAAACTTATGAGGAGAGTGGGTCGAAACAGCGGCAAAAATGGAGAAAGTCTTCGTAGAAAGGGGCTTTTTCTTGACCTTTATTTGGCGCCAACGGCCTCAACAACGAATTGCCAGTTATTGTTGTGAACTAGCGTCGCTTTCTCGTAACGTTATTATTTCGGCAATCTGTTGGCGCCAAATGGCAGTATACGATCGCAAAACTACGGAATTGAACAACGGTTAGAAGTCTAAGCATCGACTCTGGAAACCCCACGAAAATGCAATACAGCCGAGTTTTCCCAATAGTCTTAAAATCAACCTTAGTTGCAATGAAATATGCGTCGGGCGTCCAAGAGTAAATAAGACAATCTAGTGGGTGAGGTGTTCCATTTACTTGTGAATGTTGAATAAAACCGACTGACTGATGGTGCCATCGATGGAAAACTTTGCGCCGACAGGCGAGGCATTGATGCCCAGTCGCCGTGACCACCGTGCCCAGACTGAGGGGACGATGCCCAGGATGCTTGTTGCACCACCTTCCATCGCGACAGTAGTCATCTGGTGAAACAACTCCTGTTGAACCGGAAGCCTGCGTGACGATGCAACATCCTTTGCCACGAAGAAACGGGATGCTTCCCAAACAGAGCGCTTTACCGGGGCGTCAATAAATAGAACGTCAGATGGTATTCCTTTAAGGATACCTCTTTGCGCGTCGCGCAGCATATAACTATATACCCCGCACTCTGCAGTCGTGGGCAGAAGTCGCACACCTCCTAAGACCTCACCGAATTCATGCAACACAACCCATCGACAGGCTGGTGTGTCGTATTGGTCAAATTCCATCCCGTCAGCTTCACCAACTTGCCACTTTAACTGGTCAATGAAAATTGATTTTCTGGTTTCAAGGTATTTTGCCAGAAGGGTGCCATGCTCGTAAATATTGCGAAAATTAAGTGTAGTCGCGCGAATATGGCCAATGTTGCCACGTGGCATTGGCGGCTTGCTATTGACAGCAAAAATTTCTAGTCGCGCCAAAGTATTTGGTGCGCCTGAAGTGCCGTTAGCAGGTGTCAGTTCCGGAAGCCCCTCCGGGACCGGGTATGTCTGCTTATACCTGAGTGGTTGGTCCATATTTTACTCATATTTCCGACACACTTATGGCAAGATTCAATTCAGCAAGTCCACAACCCTATGCGGTAGTTGCCCGAATAGATGGATAGGTGTGTCTAAATCTCCTCCCTTCCTTTGGTTACCTTCGCTGCCTGACCAAAAACTTTAGAAAGTTCTTGGCTTCTATTTTTTTCCGCAGGTTCCAATTATTTCCCCATGTCTGGCAACACTTTGAAAAATATAGATTCTCTTATGTATCCCTTCAAATTTTCGATGGATCAGGCGCGGTTTCGCTATCCGATAGTATTTCGAGGCAGTCGTGACGGTTGATAGAAGCAAAGTTAAAATGGCATCAATAATTGGAGGGATTCGCTTTTCAGTATGCGCTCTCGCACGGGAAGAATTGTACAAGGTAAAAAAAAAGCACAGACATAAGGAAGCCCACCTTATGTCACCGTTTTGCCGCCTTCGTAAGAGAGGATGAGAACACCCTGAGTGTATCATGCGCCAGCCGACCGTTGCCCGAAGTCTGCAATGCCCAACGGTTGGCGAGGCGTAAAAGGTTGGTGAAAAGTTATGCGTATACTTGCTGTAGACGACGATCCTAGCATCCTGGAATTGCTAGATAGAGTTCTAGACGCGTTCGGTTATAAAGACGTCGTCACCGCCAGAAGTGGGCCAGAGGCCATTGAAATACTGTCACGACCTAACGAAGCGTTCGACTGCTTGCTACTGGATGTGCAGATGCCGCAAATGAACGGCATAACTCTTTGCGAAGAAGTGCGAAAATTACCAGAATACAAGTACACGCCCATTATCATGGTGACCGCCATGGTGCAAAAAGAGTACATCGACGAAGCATTCGGAGTTGGGGCAACGGACTACGTTACAAAGCCTTTTGAGTTCTCTGACCTGAAGCAGAGGTTGTCTGACGCCTATAGAATGGCAGCGGAACGAAGAGCCGCAATCGAAGTGCTGGAAGCTGAAGCGGATTTTGAGTTGTGTTTTGGCAATAGTCCGGACGTTCGCTTAATTGATCCGCAATGTTTCGGAGATTTGCCCGGTTTCATTGGGTTAGCTGAATTTGAGAACTACGTAATTCAGCTTTCAACGATGCACTCCATGGCTGCAAAGCTTGTGGCGGTGAAATGCATAGGCGCCGAACAAATCTATGAGACGAGCACGGTCAGTGAATTCCGTAGTGCCATGACTTTAGCTGGTACAGCGGTTCTGTCAGCTAGTCAGGAAGGGCGTAAAGTGGCGACCTATTGGGGAAATGGCGTGTTCTTGGTGATCTACGACAATCAAATTAATTTGAGCGTGGACCAGTTAGGAGCTCCGCTTCCCGAGGCATTTAAAGAAATTTCCGGTGACACCACTTCAGGTCGGCCAATTGGCTTCCAAGTTAGCGAAGAAGTTATGCTTAAAGCCAAAACCAAGATGGAGGCGTTGTTCTTGATAGACAAGGCCGTCGAAATGGCTGAAATGTCGGAGGGTCGAGCGGCGAATATCGCTTGAAAAACTGCATATATGGATGGTGATTAGGGTCAGGACTCATAGCCAATAGATAACGAGTGCTGCAAGGGCGATTGCTGACAGGAAGACCTTCGGGCACCTGTCGTAGTGGGTTGCCACACGCCGCCAATCCTTCAACCTGCCGAACATGATCTCGATCCGGTTGCGCCGTTTGTAACGACGCTTGTCGTACTTAACCGG
>NZ_JBQFLX010000048.1:0-7006 GCF_056531525.1 Ruegeria sp. N11
GCAACCGACAGCCGAAAATCCTGCGTGAGAGGCACGCAGCCGCTCAAATTCCTCGAAGAGAAAACGAACCAAAAGGAAGAGTTCTTCAACGAAATAGGCTTAGAGCGGTAATTCGGGGCTATAGTCAAAAGACTGGTTAGCGGTTGCGAGCAGTCATTGGGACTGCTCGCGGGATAGATAGAGGTGACCACCTTTGAAGCACAGTTCGATGCGTCTTCAAGCTTTTATCCGAGACTCTACCGTCGTTTGATACTCTCGCGGTTGCGTTCCCGACCTTCGATGTTGATCTGGTGATCTCGACCCCGTGTCCGGTAGAATCCCAGTCCCTTGGACCAGTTCAGAAAATGGGCATGCTGTCGACTTGATCGTCGTTGCGTCCGCGTGGAAAGGACTGCAGCTCCCGTTTGAACGCTGCCAGCCAAGGTGCATCGTGTGCCTTTGCACCATGACTTCTCCACGTCACGACACGACAATCATTTTTGACAAGGTCATGGGTGAAGTCGAAATTCTACTCGACTACAACAATTGCCATTCCGCTCATCGTTCTAAGGCGCCGGATCACTTCGCCAATCTGTTGGATTAACTTCGGCTGAATGCCTTCGTTGGCTCATTCAGCAGCAGTCGCAGCATCGCAATCAGCGCCCGCGCGATGGCCAGCTGTTGCTGCTTACCGCCAGAAAGGCCGCTCCCACACCAGTTCTGCATCGCAGCAAGTTTGGTAACTTACCTTTGACTCAAATTAGAAAACCAGCGAGGTGTGCCTGTTTTTTCATCCAGGACTGACGTCGCTGTCTAATATTTAGCCGCACGATATGAAAATAGGCAGTTTCAGACGCTTCAGATTAGCATTCCGACCCTACAACAGAGAAACAAGAGGCATTAAAACGACGCTTTAAAGGTGCCCGATTACCCAAGCTGCTGCCATATTGCCCACGTACAGTGCGCTGCCGCCCCGTGCTTCAGGCACCGTCTACTTGTGCACCAAGAAATTGGGCCAAAGGACCGTGCTCGACAAGTTGCGCCAGTCCGGGTCTTTGAAATGCCTGTTTCCCAGAACCCCGACGCCTGATCTTGATGCGGTTCTTCTGAACACTGCAGGTGGTGTGACAGGCGGCGATTCATTCCGGTTTTCAGGCAAGGCAGCGGAAGGCACCGCGCTGACACTGACGACACAAGCCTGCGAGCGTGCCTACAAGGCCCAACCTGAAGAACGTGCCCAGGTTATCAATCATCTGACGGTTGAAGCAGGAGCCCGCCTGAATTGGTTGCCGCAAGAGAGCATTTTGTTCAACGGCAGTGCTTTGGAACGACACCTGACGATCGAAAAGCAACCGGGTGCCGAGGTTTTGATGGTAGAGCCGCTGGTCTTTGGGCGCGCCGCCATGGGCGAGACGTTGACCGATATCCGCTTAAGCGATCGGATCGAGATACGACACGAAGGAAAGCTGGTGTTCCTGGATGCGATGCGGTTCTCCGGTAATTGGCACTCTCACCTATCCAAGCCGCATATTGCAAACGGCGCAGGGGCGATGGCACTGATCGTCTTTGCATCGGAGGCTGCCGAAGGTCATTTGGATTCTATTCGCGGAATGCTGCCCGACGACGCAGGTGCAACACTACTCCAAAATGACCTGCTGGCTATCCGTGTTCTAGCCCACAACAGCTTGGCCCTTCGCCGCACTCTGGTCCCGGTTCTGCGCAGGCTGAACAAAGACACATTACCCCGTTGCTGGATTCTCTGAGATGAACCTGACCCCTCGTGAAAAAGACAAACTACTGGTTGCCATGGCTGCTGAGGTCGCCCGCAAACGGCTGGCCCGCGGTGTCAAGTTGAACCACCCCGAGGCCATTGCCCTGATTACCGACGCCGTGGTCGAAGGCGCACGCGATGGCTGTTCAGTCGCCGATATGATGCAAGCCGGCGCCGAAGTGATCACCCGCGACCAATGCATGCAAGGCGTGCCCGAGATGATCCACGAGGTGCAGGTCGAAGCTACTTTCCCAGACGGCACTAAGCTTGTCACTGTTCACAACCCAATCCGCTAATTTCCAAGGAGTTCCAAATGAACCGAATGTTGTTTCCCGCTTTTATTTTGGCTGGTCCTGCTTTGGCCCATACGGATACCCATATTCATGCCCATGGCAGTGATTTCGCCCTGCTCGCAGCTGGGCTGGCATTGATCGCGGTCATCGCCATCACGGTCATATTGAATCTGCCTAAATGATCCCGGGTGAGATCATACCTGCCGAGGGTTCACTGACACTCAACGCAGGACGCAGCAGTCGTCTTGTTGTTGTCGCCAATACCGGTGATCGACCGGTGCAGGTCGGCAGCCATTACCATTTTGCCGAAGCCAACTCTGCCTTGGATTTTGATCGCTACGCGGCCTTGGGGATGCGGTTGGACATCCCGGCAGGCACGGCTGTGAGATTTGAGCCGGGCCAGACTCGCGAAGTCATACTGGTGCCAGTTGACGGGCGCCGGCACATCTACGGTTTCAATATGCATATCATGGGGGCTCTGAAAGATGCCGGGCAAGATCAGCCGAAGTGACTATGCGTCAATGTTCGGCCCCACGGTCGGTGACAAAGTACGATTGGCAGATACCGAACTGATCATCGAGGTTGAGAAGGACCTGATCGTTGAGCGCGCAACGGCTGCGCGTTTCAGCGAAACCGGGCACCGCGAAGATGTCTATGGGGAAGAGGTCAAGTTCGGTGGTGGCAAAGTCATTCGCGACGGGATGGGGCAATCTCAGGCCACCCGCGCTGAAGGGGCCGTGGATACGGTGATCACCAACGCACTGATCGTCGATTATTCCGGTATCTACAAAGCGGACGTTGGGTTGACGGGCGGGCGTATCGCCAAGATTGGGAAAGCCGGCAACCCCGATACGCAACCTGGCGTGGACATCATCATAGGCCCTGGTACTGAGGCAATTGCAGGAGAGGGTCGCATCCTGACGGCGGGCGGGTTCGACAGCCATATCCACTTTATTTGCCCGCAACAAATCGAGGACGCGCTGCATTCCGGCCTGACCACAATGCTGGGCGGCGGCACAGGGCCTGCGCATGGTACGCTGGCGACCACATGCACCCCTGGACCTTGGCATATCGGGCGGATGTTGCAGGCCGCTGATGCGTTTCCAATGAATCTAGCCTTTGCAGGTAAGGGCAATGCCTCTCTACCCGCTGGACTGGAGGAACAGGTCAAAGCCGGAGCGTGTGCCCTGAAACTGCACGAAGACTGGGGAACAACCCCCGCCGCCATCGACTGCTGCCTGTCGACAGCCGATGCAATGGACGTGCAGGTGATGATCCACACTGACACGCTGAATGAATCAGGCTTTGTGGAAAACACCTTGGCGGCCATAAAAGGTCGTACGATTCACGCCTTCCACACTGAAGGCGCAGGCGGTGGACACGCCCCGGACATCATCAAGATCTGCGGCGAGAACCACGTGCTGCCGTCCTCGACCAACCCGACGCGACCCTTCACAGTGAATACGGTCGAAGAGCATCTGGACATGCTGATGGTCTGTCATCACCTCGACAAGTCCATCCCCGAGGACGTGGCCTTTGCCGAAAGCCGCATCCGGCGCGAGACCATCGCAGCCGAAGATATCCTGCACGACATGGGCGCGTTCTCGATCATCGCGTCTGACAGCCAGGCCATGGGTCGGGTCGGAGAGGTATTGATCCGCACTTGGCAAACCGCCGATAAGATGAAGAAACAGCGCGGTCGTCTACCCGAAGAAACCGGTGAGAACGACAACTTTCGCGTCCGCCGCTACATCGCGAAATACACCATCAACCCAGCCATTGCCCACGGCCTCAGCCATGAGATCGGTAGCATCGAAGAAGGCAAGCGCGCCGACTTAGTCCTATGGAACCCTGCCTTTTTCGGAGTGAAGCCCGAGATGGTTCTGCTGGGCGGCACGATTGCGTGTGCGCAGATGGGCGATCCCAACGCGTCTATCCCCACTCCGCAGCCTGTCTATAGCCGCCCCATGTTTGGCGCATATGGTCGGTCGGTAGAAAACTCGGCGATCACATTTGTCTCGCAAGCCGCCTATGCGGACGGGATCGGTGATGCACTGGGATTGGCAAAACAGACCGTCGCCGTCCAAAACACGCGTGAGATCGGCAAGCAGGATCTTCTGCTGAACAACGCGACGCCGCAAGTCGAAGTTGATCCGGAAACCTACGAAGTCCGGGCGGATGGCGAGTTGCTGACCTGCCAACCCGCCGAAGTCCTGCCAATGGCGCAACGATACTTTTTGTTCTGATCAAAAATGTGCTGAGTTGCGGCCCGCGCAAGGCAGAAATGACCAAACACGCTCTTCTAAGTGAGGCCACTATGACAAATATTAAAACCAATGGGGGGACCAACATTTACGAGGGTCCAAATGGCACACTCAACAGCACAAACACACGCACGCTTTTCGCTGCCAAATTTGATCGCATCCATCGGATCGTCAATCTACTCGGCCCTGATCAGCGTGGCCGAAGCTCAATCACGCGTCCGGCAAGTCGAATTCCTGCAATCACTGAGCGACGAAGAGTTGAAAAAGCGCGGCCTGGCGCGCGAACGGATCGTGCATCGGGTATTTTCGGACTCAATCTGGCTCTGACCATTCCCCCTGCAGAGGAGGCGACGGTATGACCGCCCTGCTCTGTATTGCACGTAAGTATTCGGATCACACGCATAGCGATCCAGCAGACTGTCTGTCATTAACCTATGACGACCGCTTTTTGCGGCGCAAGGTTTTGACCTGCGAAAGTGGCGAACAGATTCTCATCGATCTGGCACAAACGACTTCGTTGAACCACGGTGGCGCTTTGGTTCTGGATGACGGTCGCGAAGTGGAAATACAGGCTGCACCCGAAGCGTTGCTGGAGGTTAAAGCCCCGGACCTGACGCGCATTGCTTGGCATATCGGCAATCGCCACACGCCCTGCCAAATCGAAAAGGATCGGCTTCTGATTCAGGTCGATCATGTGATCCGGGACATGCTTCTGAAAATCGGAGCCTCGGTTCGGGAGGTTCACGAACCGTTCACCCCCGAAGGTGGGGCCTATGGCCACGGCAGGACTCATGGCCACGCCCACTGACGCTGATATCCTTACGCTAACCCAGTGGTTGTCTCCGGCATATCCCGTAGGGGGCTTTGCCTATTCTCATGGGCTGGAAGCTGCAATTGACGAGGGAGCTGTCTCCAGTTCACAAGACACCCAAGCCTGGGTTTCACATGCGCTGGAACATGGATCTGGATGGAATGACGCTCTGTTCGTAGTGTCCGCATACAACGCTCAGGATAAAGATCAACTTATCAGTGTCGATGCCAAAGCGCGGGCCATCTGCGCGTCATCTGAAAGAAAAATGGAAACCGAATTGCTGGGACAAGCATTCGGAACGGTCACAGGAGACGTCTGGGAACTAGATATCCAACAATATGCTTACCCAGTTTCAGTAGGCCACGCCGCACGTCTGCAGGGCCTCCCCATGTTACTGGCGACCAAGATGTATTTACAAGCATTTGCAAGCAACTTGGTCGCCTGCGCAACGCGCCTAGTGCCGCTGGGCCAAACCGATTCTCAGAGACTGATACGTAATTTGACACCGCTATGCGCTCATGTCGCCGAAAAAGCGCAAATGGCAGGCTTAGAAGAACTGAGTTCGACTGCGTTCCTGACGGACATAGCGTCGATGAAACACGAAACACAGTATTCAAGGATATTCCGTACATGAACAATATGAACGGCCCTCTTCGCGTTGGCATCGGTGGTCCGGTTGGAGCCGGAAAGACCACTTTGACTGCTGCCTTATCCGAAGCTTTGCGCGACGTCTGTTCGGTGAGTGTCATCACCAATGACATTTATACTCAGGAGGACGCTGAAGCATTGATGCGTATGCAAATTCTTCCCCAAGATAGAATTATGGGCGTGGAAACGGGCGGTTGCCCACATACAGCGATCCGCGAGGATGCATCGATCAACCTAGCAGCGGTCGCTGAAATGCAGGAACGCCATCCCGATCTCGATATTGTTCTTATCGAAAGCGGCGGCGACAACCTGTCGGCTACTTTCAGCCCGGAGCTCGCGGACCTTACAATCTATGTGATTGACGTCGCCGCTGGTGAGGAAATCCCACGAAAGGGCGGACCGGCCATAACAAAGTCCGACATCCTGGTCATAAACAAAACGGATCTGGCGCCGCATGTTGGCGCTTCACTGGAGGTCATGGAAAGAGACGCAGCCAGAATGCGCAAGGGACGGCCTTTTTTGTTTTCGTCCCTTCGTCACAAAAAAGGGGTTGCCGCAATTGTTGACCTCTTGGTGAAGCGGGGTGGGTTAACAATTTCAGAAGCGAATTAGCACCCAGAACGAAGATGCCAAATTGTCGGCACCTGAAGTCGATTGGAGAGGCGGAAAGCACAGTCTTTCATTGCCTCGTTCGTCTGGAGGTTATCTTTTTTCTTCACTTACCTGTTGTCTGTACAGGAAGAGCACTAAGCTCAGCCATACAACTACACATAACCAAGCCATTTTTCGAGGCCGGTTTTTTGCGCGCTCTGCAAGTTTCACCCTCCGATATTTCTGCGTGATGCCCGAAAGTTCGGACACGATGCTGCGCTTTGTCATGGCTGTTAGTGCTTTTTGCAGAAATTTCTCCGCTGAGGGGCACGCACGACGCGAAATTGCGACGCCCGCTTCGGGCTCGGTGCGGTCATCTGAGTGTTTTTGTAAGATGTCTGATTTGTGCCATGAAGCGGTAATTCGCAATTTGAAGCTCAAAGTAAATAAATGGACTCTCGCCGGCATTAACCTCTCTGTAACTGGAGGTGTCCAGTGTGAGCCTTTGGGTGTCAATTTAGATCCGGCTTTGTCTTTCCGAGTTTGTTGATACCCCACTTGTCTTAGCCCCGTAAAACTGTGCCACTATTTTGGTGTCACGGAAGGGATGATGGATGGCTCGGAAGCGGTATTCGGATGAAGATGCGTT
>NZ_JBQFLX010000049.1:0-6641 GCF_056531525.1 Ruegeria sp. N11
CCACATCATGCTCTGAACATGCGCCCACCTGTGCCTGAAACCTTATTAGAGAAACCTCAATTTAGTGGTGCCGAACGAGGGGGCTAGACAATGGCCATTAAACTTAGTCCCAACGATCCCTTGTTATGGACGTTCTATGTCAACAACGCATCAGCTCACTATCAATTGAAAGACTACAAGCTTGCAGAACACTGGGCGGGCAAAGCCGTTAGAGAAAACGAGCGTGAGTATTGGCCAAACTTGTTCCGAGCAGCAGCACTGGCGCAACAAGACAATTTAGATGAAGCCCGCGCAGCCGTTACCAAAGCTCTTGCTCTCAACCCCGAATTCTCGCTGTCATTCGTCGCCCAAAGTTTGCCCGGCTACAATCAAGACTACTTTGAACATTTGGTAGAGGGGCTGCGAAAAGCCGGAGTGCCGCAGTGACCGGTTTGGAGTAGTCGACATTTTCTGCAACGAGCATGACTGACCGGTCGCAGCCCAAAACGGACCTTCGCAACCAAGCTTTGCAAATTCCGAAATGCCAACCGAACAGACCTTTGTCCGAGACTACACCCGATACCAGTTTTCAACTTCTCGGGCGGCTGCTTCGGCTGTAAAAGTAGTCTCTACCTCTGCGATTGCGTACTTTACTTCGTCTGAGCTAGCACTGAGTTCTAAGACGTTCGCATTCAGGTCATGGGCTGACCCGGCATCTGAAAAAATCGTATCGACCGCAATTCTGACGACGTTTCGGTGTTGCAGCAGGTGCTCAAAAAACCGGACATAGATCGCCTCCTCATACGGAGAATGGATGTCCACCTCAGAGACTAAGCCCAACTCCGCAGCCTTGGCGCATGTCTGGCGCCAAGCCAGTTCCATTGTGGATGGTGGCGCGTCCCTAGCCTCATCAGGATGTCTGGGGTTCGCAAATGTAGATCTTCGAATAGCTTCGAGATTGGCACGCAAGCCCTTTGTAGGAACCGGATACATGAATGTGGTTTCCTCGGAAGCTAAGGCAGGCTCAATCTGATCGGGCTGCGTCTGGATGAACTCTGAAAACCTGTTTCCGATGATAGGGACTTCACCGACAATCATGCCTGTGGGGTCGGTATTCTCCGCCAGCCATCGCGTCAGTGCTCTCCGCCCCCACAGCCCGGCTGCCTTTCGGATCAACGGATGAGTTCCATCCGAAACATCCGGATACCTCGCGAGTATATCTTCGGTTTGAAACGCCGCGAGCCCCGTATCCCAACGCATGATATGCACACGACGTCCCAAGGAGATCGCAATGGATATCTGCTGACGCAACAGGAATGACTTTCCAGATGCCGGTAATCCAGTGAAGAAAACCATGCGGCAACGACGTGCAGCGTTCGCCAAGTGTCTTCCAATCTCTGTGTCCGCAAAACTGTCCTTAGAAATAACGAATCTCCTAATTCGGTGTCGGCAACAGCGTTAGGTAGCAAGCGCAACTTGGTTCCAGAACCGCTACAAACATTCTATGCCCGCCATTCTGAAGGCGATGTTTGCAAGCAATCTCGGCGTTAGTTCTCTGAAACTTCAATACCGGCAATCCGAAGCCCACCCATAATCTTTTCGATCAGCTCCGTTGGCATTCCACGTGCTCGATACGGTGCGCGTGGATCGTCAAGAAACTCCGGGTGTTCGTTTTGCAAGCGTCGCGCCATCTCTTGCGCCTTTTGTTGCTCGCCGTCCAAAGCATAGCTTGCAGTCAGGCTTGCCATCGACATGGTGGATTTCGGCGTACCCCAGCTCAAGATGACTTTTTGTGCTTCATCATAATTGCCTTGCAAGATCGCGTGCAGCGCCCAAGCGTTGTTGTAGCCAGGATGAAGTTTGGGGTTGAGGTCTTTTGCGCGGGAAATCCACTCTTTACCTTTTTCAAACTCGCCGGAGTAAGCAAGAAAGATACCCAGATCCGCGAGGATCCAGGAATCATTGGGACTAAGCTCCGTGGCGTTCTTTGCGTGTTCAAAGAAGATCGCCTTGTCTTCTCCCGTCATTCTGCTGAGGATTGCCAGGGCGTAGTGCGCATCCGCATTGTCCGGGTCTTCCTCAAGTGCACGTGTGGCGGCGTCTCGGGCCTTATTTGCCCAATCCGGATCGGTGTCGAATGATCGTTTCTTAGACTCGAGATAGTTAAAGGCCAATCGCGACCAAGCAAGAGAGTAACCAGGTTCTTCCTTCACGGTTCGCAGTAGACAGTCCCGAGCCTTGCGATGCGTTTCAATGCTGAAACTTTGATAAAACCAGAATCCCAACAGATAGCATTCATAGGCTTCCAGGTTTTCCGGTGCCTTGTCGCGGATAGCCTGCTGTACAGAAGCGTTGAACAACGGGGCATCGCTTGAGCCGATTTGCGAGGCGACCTTTCTTGCAATCTCAACCTGGATATCCAGGACATTTGCGATGCTTAGGTCCATATCAAAGGGGCCCGGCGGCGTGAGTTGACGGCAAGTCCTTGCATTGATGAACGTAGTTGTCACCCGCAGTTTCGAGTCAGACCGTTGGGCCGTGCCGCCAAGTATGTAATCGGCCCCTAACGCATCCCTGATCGCTTCGCAATCTTTCTGACTGCTGAAGTCGGCGCCAGCTTCGGGAGCTATAACAAACAGGTTTGAGAACTTCGCCAACAAGGCGTTAAGATCACGCGTCAAACCTTCAGCGAAATACTCGTCTTCCTTGTTTTCCCCGATTGTTTCAAAAGGTGTAATGACAATCCGCGCACCTGACGGAAGGTCGCGCGGATCATCTCTTCCAAAGACAAAAAAAGCTGAAATCGCGGTAACTGTGGCGACAACAGCCGTCGCGGCAGTCCATCGGATCGCTGCGCTGCGCTTGGGTTTGACCGCAAGTTCCGGAGGCCAGGTCCAAACCTCGACCTTATTGGCGATATTCTTCAATTCATGGGCGCCAGCATGCGCAAATTCCGCGTCCACCTTTCCCGAAAGTTGATCGGCAACTGCTTTGGAAACACAAATGCCTCCGGGCGGTGCGGTTGCTTCCAACCGAGAGGCAATGTTGATGCCGTCTCCCAGCAGATTATCGCCATCTGCCACGACGTCACCGAGATGTATTCCGATACGAAGGTTCATGCGCCCTTTTTCCGGCAGATCGAGGTTGCGAGCTTTCAGTTCTCTTTGAATTTCCAATGCACAGCGGGACGCGTCCGTTGCACTTGTGAATTCAGCGATGACGCTGTCACCCGCGCTGCCGAACACGCGACCACCATAGTTTGAGATGAGGTCATCAATGAGTTTTCGGTAGCTCTTTAGGGTGGTAATCGTGCCCTCTTCATCACGCCCGATCAGGCGTGAGAATGCCACAAAATCCGCAGCCAGAATGGCGGTTAGACGGCGTTCCATAAGTCCCCCCGTACCACTTTAATGAAAGTTACCTGGGTTCTCGAACAAAATCTAAGTTCTTACCCAAGCTCATAACTACTCATTTGGAAAGAGATCGACCGGCCAACTTTGCCTAAACTTCAGATAGTTCACAAACGCTTGGCCGCTGCCTTCGGAGATGCGCAACGCTGTGCTATGATTTTCTGTGACCTAACCACAAAGGTACACTTTTGATGCGACCCAAAACGCGCAATCGCATTTTGACGCTCAGTATTGTCATTGCTGTTATTGCTGCAAGTCAGAAAGAGGCCTTTGCCTCGGACGGAGAGTGTGGCGCGCCAGATGCACCTTGCACACTGGAAGGCGGTGAGTACTACGTGGCCCTACCAGATGTTCCGGATGAACCGCCTTCCGTCATTTGGTTGCACGGTTATGGACGGTCTGGGAAAGGGATGATCCAGAACTCCGCCTATGTCGATCCTTTCATCCGGCGCGGCTACGCTGTGATTATGCCGAGCGGGCAGCCCAGTATTAATAGCAAAGACCTCGATTGGGGTGTGGCTGACGGGTATGATCTGGCGCGCGATGATGTCTCCTTTGTCGGCGCAGTTCGCGCCGACGCGGTGGAGCGCTTCGGTATAGACCCGTCGAGAATACTGATCGCAGGTTTCTCCCGCGGTGGTTCGATGGTCTGGGACATTGCGTGCCAAGCGCCAGAGATGGCAAGAGGCTTTGCCGCTGCGGCTGGAGCATTCTGGGAGCCCATGACCACTGAGTGCGATGCGCCAGTTCACCTATTTCACGTACATGGCTTCAAAGACCGAATGGTGCCGTTCGAAGGCCGACAGCTGACATGGGAGGGTGTTGATTTTCACCAGGGTAACGTCATGAAGGGCTTGGATGTCTGGCGCCGCGAGAACGCCTGCTTCGGTAGCGCGGAAAACAGCTTTGGCGATGACGACTCGATGCAGAAGGACTGGATGGATTGTGAGGCAGGCTCGATCCGGCTGAAAGTCACCAAAGGTGGACACGGCGTGCCGGAGGGCTGGCGGGACGCGGTGCTCGATTGGTTCGAAGCTCTACCTTGAACATTTGAGTGCCCTTATACCCTTCGGTTGCTTTGGTCGTAGATGAATTCAGTAGCACCCGACTTGTTTGATGAAAGGGTGGGAAAATGAAAGAACAGGTTTCCGATCACTATGGTCGCAGCCGCAGACTGATCGACCAAATAGCTGATCGCCTGAAGGCCGCGGGCGTTGACCCGAAGAAACTGTGCGCCGCTGATTTTGAGCCTATCGATGAGTTCCATTTTCGAGGCAGACAGGCGACTTTGCAGTTGCTGGAGCAACTTGAGCTTACACCAGGCGCGAATGTGCTTGATATTGGTAGTGGACTGGGTGGGGTCAGTAGAACAATTGCCGAGGAAGCAAAGGCCAAGGTAACAGGCATAGATCTGACGCCAGAGTTTTGCGACGCAGCTAAAACCATTTCTGATTGGGTCGGTCTCAGTGAACAAACCACGTTTATTCAGGGAGATGCAACAAAGCTGCCATTTTCGGACAGCAGTTTTGATGGCGCGGTAACTGTCCACGTTGCAATGAACATCCCGGACAAGCTTGCGGTGTACAAAGAGGCCCACCGTGTCCTGAAGCCGGGAGCACGATTTGGAATTTATGACATTCTACAGGGCGAAGGTGGTGACGTCGTTTATCCGACGCCATGGGCTATGGACGCCTCGATCAGTTATCTCGCAACCCCGAAAGAAATGGTCGGCTTTCTGCAAGATGCGGGTTTTAAGGTATTGGATGAAGAAGACTCGACGACTGAAAGTTTTGAATGGCTTAAGGCGAGAATTTCGAAGCCCAAGTCTGATCGCAATATGCCTGTTACGACACAGGTTCTCTTTGGGGACATCGCCAGCGATATGGTTCAGAACCAACTTCTTGCTCTGGATGAACGTCGGTTATTGACATACCGCTTCATTTGCATGGCCTGATGCGATTGTTGCATCGACGCTCGAAATAGTCATTCTCTGCGGAGTGCGGATTGGCTGATGGCAGCCCGAAGCAGACATTCACAGTCACGCTTTTCAGTTTTGCACTAAGCCATTCACTAGGACATGCGCGACGTTCAGAAAATCATGTTGTCTTTTCCAAGCAGCGTAATTTGCGCTACCAATAGACATGAATGGAGACCGCAGACTTTCCGCAGTACTCTCGGCCGATGTAGTAAACTACTCAGGCCAGATTAAGGCAGATGAAAATAGGACTCTCAGCGAACTTCGTGTTCTACGTCGAGAGTTATTTGATCCTTTGGTTAGCGATCATCGAGGTAATGTCGTTAAGAGGATGGGTGATGGATGGATAGTCGAGTTTAACTCGGTATCTGATGCAGTACGATGCGCCCTTGATCTTCAAAGCCAGGTGTCAACTCAGTCCTCATTGAAACTACGAGTGGGCGTGCATCTTGGAGATGTCGTATTCGACGACGATGACATTTTCGGCGATGGCATCAATCTGTCTGCACGTCTACAAGAGGCTTCCAACGAAGGGGCTGTGTTAATTTCAGATGTCGTCCATCGCAGCCTTGACGAGCGCCTCGCTGAGCAATTTTATCGCGCTGGAGAGCGACAGTTTAAGAACGCGCCGTCACCAATAGAAGTTTTCCAATGGTCGCCGCCAGGTTCTGCCCCACCGCGAGTAACTCCGGCTAGCCATACAAAGTCTCTGCTAATCGGCGTCTTACCTTTCGATAATCTTTCTTCTGACCCCGATCAGGAGTTTTTTGCAGATGGAATTACCGAAGAGATCACCACCACTTTATCAAAACTCCCGAATTTACTGGTCGTCGCGCGTAACTCTACATTCGTCTACAAAGGTCGCTCCGTTGACGTGAAACAGGTCGGTCTGGAGCAGGGTGTCGATCTTGTTCTTGAGGGAAGTGTCCGTCAAAGCGGTAACCGGGTGAGGATCACAGCACAGCTAATCGATGCAAAGTCCGGCATGCATATTTGGGCAGACCGCTATGATCGCCTCATTGAAGATGTATTCGAAGTTCAGGATGAAATCGCACTTAGGATTGCAACCGAGCTTCAAGTCGAACTGTTGGCGGGAGAAATGGCTCGTTTCAGAGGATCCGGCACAAATAACCTAGGCGCGTGGACTGCTCAACTAAAGGCCGTTGAGGCTTCGCGCAGAATTACCAGGGAAGCTCAGGCCGACGCTCGCCGATTTGCACAACAGGCAATTGCACTCGACCCGGGTTACTCGGCTCCGTATTGTACTTTGGGATTCA
>NZ_JBQFLX010000050.1:0-6609 GCF_056531525.1 Ruegeria sp. N11
ATCGAATAATCCTGGACGAAGTCGAGAACTTTCATGCAATTGGCGGGTCCGGTGATGACGATCTGCGCGGGCGCACCAATTTTGATGGCAATGACATTCTGCGGGGCGGAGACGGCAACGACCAACTGAGCGGCTACGGTGGTGACGACGTCCTTGATGGAGGTGCCGGCGACGATACTTTGACAGGTGGTGCAGGAAATGATGTTTTCATCAAGCGCCCTGGCCAAAGTCACGACACGATTACGGATTTTGAAAAAGGGTTGGATTCGGCTAGCGGCGACAAAATAGACATTAGCGCCTACGGCATTGGCTTCAATCAGGTGGTATTCAGTGTTGAACCTGGGGGGCTGCGAGTTCTACTTGGGTCAGACAGCATCTTGTTGCAAGGATCTGGTCTGACCTCACTAGATGCGAGCGACTTCGTTGGGCTATCAGTCAATGCGCCCCCGACGGCATCGCCGATTGACGCGGGATCGGTGTTCGAGGACGCGACACCTGTTGTGATTGATTTGCTGGCGGATGCGGCCGCAGCAGACAGTGATGGTGGCACACTTGGTGTGACCAATGTCTCGGTAACAGATGCGTCTGGATCGGCGGTGGCTTTTGGGCTGGTTAGTGCGGTGCTGACAATCGACCCGACACAGTTCGCAGCAGCTTTGGCATTGGGTCAGAACACGGCTTTGTCGATAAGCTATGATGTGACTGACGGCCAGGGTGGGATTACTCCAAACACTGGGCAATTGGTGGTCGACGGTCTCGACGGTCCGTTCACCTGGTATCTGGATTCCGACAATGACGGCTTTGGTGTCGATGATCCTTTGACGAACCAGACTGCCTACGCTGCTCCCGGTGGTACGTCCGGTGTGGCAGGGGATGCCGACGACTCTGATCCAACGATCTTTCCCGGTGCGCCGGAGATCAACGACTACAAGGATAACGATCAGGACGGGCTGATCGACGAGGACAACACGCCGCCTGTCGCCGATACCGAGGCTTTACAGACCGGTGAGAACACAACGCTCGTCATCGGTGCTGCCACATTGTTGGCTGGTGATACAGACGCGGATGGAGACACACTAACCGTCACCGCCGTGTCGAACCCGGTAAACGGAACTGTGAGCCTCGACACTAAAGGGGATGCGGATCCGAGCAATGATGAGGTGATCTTTATTCCAACGCCAGGCTACGATGGCCCGGCTGCCTTCGATTACACGATCTCTGATGGCTTCGGCGGAACCAGCACTGCAACCGTCACTGTCACCGTAACAGCCGCTCCAAACCAACCCCCGACGGCATCGCCGATTGACGCGGGATCGGTGTTCGAGGACGCGACACCTGTTGTGATTGATTTGCTGGCGGATGCGGCCGCAGCAGACAGTGATGGTGGCACACTTGGTGTGACCAATGTCTCGGTAACAGATGCGTCTGGATCGGCGGTGGCTTTTGGGCTGGTTAGTGCGGTGCTGACAATCGACCCGACACAGTTCGCAGCAGCTTTGGCATTGGGTCAGAACACGGCTTTGTCGATAAGCTATGATGTGACTGACGGCCAGGGTGGGATTACTCCAAACACTGGGCAATTGGTGGTCGACGGTCTCGACGGTCCGTTCACCTGGTATCTGGATTCCGACAATGACGGCTTTGGTGTCGATGATCCTTTGACGAACCAGACTGCCTACGCTGCTCCCGGTGGTACGTCCGGTGTGGCAGGGGATGCCGACGACTCTGATCCAACGATCTTTCCCGGTGCGCCGGAGATCAACGACTACAAGGATAACGATCAGGACGGGCTGATCGACGAGGACAACACGCCGCCTGTCGCCGATACCGAGGCTTTACAGACCGGTGAGAACACAACGCTCGTCATCGGTGCTGCCACATTGTTGGCTGGTGATACAGACGCGGATGGAGACACACTAACCGTCACCGCCGTGTCGAACCCGGTAAACGGAACTGTGAGCCTCGACACTAAAGGGGATGCGGACCCGAGCAATGATGAGGTGATCTTTATTCCAACGCCAGGCTACGATGGCCCGGCTGCCTTCGATTACACGATCTCTGATGGCTTCGGCGGAACCAGCACTGCAACCGTCACTGTCACCGTAACAGCCGCTCCAAACCAACCCCCGACGGCCAACGACGACGTTCTTTCCGTAGCTGAGGATGGCAGCGCAACGCTGGATGTCCTCGCCAATGATTTTGATCCTGACAGCAACGATGTGCTCAACCTTCAATCGGTCACATCATCCTCTGGTGCCACAGTTCAGATAGCTAACAATCAGATCATTTACTTCGCGGATGCCGACATTTTTGATCTTTTGGCAGACGGGGAAACCGCATCTGACACTTTGACATACACGATTAGCGACCAATCGGGTGCGTTGGCTTCGGCGACTGTGGCCGTGATTGTAATTGGGCAACCTGACGGAATTCAAGTTCGAGGGACACGTGGCCAAGACGATATCTCGGGAACTTCTGGAGACGATTTTATCCGTGCCGGTCGATCAAAAGACGTAGTGCGCGCTGGAGAAGGGGCTGACACTGTTTATGGCGGGCGCGGAGCCGACAAACTTTATGGCGGAGCAGGGATTGATACGCTTTTTGGAAATCGCGGCAATGATTTCCTTTTTGGCGACGACGGCGACGACTTTCTATTTGGAGGCAAAGGCTGGGATACAGTTGTTGGCGGACTCGGTAATGATGCGATGAGGGGTGGTCGCGGCTCGGATGTTTTTGAGTTCACGCAGGGTGACGGTGTTGACCAAATAGAAGATTTTCTACTTGGGGTTGACACGATCCGGTTTGCGGGGGGTATAGACTACGATGACCTAGTGTTCTCGGCAGAGGTTCAGGGTCTCAGGGTTCATTATTCTCACAGTGACAGTGTGCTGTTAGAATCTGTTGGTCTTACATTTCTCGCAGTAGACAACTTCGAGTTTGTGTGAGCCTATTTTTTGAATTGTTCAGTGCCAATTGTATGTGGAGCGCTACTTCAAATGAAGTTGCATTGGTCATTTCTCAGATATGCTGTGGTAGTTTATGAGGTATGATCAAAGATAAAAAACAAATTTTAAAATAAAAGTAAAGGCTTAGACCGTAAGTTTGGCTCCTCCTCGGTCCGCCACTTTCCTTTGATTTCATTGGAAAAAATGGCGGTTTTTACCAGCTACCCGCCAACATACCCGCCGAATAAATTCCTCTTCTATAATTGAACATTCAGATAGAAGTGGTTGTAGCTGCGTTCTCGTGGGGTTGATCTGCTCAACGCCACAGGAAAACGAATCTTCGACACATCCGGAGGTGCGCGACTAGTTCACCGACCGTCCTGATACATGCGGCTGCTCTCTCTGGCTCTATGTCTTTTCGGTTGCTTTCGAATTGCCCGCCGGTCGCAACGCGATCCAATTTGAGTACCAAATCGGCATATCGCTCAAATCTGAACCCTAGAATTTTAGGTCCCTGCTCCTCGAAGGCTGCAGAAGCAGCCAACGCCCCACGGAGTTTTGCCGCATACTTCCTACACTCTTGTTTCTCGCTAGGGTCGGTAAGCCAGTATGCGACACCGTACTCTTCAATTCGCTTAAGGTCTTCGATTTGATCAGAGATTGATTGTAGTTCGGAGCTACGCACTGAAACGAAGACTTGGACCACAAAGCCGGCGAAGGCACCCAGCAAGCCAGCGATTACAGCAACTGCGAATTCCATTTAGTTGTCTGGTTTTGAAGTTTCTATGTAGTCCCACGCTTGACGTTCAGCGCGAGCGTACCCAGACCATTCGTGAACGATACGCAGGTGCTTTTTAAGTTCGCTTGCAGTCCAGCCACTCTTTCGAACTAACCCTCCAAAAGCTTCCTCGAGAAACGAGGAACCAAAGCTCTCCACGCCTTCAAAGTCGACGATCAAAGTGCCGCCGGAGGCTCGCGCAGCCTCAAGGCCCGGAACCAAAAAGTCTTCTCTAAACTTACGCCCATTGGTGTCAGGACTATCGTCATCGTCACGTCCAATAGGATAGGCGCTGAAGTCAGAGGCGATATGTATTGTTTGAATTTCACCCATCTGCACTGTCGCCTGTTGACGGAAGACTGATCTTCCATTCAATAAGCGTTCCTCCGATTGAATGCTCAAATGATTGGTATTGAGGCCGTTTTCCATACTCATACTGCCACAAACCTCCTCTGCTGCAAACCATCAGGCTGCCGTTTCCCACATGTTCAATCAATCCCCTCATCTGAGGTAGCCCCTTTCCGCGATGAGCGGCACCGGAACTAGAACTGCCGAACTCCATTGCACACGCGATATAGGCACCGTCATCCTCATATTCAAATTCGTCCCTTCCAAGAACAAACTTTGACAAAAATGATCGGGCCATTTCCGAAAGATGCTTCTTGGGGTAAGAAATCGGTATTGTTACGCCTTGATCGTAAATCGCAATCGTAAACAATCTACTTTCAGGGTCGAGCGATGCAGTTACCCAAAAATTAGACAGATGTGGTACTTCGAATGTGTGGTTGGCGGGGTATGCCCACTTTGACACGTTCACAATAGCCTCACCTATCGCGCTGTTGAGTTCTACTCTGGTTGAGCGATCAAGCTCGATTTCTGACAAGTTCCTTACCAAAGCCTGAACATTCGCTGATACGGCTTCAAGATCGCCACCTGAGGTGCCAGAAATTGCCCTCAGGTACTCTATCCCGTGCAAATTTTTGCTTTTGACCTCGTCTTCTTCGATATGGCCAATGGCTTCAAAGAAGCCAATCTTATACATCGGCCAAAAAACGCCATCGTTCCAGTCTTCAAGATTAATGACTGGAGGTACGCTACCAACAAACCTAGCTGCACGATGATACTCAGCCGTAAGTACAAGAGATGCAGCCGTGGAAATCTCACCAATCGCTGAAAAATCCATGTAGTTGGATATTCGCATCTTGCCACGTTTTGATTTTGGTTGTTTGACCCAAAGGTACTTGCCCGGGTTTTCGTAAGCTTCCTTAATGTTCAATCTTCGTCTTACTTCGTCGAGAAAGCCCAAAGTCTCAAGAGAATTGCTTCGGACGGAAATCAAGCTGGGTGGTCTACTTGGGGCGTTTTCGGCGACTATTGCCTCGAACTCGTGGCCCATCCATGCTGTGACAATGTGTGTTTGCTTTCCATTTTTGCTGCCGGGTCTACGAGAGACACGCTTAGTGCGCTTGTCTAACTCTGCCTTGGCTCTTCTTATTAGCCAAACACGGTACTTGGGAGTGAGTTTCTTCATGCTACCCCGCTATTAAAAAGTAGGGATGTGCGCAATGGCTCTTCTAAAAGTTGCGAAATACGAAACACCTGTCCATTCAATCAATAAGGGGTTTTGTGGAACCTAATAGGAGAACAAATCGCCTTCATGGGTGTGTTTGTGGGACATATCTTGCATGGTCGTAGAAGCGACAGGCTTGCAAAAACCGGTGTTTATCCGCTTCTGCCGCGAGTGCTGCCTCCATTGCATTTAGGCGAATTGACGCGTCGTCGCTGGTTGCTGCAATCTCCATGCAATCGGTTCTGACAGCGCGATAAAATGCGAGTGTTTCACCGACCAATGCCGCGACGTCCACGTGCTTTGCTTCCGATAGAAGCCGATCTGTCAGCTTGTCGGAAAGGCGCTGGGCTTGCTTGGAGGATATTCCCAGCACCGCTCCGATTTGCCCAAGGGGCGCGCCCCTCATTGACATGCGGTGGACAACAACCAATCTAAACTCGTTGATGTATTCGGTGCCGTCCCAGCCGCCAATCTCCGGTTGATCTGTAGTCTCAGGTGCCACGTGGTTTGCACCCGGGTTCAATTCCGAACACGGTGAGCATAGGGTCTTCCGTCTGGGGTGCGCAGCAATGTGCGGAAATGCGTGATCCAAGCGAATTTTGCGATCTTCTCGGATGGCGGCTTCGATTTCTCTGTCTATGCCGTCCAACGCTTCCGGTGGCCGTTCGGGATACTGCCTGACGGAGCATTGTATTTGTTTTCGTACATGCTGCATACGCCGACCCTCAGTGAAACCGCCCTTCGGTGTTTTCCTGTGAGGGATTTGACCTGAGGTTGGGTCTCGATCTTGGCTTGTGTTATCCATGCCGTTTCTCTCCGTGGCCAAGGCGTGTCAGATGGGATTTCGATTTTGAGTCGCACTCAGAGTTGCACCCGGGTTCAAATGTCGATGTCCAAACGGGCGATGATCCAGCCTAAGGCGAAGAACCCCGGGTAGAATAACAACTAACCCCCATATGTCAGGTAATGGACCGACGATTTTTCATTCCGATGGATAAGCGACAACATCGCGTCTTCATTGCCGTCGAGCGCTTCGCGGTATGTGCGTGGAATGATGATCGTGCTGTATGCGGTATGGCCGACCAGCAAATACGAAAGTGTGGCAATAGCTATCAAGGTTATCATGGTTTTCTCCGAATTTGGTAGTCGCTTTGATGGAATTTTGAACCCGGGTGCAAATCGGGCGCTTCCTCTGACAGGTTTTCCTAGTTGGATGGCAACTCATTGGACGTGTCGCGGTTTGATGCCGCTCCTTTGATAGCATTTATTGCAGCAAAGGAGATGAACTATGGGAACGAAACGAACGGACGAGTTTC
>NZ_JBQFLX010000051.1:0-6555 GCF_056531525.1 Ruegeria sp. N11
CCACATCATGCTCTGAACATGCGCCCACCTGTGCCTGAAACCTTATTAGAGAAACCTCAATTTAGTGGTGCCGAACGAGGGGGCTAGACACATCCCGGGATCGCAGACTTCAAAACCTTGAACTGCTGATGCAAGAAATCGAGCAACTATCTGGCGCGGTTGGTTTGATCAGCGAAGAACGAATAATCGAGCAAGCTTTGGAAAAGTCAGTTGAGAAACAACTGGACTTCCCAAAATCGCGAAAAACTCATGCGGACTATGGAACGGCGTTGCGTTCAGAAGAGCCTTTCAAATCAAGGTACGAAGCGGTGTTCAGGAAAAACGCCTAAGCGTTTTCTCGCTTCTGGAAGACGCTTAAGCTCTGGAAAAAGTCTGGTGACACTTCGACAAAGCTGCCCATAATTGGGAGCCATCGCAACTGATCCAAGAGGATTTCAACGATGGCAAACGTCTTCAATGACGACCGGGTCTATTTCCCAGAAGACCCTGAAATGCAATTGCTGGGAAACCGCGAGAAGCTGGCTCAATGGCGCCACCGCATGTGTGGTCCGGCCTTTATCCGCATCGGTCGGCGGATCGCCTATCACGGCGCCGATCTGAACGCCTGGCTGGCGGCCCGGCGCACCGATCCCAACAACGAGGCTGCATAATGAAAAACCCCAACTCCAAGCGCGGAGATGGGGCTTTTCCAGTGACATCAACTGCCACCCTAGCAAGTCCAGTTGATGCCACAGGATGCCCCGAGCCGACAAGACAAAACGAGCGCCGGTACTATTGGTCGCCCCAGAGCCACTCGGTCGAACGAGTGATCATTCGGAAAGGAAGGATCGAGCATGGCTGATATGTCCATCTCCAAGTCGAACAGTACCAGTCACAACAGGGGGGCAGACACTGGCCCTCTTTGCCAAACTGATCACCGCGAAACCGCCGAGAACTACCGGGGCGAGCTCTTTCGCCTCGGCAGTTACCGGGTTGCCGTATGCCGGGATGGCATCCAATGGCTGTTTCAGCGTCAGAGGCCCCAATTTCAGGCCGGGGGAGCGGCATGGGACACGCTCGGGTACTGTGTGTCCAAATCCGGTCTAACCCGGCTCGTCCGGGCGCATATCGGCTGCGACATTTCGGAATTGGATGCCCTTCCCGAGCGTTTCCAGCGGAGGTGTCGCGATGAGTAGGCGCCGGTCTCCCAAAGGCAAACGGTCGGATGAGGGCCAATATGTTCCTCTGCCCTATGCCATGATCAAATCTCCGGCGTGGCGGGCGCTGTCAGGACCGGCAGTGAAGCTCTGGCTGGAGCTTCACACCCGCTTCAACGGCGGCAACAACGGCAAGGTGTTTCTGTCGATGAACGAGGCGGCAGAAATCTTGGGGTTGGGCAAGGCCACCGTTCAACGCGCTTTCGGGGATCTGCAGAACAAAGGCTTTCTTGTGCTGGAGCAGAATGGCAACTGGTATCACCGCCGGGCTCATGAGTGGCGGTTGACGACCAAGGCGACGCAGGCCCGGTCCGGCAAGAAAGCTGCCACAAACGACTGGCGCTTCTGGCAGACCGAAAAAACAAAACGCGGTTCTGAGACGGACCCGTCAGCATCCTCTGTGGTTCCGTTTGAGAACCCAAAGACCTCCAATGGTTCCAAATCAGAACCCGTCAGGCCGATTTCTCGCAGGTCCATCGGTTCTGAAACGGAACACTAATACTAACCACTCCCTGTTACGCGAGGCGGATATGAGCAAGGCACAGAAAGACAAAGGCAACAAGCTTCAGACAAAGACCTCCGAGCTTGCCGAAGCGGAGACCAATGCGATTGCTGATTTGAACGAACGGACGGGATCGCGTGTTCGGGGCCCGGACATCAAGCTGGACTTCGATGAAGAAACGCGAAGACTCACGGTGGGACATAAAGGAAAAGATCCAACGGCGGCTTGTGCTTTGGCAATGCATGAGCTCGGCACAGCAGACTACCGGTTCTTCGAAGGCGTCATGGATCAAGTCGCGACTCTTGGGCAACAGGACAGCTCTGTCTCCGAGACGGCATCGAACTTTGTGATGTCGGTTGTTGCTGGGGTTATGCCGCAGGACGAGATCGAAGCCATGCTTGCGATCCAAATGGGTGCGATCCATCAGGCTACGATGATGATGGCACGGCGCCTGAACCATGTAAAAACTCTCCCGCAGCAAGATTCAGCGGAACGGGCACTTAACAAACTCGCGCGCACTTTCACGAGCCAGGTTGAAACTCTGAAACGGTATCGATCCAAGGCAGATCAAACCGTCCGGGTCGAACGCGTTGAGGTCAAAGAAGGTGGTCAGGCGATTGTCGGAAACGTTCAAAACGGGGGGCGGTCGGATGACAAAAAGTGACGACAACCTCATGGACCCTACCAAACGGCTCAATGATGCGCCCAGATGCACTGCGAAAGCAAAGTCTACAGGTCAGCGATGTCGAGCGCCTGCCGTTCGTGGTTGGCGTGTATGTCGAGTTCACGGTGCCGGAGGTGGGCATACTGCAGGGGCTTCACATCCATCTTGGAAACACGGGGAAAGATCACGAGAAGCTGAGGAAGTGCTAAAGACTATCAATGAACTTCTCCGCGCCGAAAGACAATTAAAGCGCTCGATACGTTAGGAATCAGTTGCGGGGCAACGATTTGTTTAATGCGAAACCATGCGAACCAGTGTTACTAATTTGCTGACAATGAGAGTTTAGTGCTTTTCTATTTTCTACATATGTCTTCCAGATACTGCCTCTTTGAAATGAGCGCATCTGGAAAAAGACTTAAGAAAACATGACATTAAACTAAATCGGAGTTGAACGAAGTATCAGCCCTAGTGTGAGACACCCTTCAGATAAATCCAATAATCTTGACTGCCAAATGTTCGATACGGCAACCTAGACAAATATTAATTTGACACAGTTTGGGAATTCCGGGGGGCATCTCAAATGACAATTTCGTCGGCGATTTCGCTGGCCACGCCTTTGACGGCAGGCCGGCAATTACGCATTACACAAGCGCCGGGTGGTGGTTTCAGCCATTCTGGAGACATCTTTTATGGTTGGGATTTTGTTCTCTCCAATGGTTCCATATTGGGTGAAAATGTCTTGGCTGTCGCTGATGGCAAGGTAGTGTTCATCGAACAAAGTGTACCAGATGGCAGCTCTACCAGTGGCAGCTTAGGTAGCGACGGAACATCTCGCGACCCATCGCTTGGACCTCCGGGCGCGCTAGGCAATGTCGTCACTCTTGAACACAATATCAACGGGCAAACTTTTTTTTCCAGTTATTTACATCTGTCGCAAAGCTCCGTCCCAGTTAGTGTTGGAGACACGGTACTTGCTGGTCAAGTCATTGGGCAGGTCGGCAATACGGGTTTACGAACAGATACACACCTTCATCTCAATATAGGAGAGACTTTAGGACCTTACACCAATTCGGCCGGAGTGAGCTTTCCTTCTTATCAAATAGCAGAGGGCATTGCTGACGGCGGGCGTCTTTTGTCACTTTTGGATTTTCAGGATAGCCCCAATCAATCTGGACAATTGAATTCAGGCGACTTGCTTACAAGTACAAATTCAGGGACAGGTTCGAGCTCTGGTGCAGGTTCTGCAACTCAATCAGATGCGCTGAGTGAGTACGGTGACGATGCCATCCTTCTTTCAACAATTGGTTACAGCAATGGGCAAGATCTCCAGTCTCGATTATTGGGGACAGATTGGAATGTTCTTTCCCCAGTTGCCCTGCAAAGTTTCAACCAAAGTTTATCGTTTTTGGATTTTGATAGCGAAGGTTACTTTCAGACAAATCTGCCTTTGTTCAGTTCTGCGACCGGGAATGCATTCGTTGCGTACTCCCCTACTACTAGCACAGCAGCGTTAGTGTTTCGGGGCACCGATGAACCTGGAGAATTGGTGCTGACTGACCTTGTCGTTGGCCCGCTATCATGGGCTTTGGTTTTTGCTCAATATCAAGAAATTGTTGACGCTTTCAATTCCTTTGTCGCGTCAACAGGTGTGCAGAACGTTCTGGTTACTGGCCACAGTTTGGGCGGGGTGCTCGCGGAACAGTACCTGATTGAGAACTATCTTGACTCACAAGCGAACTATCTTGGTATTTCATTTGGATCTCCAGGTGCCCAGATGGCTGCGCCATACCTAGCGGATAGTCTAATAAATATTGGGCACACTGGTGACGCAGTTTTTAATGCGACTCCAAGCCAAGCAAGTAATGGCCAACAGCTTTTAATCGACCGGCCCGACTTTCCTGACGAAGATCTGTCGGGGAGTGGTGCCATACCAGGAACAAGTGAACATCCCCTAGCACTGTATGAGAATAGCTTAGCGGGCGTTGTAAACAGCAGTCTCTATGGCCTTTATGCCGCTAATCCTGACCTATATGAAGTCACTGTTAGTGGCGTTGGCGGGATCATTGCGCCTAGCGGAGGGCAACCTTTTTTTGTTGTTGGTTTAGACGGGGACGACCAAATCCTTGGTGGACCCAATTCAGACCTATTGGACGGCGGATTTGGCCGCGATCAATTATTTGGCTTCAATGGGGATGATACGCTACACGGCGGCGCTTGGGACGACGTTCTGAAAGGCGGTTCTGGAAACGATACTCTCAAGGGAGGCACTGGAAACGATGTATTAGATGGTGGAGCGTCGTCAGACGTTCTGTTTGGAGGATCCGGAAGCGACACCTTTGTATTGACAAGCACTTCAGATCCCTCGGACATCGACAGAATTTGGGACTACAAAACTGGTGACTTCGGATATTATTCCGAATTTGAGCGAGATCTAATTGATGTCTCGGCCTATGTTGGAGCGGCGTACAATGGCGGTCTAGGTGAACCTGTTGCAAACCTAGTTCGCCAATATAAAGACCCATCTCTGGGCCTTACGTATTTGCAAGTGGATCAAGATGGTAGCGGACCTGCGGCCTGGCAAACAGTTGCCATTTTGAACTCGCTTCCTGAGGGTGCGCGAATAGACCTAATTTTGGAACCCGGCGGGACAGACGCGGATGCAAGCCTAGTCATTCCAAGTCAAGGAAGTTGGCAAATATCACCCGGTTCGGTTCAAACCACTGAAGGCGGCAACGACGTCACGTTCACTATAACCCGACCAAATGATGCAGTGGACGAAACAGTCTATATGAGCACCACGCAGTCCTTCGGTTCTCTGAACAACGGCGACTACAATTTCTACTTAGATACACCTCTATTTTTTCCGGCAAATACGCTCTCCCAGCAAGTGACGATCACAATCCTCGATGATAACTCTTTCGAGAGCACAGAAACATTCGGGTTCATTGTCCAGTCGGCTCCGGGCCAGCCAGTCGATCAACACTTGGCATTTGCCACGTTTACGATAGCAGACGATGATGCAGCGCAACCAACGGCGAATTTCACAGCCGGTGACGACATAGTATTTCTCACGCCCACTGCCGCGGATCAGTCTTTTTCTGATCCAGGAGGCATCGACACGGCGATTCTGGACTACTCGGCGTTTTCGACGGGATTGAAGCCATTTGGCACTGGTGGAAATCAGCTGGGAATGTCCACGATTGCTAACACTCATCGGATCTCTTTGTACAATGTTGAGAACCTCCATGCGATAGGTGGGTCTGGTGACGACGACTTGCGCGGTCGCATCAATTTTAATGGCAACGACATACTGTTGGGTGGAGACGGAAACGACCAACTGCTCGGATACGGTGGCACGAACGTTTTAGACGGGGGGTCTGGGAACGACCTAATTATCTCGAGCCAGAACGCTGTTGCTGATACCGTTAGAGGTGGCTCTGGATTTGATAGTCTGGTGCTTGATCGCAGCAATGCTACCACTGCAATATCTTTAACGTTTGACGGGCGCGGCATTGGTGCGAGTTTTGTCCTTGCCGATAGCACCAATGTTTCTGGTGTGGAGCGCCTGCAAAACCTTCAAACAGGATCGGGTGATGATCAGCTGACGTTTACTCCAAATGCCACGGATGGAGGAGATCAAAGCTGGAACGCAAGGGGCGGCAATGACACGGCGATCTTAGACTACTCGGGTTTTGCAGGGGGTGTGAAGCTTCGGGGGTCTGGCGGCAACCAGATGGAAATGTCCACCCAGGGCAACACGCATCGAATAATCCTGGACGAAGTCGAGAACTTTCATGCAATTGGCGGGTCCGGTGATGACGATCTGCGCGGGCGCACCAATTTTGATGGCAACGACATTCTGCTGGGCGGAGACGGCAACGACCAACTGAGCGGCTATGGCGGCACCAATGTCCTCGACGGAGGGGCCGGAGATGATACAATTTCCTCAGATGCAAGTGCAGTTGCCGACATCATCAAGGGTGGTTCAGGTTTCGACAGCCTATTTCTGAACCGCAGCTTTGCCACGACCGCCATCGCCGTGACGTTCGACGGACGAGGCTCTGGGGCGAACTTTGTTCTTTCGGACGGGACCAGTGTTTCCGGTGTGGAGCGCCTGCAAAACCTTCAAACAGGATCGGGTGATGATCAGCTGACGTTTACTCCAAATGCCACGGATGGAGGAGATCAAAGCT
>NZ_JBQFLX010000052.1:0-6407 GCF_056531525.1 Ruegeria sp. N11
TGGGCTCAAAGCCGTCATCCGACGGCATTAGCGATTAGACCGGTTTGTGGTTGCGAGCGGTCATTGGGGCCGCTCTCAGGATTGGTCCGACATCGGCCCTCCCAGTACTATTCGACGAGTTTTCAAGCTTGACTCTGAGGTTCTACCGTCGCCTGACCCTCTCGCGATTGCGCTCTCTACGTTCGATGTTGATATGGTGATCGCGACCCAGCGCCCGATAGAACCCCACTCCCTTGGACCAGTTCAGAAGATGGGCAAAGCTGTCGACCTGATCGTCATTGCGACCGCGTGGAAAGGACTGAAGCTCCCGTTTGAACGCTGCCAGCCAAGGCGCCTCTGCAGGCAAAAACACTTTGCCCTCTTCAACTGGACTGCAAGCTGATTGGAACCGGGTTTCCTTGTCCTTGTCAGGTTTGACGCGGTCGTACCGCCGGCGGTCATCACGAAACAACTCATCGAAAAGCGGTTTGCCAGAAGCAGCATCTTCGATCAGAACTCGATCCGGATCCCAGTGACCGACAAGCTGCAGAGCCTTGGCTTTCAGGTCTGGGTAGTCCACCTGCCCACGCCAGACGTCGAGAAGGGACCACGCATTTTCTCGGAACCCCCAGGTCGTACAGACCGAGAAGTCGGACCGGGGATCCGCAGACATCCCCGTATCCCAGCTTTGAACGACAAGCTGATACCAGCGGCGATCTTCGATGGTCTCGTAGGTACCAAACCACTCCCAGCGCAGGGGTGACCCGTCAGGAGCAATGGGATTCTGCTGATACTGGCAATTGAACACAGCTGCGCCCATTTCGCGACGCTTGGTATCGAGCGTTTGCTGATCCAGGCGTGACGGACAAAGGAGATCACCCGGTTTGCGGCGCATAACCCTTCCACGCCCAAGAGGAACCGTTTCATGGTCTTCGGCGATGGCAGGCAGATTCAGATGCCGATAGGTCCCGCGTTCGAGCAGATACCCCGGAGGATCCATCTCGTGCAGTCGCTGTGCAACCATAACCACACGCCCCTCGGAAGGGTTGTCAAAGCGCGACAGCAAAGTTCCTTCAATGAACTCCTGCGCCTTGACCAGTTCGGCCTCGGAGCCCGCATCTCCGGCTTTCAGCAGATCATCGATGATGATGTAGTCGGCACCATGGCCCGTAACAGAACTTCCAATGGAGACAGCCTTACGGCTGCCTCGCTTTGTGGTGCGGATTTCTTCTGAGGTGTTGCCCTTTTTGGCCAAGACCGTTTCAGGGAACATTTCCCGGTACCAGCGCGCAGACATGATCCGTCGACAATCTTCGGAATGCTTGCGCGCCAGATCCAGCCCGTAGCTGGCAACAATGATTTTGGCGCTGGGGTTATGCCCAAGAAGATAAGCTACATACGCAACAGCCACTGTTACGGATTTCAGGCACCGCGGCGGAATGTTGATGATCAATCGCTTGTTCTCGCCTTGGCGGACATTGTCCAACTCATGGCACATGGCACGCACATGGCAGGCCGGATCAAAGCTGCGGTCAGTCCCTTTATGCAGCGTGTCAAACACACGCCACACAAAGGGAAAGAAATTGTCCCGGCAAACCTCGCGAGCGACCTGCTGGACCATTTTGGGATCAGGAGCTGACATCATTGGCCTCCTCATCTCTTGGACCGCCGTCACCATCCAGGTGACTGGAAAAGAAATCCCGGAGGATGTCGTAGTCGACAGCGTCCGGCTCAACCGCACGGACGCTTTCTTGCGTGTCCAATTCACTTGTGTTGAACAGATCTGTGTCCAGTTTCAGCAGCGCCATCAACAATTTCGTGTCGCCCTTCAACGCGCCAGCCGTGAGCCGCTTGGCAATTGCCTCCGCCTTGGAAATCCGGATTTCGTGGCTGCCTTCGCGAACCGTAATCTTGGTTTCCAATTCGCGTTTCAAGCTGGCATTCACCCCTTTGGCACCTTTCGGCCGCCCTTTCGGATTGCCAGAGCGGCCTTTCTTGAATTGGGTTGCTTTGGGCGGTTTGCCGTAGCCAACCGCATACTCCTTCGTATCGTCAGACATGATCCGCCTCCTGCTCTGAAGTGGTGTTGCTGGCCGCAGAAAGCGCATCGAACGTTTGCCCCGTGACGGCATGCACGGCGCTCTCACCGGTCATCTCCTGCCAACGACGGATGGCGACGTCGACGTAAACAGGGTCGAACTCAATAAGCCGCGCCCGGCGTCCGGTTTTCTCAGCGGCCAGCAACGTCACGCCGGACCCGCCAAAGGAGTCCAGCACGACATCGCCGCGATGACTCACATCCATAATGGCATCTGCAACCAGGGCCGTTGGCTTCACCGTGGGATGATCAGCGAGATCCGCTTCACGCCCTGCCCCAAAGCTGTTCACACCGGCGCAATCCCAGACATTGGTCCGGTTGCGACCATGCTTTCCCAGTTCGACATTGTTGATATGCGGCGCACCAGGCTTCTTGAAGATCGCAACCAGCTCGTGCTTGGAACGATAAAGGCTGCCCATGCCTCCGTTTGTCTTGTTCCAGACGCAGAGGTTGATGAGATCGAAGCCGCCTGCCTTGCCGGTCGCAATCAGCTCTTCAATATGACGCCAATCCATGCAGATCATCGCAATACCCCCGTCTGGCAGACGACCAAACAATTGGGTGATCACGCCTGAAAGAAAGCCGCGGAACTCGCTATCCGACATTTCTCCCGACGCCATGGCAAATTCGCGATGATCGCCGCCGGTGCCACAGCGGACATGCCCATTGACCGGTACGTTATAAGGAGGATCGGTGAACACCATCTGCGGGCTCTCGCCATCCAGGAGCATCTCGTAGCTCTGAGCTTGCAAAGCATCCCCGCAGAAGATGCGGTGATCTCCAAGAATCCAGAGGTCGCCCGGCTTCGTAATTGCCGGTACCGCGGGGTCAGGCGTCTCAACAGATTCCGCTTCAGTCTTCGTGGCCTCATCCGTGCCATCGATGATAATGTCGATCTCCGGTGTTTCGAACCCGGTGATGTCCAGATCAAAGTCCAGCCCGCCATCAAGGCTGAGGTCCGTCAGCTCGGCAAATTCGATCTGCAGCGCCGCTTCGTTCCAGTCCGACAGTTCCGCCAGCTTGTTATCCGCGATGCGCAAAGCACGAACTTCTACATCTGACAGGTGACCCGCAACAACCGTCGGCACGGACGTCAACCCCAGAGCCTTGGCGGCCTCATAGCGGCCATGGCCCGCGATGATTGTGCCCGAACCATCCAACAGGATCGGGGTGACAAACCCAAACTGGGCCACCGAAGCTTTGAGCTTGTCGATATTCTTGGCCGCGTGCACGCGGTTGTTGTTGGCGTAGGGCTTAATCTGGCTGATCTGAGATTGGACGACTTTTTCCGCCATCCAGATCGGCGTTTTGGACGCCTTGGCGTCGCTCTGTGTATTTTTGGCAGACATAGCCGCCTCCTTTCGTTTGACGTTCGTTAGCGTCGACAAGAAAGGATCGTGTTGGGAATTCGGAGAGAGCACGACTAGCAACTCTCCGGACCAATCGATCCGGTTCGTTGCCCCTTCGAATGCTCTCTGCGGAAACCTGTGTTTCCAATGAGTGCTGCCTGCGGGAGCAGTTTCCCGCCCTGATAGTCCGAGCGATTGGGTTAAATGTAGGTGCCATCATTACAAGACGCAACCCCCAAACAAAAAGTAACCAATTAAGATTGTTGACGAATAATCGGGGGTACGGCAGCAGCGCCCTGCAATACACACCCCTCCAGAGATCGCCCCAGAAAGAACTGGACTGTTGTTGCGAACCACGCATCACTGAACCCACGCCCGAGCCATTCGGGCGCTCCTCGGTACCGGGGTTCGGCATTCCGCCAGCCCCAGATCAGAGGAGACAATACATGTCCAAATCCAAACAAACCAAAATTGACAAGGTGCAAGCCTTGTTGCGTCGCCCGAACGGTGCCAGCCTTGAGGCGCTCTGCAAAACAACGGGGTGGCAGCCTCATTCGGTCCGAGCGGCATTGAGTGGGTTACGGAAGAACGGTGTCACAATTGAACGGCGGACATCCGACAAACCAAATGGAGCATCCACATATCATCTGGCGGCGGGAACTGGAGAAGCGTCATGACCAAGACGAGCGATGTCGCCGATCTCGCCGCCATGGGTCGATCGGATCTGGTCACGCTTTGGCAGCAGCTGTTTGATCAGCCCGCCCCCGCCATGCTCAGCCAACCCTTCCTGCGCCGTTTAATCGCCTTTGAGATGCAGTCCCGCCGTCAAGGCGGGCTACCCCGGCAGGTCAAAGCCACGCTGGAAAAGGGCTCTGAGAAGAAACCCCGGCCTACATGCCCTGCCCTAAAACCCGGCGGGCGCCTGCTGCGCGAGTGGAATAGCGTGACCCATGTAGTCGACGTTACAGATGACGGCTTCACTTGGAACGGTCGGTCCTATCGCTCACTCTCGGCCATCGCCCGAGAGATTACCGGCGCGCATTGGTCAGGGCCGCGTTTCTTCGGGCTCACCGGAAAGATCGCCAAATGAGCCCGCGCCGTAAAATCCGATGCGCCATCTATACGCGCAAGTCGTCCGAGGATGGGTTGGACCAGGACTTCAATTCACTAGATGCGCAATATGAAGCCTGCGCGGCCTATGTCGCCAGCCAGCGACACGAAGGCTGGACCCTGTTGGACGAGCGCTACGATGACGGCGGCCTGTCGGGCGGCACACTCGAACGCCCTGCCCTTCAGCGCCTTCTTGAAGAGATCGATGCCGGGCGTATTGACATGGTGGTGGTTTACAAGATTGACCGGCTGACCCGGTCGCTTGCCGACTTCTCGAAGCTGGTCGAACGGCTGGAACAGGCGAACTGTTCCTTTGTCTCAGTTACACAGGCCTTCAATACCTCCTCATCCATGGGCCGGCTGACCCTGAACGTGCTGTTGTCTTTTGCTCAGTTTGAACGGGAAGTCACCGCCGAACGTATCCGCGACAAAATCGCGGCGTCTAAGAAAAAAGGGCTTTGGATGGGGGGCAATCTGCCCCTGGGCTATGACCGCCACCCCGATCCAAAAGCAAGAACGCTGGTGGTGAATGAGGAGGAGGCCAGGACGGTCCGGCATCTCTTTGGGCTTTATGACGGGCTGGGTTGCCTGCGCAAAGTAGAAGAACGGGCAACGGCAGAAGGGCTGCGGTCGAAGCGGGTTGTTCGGGCGGATGGAAGCGTGAAGGGGGATTGTCCGCTGTCACGGGGTCAAATCTATTACCTGTTGCGCAACCCGGTTTATCTCGGAAAAATCCGCCACAAGGACAAGATCTGGGACGGACAACATCCGGCGATCATCGACCAGGACATCTGGGACCGGGTACAGGAGAAAATGCGCCAAGCGTCGCGGCGATCCCGTGCAGACCCTACACCCAATGAGCGCCAACACTCCACTGACCCCGGGGCCTGGCTCACCGGTCTGCTGCAGGACGAAACTGATGATCGGTTGACGCCGACTCACACCACGCGCAAAGGCCGTCGGTTACGTTATTATGTCTCCAATCGACTGATCTCGGGCGGCAAGGATATCTCCGGCTGGCGACTGCCTGGCCCTGCGCTGGAAAACGCTGTCATTGATGTCATCGTCAGACATCTGCAAGACGCCGCCGCCGCGCACCAGGTACTGGCGCAGCCGGAGGCCGGGTCAGCGGGGGCGGTTCAGACTTCAGCTGCAGATTTCGTAACCCGGCTTCAACGCCAAGGCGGTCAGGTCGGTGCTGATATTCTGGCCAACGGCAGAATTGCACGAGGACAGATCGACCTCGAATTGCACCCCAAAACTCTGGCAAGCGCACTTGGCATCGCGGCCGATCATCTGAACCCGGATCTCACACACATCACCTCATCCTTCGATCTGCGACGGCGCGGCGTCGAGGCCAAGGTCATCGCTGGAGACATGGCACCCCAACCCGATCCCCACCTCCGGTCCATGCTGATCCGCGCCCATGGCTGGGCGCGTGATCTAAAAGCCGGAGTTCAACTGATGGAAATTGCCCGCCGCGAAAACCTCCCCGGCGCCTTCATCCGTACCCGTGCTCAGCTCGCGTTTCTCTCACCGAAGATTCAGGCCGCGATTTTCGACGGCGCTCAGCCGACCGAACTCACACTCAAGCGTCTGGTCAGCGTGACCCACCCACTAGACTGGTCTGAACAGGAACGCCTGTTCGGCTTATAACATCTCCAGATCCTGCGTCCCTGATACGGGGTTCGCCCTCCCTGATCCGTCGGCACAATTCCCTGTTCCCACGAGAAAATTCCCTGTTCCACCTTTTAGGGAATTTGCAACATAAACCTCTGAAAAACATGCAGTTCCGATAGGAGAAATGACGGAACTCAGACCTATTCAACGAAAATTCCCTGTAAATAGCCGGTTATCAGGGAAATCCCGCC
>NZ_JBQFLX010000053.1:0-6225 GCF_056531525.1 Ruegeria sp. N11
CACATCATGCTCTGAACATGCGCCCACCTGTGCCTGAAACCTTATTAGAGAAACCTCAATTTAGTGGTGCCGAACGAGGGGGCTAGACAGGGAGCCATCCATTAGGCCGCAATAATTGCCTTGAGCATCCAGACCGCTTCCTCATGCTTCGCCATCCTCGCGTTCATCAGATCCTCTGTAGCTCCATCGCCATAACGGGCGGCGGTCGCGGCGGTCTCACGCAGGTTCCGGGCAATCGCTTCGTGGTCAGTAACCAATTGCTTGATCATGCCCTCCGCGTCTTTGACCGTTTCTTCTTCGGTCACCTTGGCTTGGCTAACCATGTCCGTGAACGAAATCGGGGCCACCTGACCCAGAGCGCGCACACGCTCGGCCAAATCATCCGCAGCTTCAAACAGGTCGCGATACTGACGCTCAGTCAGTTCATGGATCGGCAGGAAGAGTGGGCCCACGACGTTCCAATGTGTGCCTTGCGTTTTCACCATCAGGACCATGGTATCGGCCAGTACTTCCGTCACCGCGTTGGCGATCCAGGCGTTTTTGTCGATGCCTGTGTCGTTGGTTTCTTCCTGAACTTCAGACTTCAAGACTTGCTGTATCATTTTCACTCCGTTTCGTTGCTTGTGGAGTAACACCTAAGAGTGTTTCATAAAATTTCAAATAAAATCATATACTTAATATAGGTATCCGACACATCATGGGGCGCTTCATGATCCTGGGTATCCGGCACAACATGCCAAGATTGATGTAGACACGCAGGCCCATTGGCATACATGCTTGGAGTAACTGACGTAAGCTACTGAGGTCATGCCAGTGTCTGATCCAAATCGACCGCCAAAACGCACGGAAAAACTGCAACTGATGCTCGACCTCGAAGAGCTTAAAGCCATAGATGATTGGCGGTTCGAGAACAGACTGCCATCCAGAGCGGCCGCCATTCGAGAACTCATCCGTCGTGGTCTGATTTCCAATGAGTTTGAAGAACCACCAACTGACGCGCCTTCTGGTGAGTTTCGTGTTGTGGACGAGTGACAAGAACATCCATAGAGCATTCGACTAAAGCCCCGAGACGTTTCGCAGTGCCGCGCTCAGCTGGCTGTTAAGCAGAATTCAGTGAATGTCTGCATTGTGGACACTTCTACCATTCGCGAAAAAGCTTGGTGAATTTGAGGCTTGAACGATTGCGTTGAGACCAGAGAGTAACTCCAGCGACAAGCCTGACTTGTTTTCAATAAACTACTCGCGCAACATCTGTGAATGTCCGGAACCAATTGGGAGGTTGGCATGGCGGAGCTAAGCGAAATTGGTAAGACAGGTATACGGGTCCCTCGCATCGGGTTTGGATCGACGGGGTTGGGAAGTATCCCGGAAATCTATGGGTATGAAGTTGAGGAAGACCGCGCGATTGATACAATTCGGGCAATTCTTTCGCAGCCAAATGCGTTCCTGGACACATCCCGTTGCTACGCCATGGGACGAAGTGAAGAGCGCATAGGAAAAGTCATTCGTGAGCTTGGTGGTTGGCCGGACGGGCGAGTGCTTTCCACCAAAATCGACCGGGACATGGAAACCGGTGCTTTTGATGCTTCTCAGGCACGTAGATCATTCGAGGAAAGTCTTACGGCCCTAAGCGTCGACAGCGTTGATATACTCCACGTCCATGATGTCGAATATGCAAATGACCTATCTGAGGTTAAAGGACGGGGTGGCGCGATTGAAGAGTTGTTCCGTATCAAGCAGGAAGGTCTTGCAAAGGCGGTCGGAATCGCGGCGGGACGTATCGACTTGATTATGCCAATTTTGGAGAGTTGGGATTTTGACGTGGTCCTGACACACAACAGGCATACGCTGGTGAACGATAACGCGGCACCTCTAATAAAACTCGCGAAATCACGTGGCGTTTCGATATTGAACGCAGCACCTTATTCCGGAGGTGCACTTGCCCGAGGCAGCGCGATCCATCGCTTTTATGTCTATCGACCGGCAGATGATGAAAGGCTTGCGCCAATACGTGCTGTTGAAGAGGTATGCGGGCGCTACGATGTCCCAGTCGGGGCGGTCGCGTTGCAATACTCGTTGAAAAACGACGAAATCACTTCGACGATTTGCGGAGTGACATGGCCTCAGCATGTTCAACAGGCAATGGAATGGGCAGAGTGGTCCATCCCTGAAGGCGTTTGGGAGGATCTCGCTGAGCTCGGGAGTTCTTCGGAGAATCCTGAGGCTTAGAGTCGATTTTCGGAAAGGATACTGTTCTGCCAATTGACCGCTTTGGGCTCAAGGCAGTCATCTGAGTCTTTCTGTCAGATGACTGCTTAGGGACGAATAGCAGTCTAGGTTTGACGACAACCATTCAATTTACTTCGCGAACACCCACACCGACATAAGGTCCCAATACTATCAGCCCTCGACCACGCCCGGTCCGAGGATGCCCGGAATGCTTCCTGGGATGTATGGTCCGCGCGAATTCGGCGGCCGACGCCACGCGAGCAGCTGCGTGAGGGCATCAACCTGATCGTCATGTCTCAGATTTGGGAAACCCAGAAGCTCTCGTTCGAACTCGCCAAGCCAAACTGCATCTTTGGGCAAAAGTAGCTCGCTATTCTCAATTCGGGTAGATTGCGCAGCAAAGCGAGTAATTTTGTCTGCCTCTGGTTTGATCTTGATCGGTTGCGGCACGCCTCGTGGTTTTTCGTCCTTTAGCACTTGGATGAGAGAGGCGCCACTGGCGGCGTCCTCGATCAAGAGAACATCTGATGCGTGTTTTTGGGCGTGAGCGATCACGCGCTTCTTGAGCTTCGGAAACGCAAGCTTTTCTCGGATTACATCCAATAGAAAGACCTCACGCCCTCTCACGAGCGCTGTCACGCAAACTGAGAAGTCATTGAATACACCTTCCTTGGTCGCTGTATCCCAGCTTTGAACGATCAGATCGCCTGGAAGCTTCTGGGGTTGTTCCGGATAGTATCGGAACCATTCCTTTTTTACGTGCAATCCCTCGGTCGGAACGGGATCTTGTTGATATTGGGCTGAGAATGTCGCAGTCCCCATAGTCTTTTTCAGGTCCTGCAGTTTTGCGAGGTTTTCTCGCTCGGGATGCAATGCCGTGTCTTGCCGGAAAAGATGGAATTGATTGGGACCCACCTGGATCGACATGTCGTCTTCGGCAATCGCAGGCAAAGAGAGATGCTCCCATCCACCCGCCTGCAGCAAATGCCCGGCCAAGTCTTCTTCATGCAAGCGCTGCATGACCAGCACCATGGAACCAGTCTGTTTGTTGTTGAGGCGCGAGACCAGCGTGTTGCTGTACCACGTCAGTACGTTTTTGCGTGTCGTCTCAGAATGCGCGTCGTCAGGCTTGATTGGGTCATCAATGATGATGATATCCCCACCCCGCCCGGTGAGCGTACCGCCAACAGAGGTAGACAATCGCCCACCGCCCTGCGTGGTGCGGAAGTCCATTTCAGCCATGCCACCCTTTTGCAGTCGTGCTTTTGGAAAGATCCGCTGATACCAATCGGTCTGCATTACTGATCGGCAATCATTGGCGTGTTTGGCGGCCAAATCGCTGGAATAACTAACGCAAACAAGGCGCAGTTGAGGATCATGTCCCAACCTCCATGCCGGCCAGGCAACTGAGATTGCAATAGACTTGAGATAGCGCGGCGGCATGGTCACGATCAGGCGCGTGTTGTCCCCACGCTTGATCCGCTCCAGCTGCCACGCGATGGCATTTACGTGCCAGTTGGCAAGAAAGATATCGCCACCGGAGATCTCCGCGAACACTCTGGCGACGAAGGATGCAAAGTCGGTTCGCAGGATCGCGTCCAGCACGTCTTGCTGGCTACTCATCTGGTGCATCCTTCACCTGACGGCTCAGAAACTCATTGATGATAGCCTGATCGTCTGCTGGCAGCGCAACCGTATTTTTGCCCGGCTCGTCGTCCGGCCCTAACAAGTCCATCGCCACATCCACCAGCTTACTGATGGCGCGAACATCACCCTTGATCGCTTTTGCGGCAAACTGTTTGACCATCAACTGCTGCTTGGTCATTCTGACCACCTTCCCCTGCTCCTTAACCTCGACACGCTCGTTCAATTCTGCACGGAGATCGGTTTTGAGACCGCGGGCACCCTTTTTGCGTCCCTTCGGGTTGCCCGACTGCCCCTTTTTGAATTGCGTGTGCTTGGGCGGACGTCCGTGCCCGACCTCATAATCCTTGTCAGACATCGGCCAAGCCTCCCACGCGTTTCCTTGCCATCTCCGCGAACGACAAACCGGTATTCGTATGCACGGCCGTCTCGCCTGTTTCCGTTTCCAACCGGCGCAGGATCAGATCGGCATAGTGCGGATCAATCTCGATGCCGTATCCACGCCGGCCCGCACGCGCCGCCGCGATGAGTGTCGTCCCCGCCCCGGCGAAGGGATCGAGGACGATGCCACCCCGCTGGGAACAATCGAAGATGGCATCTCGGACCATCGCAATAGGTTTGACCGTCGGATGTGCCGCCAAGTCAGCACCCCGGTCAGCGTGGAACGTATTGGCACCGGCATAGGTCCAAAGGTTGGAGCGGTGACGCCCCCGTTCGCCAAGGCCAAAGTTGTTGATGTGAGATCCTGTTCCGGATTTCAACACGAAGACCAGCTCATGCTGTGACCGATAGAAGGAACCCATGCCGGCATTGGTTTTGCCCCAGACGCACAGGTTCTTCAGTTCGTGAAAGACACCTTCGGACGCGTCAAGCACCTCGCCCATGTGGCGCCAATCCATGCAAATGTAGTGAATGGCGGTTTCACAAGCATGGGCGAGCAGCTGTTCGAACGACGCTCTTAGAAACTGGGTGAACTCAACTTTGGTCATCTCGCCCGATGCCATGGCGAACTCTCGGTGCCTGGTTTTTCCAAGTCCGGAAACGTGGCCACCAATCGGAACATTGTAGGGAGGATCAGTGAAGATCATCTGCGCCTTTTGGCCGGCCATCAGAGAGACGAAGCTATCTGGGTCAAGCGCGTCACCGCACTTGAGGCGGTGATCCCCGACGACCCACAGGTCACCGAGACGGCTTGTTGCCGGCCGGTCGTGCTCTGGTGCTGGGACCGTTTCGCACTCTTCGACGTCATTGATCCCAAGGTGAATGTCGATCTCGCCGATATCAAAGCCAGTCAGTTCAAGATCAAAATCGACGTCCAGATCAAGGATACCGGTCAACTCAATTCTGAGAAGATCATTATCCCATGTGGCGTTCTCAGCGATTTTGTTGTCCGCAAGGCGATAGGCCCGCACTTGAGTCTGGGACAAATGCTCTGCTCGTATGACGGGCACTGATTTCAACCCAAGCAATTTCGCGGCTTCAAACCGCCCGTGCCCAGCAATGATGCAGCACTCAGAATCCACAACTATTGGGACGATGAAATCGAACTCCTCAATGCTCGATGCAATTTGCCGGATCTGATGTTTGCTGTGCCTTCTCGGATTGCGGTGATAGGGACGCAAGTCCGATGTCGGCAGCAGCTCTACTTTCGGGATTTCTGGTCGAGACGAATGTGTTTTGCAAACGGAGTTTGAATTGCTGTCAGGTCCCTGTTTGAGTTTATCTGTCATGGGATCCCCCAATCAAGGTTACTGTTACAGCCAGCCTTTCGGTGGCCAGTTGAAGTTTCCTTGATCTGGTCACTACAACATACAGTGCAACTGCGCCTATGCAACCACTAAATAATTACCTAGCCGGGGTAGCTTGAGCTAGTGGAGTTAGGTGGTTTTGGATTGTTCCTTGCTCAGTCGGTGAAATTCCCTGTTCGCGGTCTTCTTTTCCCTGCTAGACCGGAAAAATTCCCTGCTACCAAGTTTAGGGAAATTCACGTTTACGCACTGGTTTAATTGAACGAATTCACGGCCTGACATCGAAATTGGGTCGAAAACTGAACGTTTTCCCTGTTAATTCCCAGTTAGCAGAGAAAATTGGCGAGACTAGATAGCCGCAAACTGCCTGCACAGCCAGTTCATCAGAACATGCGAATTACCCATAAGCGTGCAAATTTCACTCGGTTCGTGCAAATCGACGTCAATAAGTTTGTCTACTCACACTGTGTCGAATATCTACCACCATCTGTGCATTTCTATTGAAAGCGCAGAACTGTCTTAGCCCCGTAAAACTGTGCCACTATTTTGGTGTCACGGAAGGGATGATGGATGGCTCGGAAGCGGTATTCGGATGAAGATGCGT
>NZ_JBQFLX010000054.1:0-6224 GCF_056531525.1 Ruegeria sp. N11
GCAACCCGCTACGACAGGTGCCCGAAGGTCTTCCTGTCAGCAATCGCCCTTGCAGCACTCGTTATCTATTGGCTATGAGTCCTGACCCTAGGGCGCGGCCACACCATTCTAAAACAACGAGAAAGGATAAAACGAAAAATACTCGAAATCCGGGGCTTGCTTCACCGCAAATCCGACCCATAATCAGATGAACCAGATGCGCCAGATACTCACTTAGCTCAGACAGCCATCTGTCCCAAGATCCCTGACGACGGACAATCACCAGCCGTCAACGCATGAACCTCAGTATTCTGAAAATGAACTGCCAAGAGACCCCTCATTGCAAAAGTAGGATTTGCGGCAACAGGCGCCCTCCGTCGTTCCTTCGACAGACATCCCTGCACGCTAAAATTGTGGTAGGTTGGTCACGAGGACATACTGGCAGGAGGTTTTCCGTTGAAACCGATATCGCTCCGTCTTGCAGTCACGTTCATGACAATTGCCGTCTCGGCAGGTTCGCTGCCTGATCAAGTTAAGGCGTTGTCATCGGATATCCCCGCCTGGTTGCAAAAGCATGTGGGCACGGGCGATGGCCAAATAGCTCCGATCGTCCTGAAAAGGGCGCGGGATTTGTATCAGGAAAAAGTGCGGCAGGGCGTGGTCAGAAACCCTTGCTATCTTGCAAAGGATGCAACCCGGCCCAGTACCGCGCGAAACGGCAATCCGGGACGTCGGTTTTATGTCATCTGCGAGTCTCGGAGATCTTTCCAGGCCGTCTCGTCCGGCTACGGGAATGGGCGCAAACTGCAACGCGCCAATTTCTCGAACGGTCGGCAATGCGCGAAGAATTTCAGCAACGCTGAGGGGTCGAAACTAACCGCTGGCGGATCCTACGTGACCGCCGAGACACGAACATCATTCAAAGGCTATTACAGTCATTCCGGTCAGAGGAAACCGTTCTATCGGACGTTTCTTTTGTTTGATGGCGAAGGCGAAACGAGCAACGCACGGGAGCGCGCAATTGGCGGACATCCTGCCGTTTTCCTGAAGTGGCAATGCCGGTTCAAAAATCCGCAAAGCTCTCATGCGGATGATGACGGCTATGTCCCATACGGAAGGCTCGTGAACTATGCCGGGGGCCGCAGCAACGGGTGCACGACATGGTCGCAATCCGCCTCGAAAGAGATTCTGGCCCTGGTGGAAGGGAACCCGACAACCCTCTACATCTATCCGGAAGGCAAAGACATTAACGCCGTCGCAAAGGCGGTCAAAAAGGGCAAATCGTTATCTGGGGCGGGGGTTTACTGGAACGCCGCCTGTCTACAGGCAATCGGTGCTCCGAAGTTCTGGCCCAAGCGCAGCCTCCAACCCATCATAAACCAATGGAGGGATTCTTTGCCCAAGCAGCCTCCATTGGAGTTGCCGATCTGCAAGTAAGGCGGGCGGGACGAAGGCAACGATACATTGGTTTCGCGGGACAGCGCTGAAGTGCGCGATCCTTTCCCGTTTGTTCGATATGGTCCAGTTGGAGCAGGCTCGTCGCTTGACGCCATCCGGTCGGCATGGTCGCCCACTTTGGGCGACCATCACTTACCAATCGCTTTGCTGCGGCGGGAAGTGCGCCGGAGATCGGCGGCTACTCAACCGGCGACCAGTCCGGGCCGGGATCGTAGATGTTGATATCGGCAGTGGCATCGAGGGTCTCGGGGCCGAAATCGGCCTCGTAAACGATACCGTTTTCACCGACCATGAAGGAATGGATGCCTGTTTCTCCGTAATCCGAAGGCACTGCAAGCAAGGCATGTCCGGCCACGAAGCGATCCCCGACAAAGTACGAGTAGGCTCCGCCAGCCGCATTCGCCCCCTGTTCGTGAAGGATGGTGAAGTAATAGCCGAGGAATGGTTCCGCCTCATAGTCGGTCTCACCGTCGCTCCACCCCGAGGCGGCGGCTCGGGCAAGTGCCGCGCCGACAAAGCTGTCGTCTTCGGGCCAGAAAAGTCCGTTTCGCTCGCCCGGGTCGGAAATGATCGTCTGCGCAAATTCCATGACGCCGTCACCGTTGTGATCCACCAGCCGGAATGCCGCCTGTAGGTCGACATAAGCCTCCAGCAAATCAATCACTTCCAGCTCATTCAAGCCGATTTCCCGGGCCGAAAGTTCTTCGATCCCGGCCTCCAGGTCAAAACGCCAGCCGTCTTCCCCGCGCAGGATTGGAATCGGGAAAGGCCAACTGTCTTCACCCAGCAGAAGAACAACCCCATCATCCTCGGGCTGAAAGCGGTACCCTTCGGCGTACATGCCAAGAACTTCCTGCCTTCTTTGCTGGTCTTCTGCCGGATCTCCCGATCCGACCAAATCTTCGGCTTCAGGTCCGAAAATTTCAAGCAACTTACTCTGATCATTTGCTTTCAGAGCATCTGCGAACGCGTCCAGCGCGCTTTGCGGAGTATCAAACCGGGCGCCGTCAGAAAGCGCGACGCCTGCGGTCGCAGCGAGCAAAACAACTGAAAATACCGATATACGCATCTTACCGTCTCCGCTTGCCTTTGGCGGCGTGCCCTCGCTTGGACGCGCTGTGAGTTCTGCTTCCGGACGCCTTTTTCTTCATCGCTTGCCCCCTGGACGCACTGGGTTTGCGCTGCGCCGTTGCGGCCTTCTTCGCCTGCGGTTTTCTGGCTGTCTGCGGTTTTTGTGCGACAGGCCGTTTCGCCGCATCGGGTCGTTTGGTCCGATCAACGGCCTGTTGTTTTGCAGCGGCCTTGTCCCGGTCGACGTTGCCCCGGTTTATCTGCGGCAACGGTTTTTTCCCACCGCTCCGATTTGCCAGAGCACCACCGGCCACGGCCCCTGCACCTGCGCCAGCCGCAACGGCAGCCGCCGCACGGTCGCGGCTGATGTCCGCGGCGCCGGACTCGCGGCTCAGTTTTGACCGCAATTCATCCGTGCGACCCTCGGGGCGGTTGACCGGCAAATTGCCGCGACCCCCTTCTGGTCTTTTGTGATTGGCGATTTTGTCTCGGGCTTGCTGCTGACGGCCAGGATCGGGTTTCCATCCGATATCCGTGCGGTTGCCCAGATCAATGTTGTTGCCGATGTTGACGTTTCCATCGACGTCAATGTCGATGTTCGGGTTTCTGTAAATCGGGCCACCGCCCCAGCCACCGCAGTTCCGGCACCCCCAATAGCCATACCAATCGTCGTCGTCGTCAAAAATCTCGTCGATCAGGGCGACGGTGCCAAATGTCAGCAGGGCCGCGCCTGCAACGTCCCCCACCGACGGTCCCGTATAGACGGTCTCAGGGTTATACTGCGGGACGTATACGGTTTCCGGCTCTGTCGGTGTAATGACAACCGTGTCTTCTTCCGTCACCTCGACAGTTTGCGCGGGCCCGGACACAAGCGCTCCGCTGTCAATCGCCTGGTCCCGCATGACTTGAACCGCATCCAGCACATCATCGGACTGCGCCAGCATGGCCGTTCCCACCGTCTCGGTCCAATCGACATGGGTGGCCATCTGACCGACGACTTCGGGAAACGCTGTCGCCAAGACACTGACCGAAGGATCCCAGCCCATGGCTTCAATTTCCGGACCAAGCTCGGAGGCGTCTCGGTCGGCGTTGTCCAGCAAATACCGTTCGGCCTTCACGATCTCCAACGGCTGCGTCGCCGCGACCAAAATCTGTATCAGCAGCGTATCAGGATAAAGAGCGACCGGAGCGACCAGGGTCTGCAACTCAGCATCAGTCAGAAGATCGGACGAAGTGGCCGAGGCGTTTTCCGTCGCAGCAGCGTCATCAGATGCCTCTTGTGCGAACAAGGTCGTAGATGCGCAAATACCGAGCGCAAATATTAGATATCTAAACATATTGCGATCCTTCAATTTCTTGAAGGATCACCCAAGACCGCGATTCTGGCAACCGGGCGGTCGAACAGGCATCTGTTTGAGAAAAAACCGTCTTTGGAGGCACGGACCGAAGCATTTGCTTCGCGCAACAAGACTGGCTTGGGCTTGGTCAGATTTTTGGCTGCTAGAAACTGATTTTTGGCGCGGCCGATTTATGGCTGGCCGCCAGACTTGTTGTCTAGTCTTTGTCACCGTCTCAAAGTCATCGTGCAATACGGCCCTTTTGAGTGGGAACAGACCTAGAGTACACGATTAAGTGGCGTGTTGGATCTCAGGGTCTGCCTTTGATCAGAAATCACGAGCGATCCGCCAATACCGATCATTTTTGCGGTGGAAACTACTGAGACCCCCGCTGGTCCAGACAATTGTTGCGCCTGAACCGAGGGGAGTACGGGACGCTGTACAGTGCCAATGGACAACCTGATCCGGTTGCCGGTCCGCAAATGCGCGATGCTCGGACGTCGTGGTCGTGACCTTTCCGTCCGAGATGTTGAAAACGGTGACGGCCTCTAAATAGCCGGTCAACATGGGCACCACGATCATTCGAGTATGAACGTCAAAATGGCTTTGGTTTTCTCTCACCAGTTCGTTCACGTGATGTCCCGTGTCCCGCCAGAAACCCGCACCGATGCACCTTTCGTGTCATCCAGCGAGACTTTGATCAGGGAAGGGCTGCCCATGTCTTCGCCCTGGCGAATGGTGAACCTGCCTCCGTGAGGCCATTGGCGGTCGCGCAGGTAGCCGGCAAAGGCTGCTGCAGCGGCTCCTGTTGCCGGATCCTCCAGGACGCCCCCCGAAGCGAACGCGTTGCGCACCACGAAGGATTGGTTTGCCTCGATGTGGACCAACATCACCGTCACCAGATCATGCTTTCGCATCGCTGCGCGCCCCATGTCCAGATCGTAATCCATTGCCGCCAGTTGCGCGCGATCCTTGAGCGGAAGCACGATGTGGTTGGCGCCGCCGTGGATATGTGCAGGTGGAAGCCGCGGATCGAGCTCTTCCGATGTCAAACCAAACAGCGCCATTACGTCCTGTTCTTCCCGTTCGGTCATCTCACGGCTTTTCGTGGGCGGCGACGACAGTGTTGCCATCATCCCATCGGAAGTGGCCTCGGCATCCACGGAAATCGTAGCGTCGTTCAGAACGAGCGTGTAGGCGCCAGCCCCGTTTCGCTCTCCCAAAGCCGCGCCGAGGGCGATTGTGGCGTGACCGCAGAAAGGCACTTCGGATTCCGGCGAGAAATAACGCACACGCCATGTTTTGCCTTCTGCGTCCTGCGCTGTGGCAAATGCGGTTTCCGAATACCCGACTTCGGCCGCGACCTGTGCCATCTCGTCTTCGCTGACCGTGTTCTGCAACAAGACCACTCCTGCGGGGTTTCCGCCTTCTGATCCCTGACTAAAAGCTGCAATTCGTTGAATATCCATCTGTATCTCCTGTTTTTTCTGAACAGGAATCTAGCTGACCGACAATAGAGTTGTCCCCGCAGCGTCGATTGCGGTTCAGGCTAAACTCTTTCGTTTCATTGCTCGTTGCGATAAAGTTCCTTCATGTCGAAAGAACTGGATCAGACAGACTGTCAGATTGTTGAGATCCTCGAATCTCGTGGCCGCACCAGTCTTGCTGACATTGGCAAGGAAGTGGGCCTTTCGGGCCCTGCGGTTGGTGAAAGGTTGCGTGGCTTGCTGGAAAACGGCTTCGTTACCGGCTTTGGTGCGCGGATAAATCTTCGCAGCTTTGGTTACGCAATTCAGGCGCTTGTGAGGATCAAGCCGCGCAGCGGTCAGCTTCATATCGTCGAAAGAATGATCGAAGACCAACCCCGCTTCATGTCCTGCGACCGGGTCACCGGCGACGATTGTTATGTCGCCCGGTTGTTGTTGAAAGATGTGGCCGAGTTGGATGAGATTCTTCTGCCCTTCCATGACAGGGCGGAAACCAACACTTCCATCGTGAAGTCTTTCGTTTTCGAACCCAGGCTGCCCCCTCTGGATTAGTCGGCCATCGAGGTCAAAATCGCCGGTTCGGAAGCTTGGCGACCAGTCATTTCCTGAACGCCCTGACCTCTTTTTAATGTCGATGGCTTTCCAGACAATGACACATATCGGCCGTGCGGCCGCAATGCGGACGAAGCGGTCGTTGCGCTGTTTAATTCATTCGATATTATGAATGAAATGCCAGGTTGGATGTCTAAATTGGCAGACGGGCTAGGGTCAGGACCCATTGATTTCCGCGTGGCTGCGTGAGTCACGGTTCGAAAATCGAGCGGTGACCATGTCTGATCTTTTTTGGCTGACGGATGCGCAGATGGCGCGTCTTGAGCCTTTCTTCCCCAAG
>NZ_JBQFLX010000055.1:0-2500 GCF_056531525.1 Ruegeria sp. N11
TGGTTGCGGGAGTAGGATTTGAACCTACGACCTTCAGGTTATGAGCCTGACGAGCTACCGGGCTGCTCCATCCCGCGTCAGTGTCAGATTTTTGTCATCGTCAGAGAGAAGGGGGATTTTGCTAGGTTTGGCGGTGACCTACTCTCCCGGGGCTTAAGCCCAAGTACCATTGGCGCGGCAGTGCTTAACTTCCGGGTTCGGGATGGGACCGGGTGTTTCACTTGCGCTATGACCACCAAACCGAGGAAAATCCCCGTCGCTCTTTTTGCGAAGCAAAAAGGCGACGCGCAGGAGGCAGCGTATTCGCGAAGCGGATGCGCGTTCCTGCACGGTTGTTATGTCAATCAACATCGCGGCTAGGCGCTGCGAAGTTATCCATGTTTACTGAGGTGTATGTTTTTGATTTTGTCTTTCCATTACTGGATCAAATCAAGCCTATCGGGCGATTAGTACCGGTCAACTGAACGCATTACTGCGCTTACATCTCCGGCCTATTGACGTGGTGGTCTTCCACGGCCCTCAGGGAGACCTTGTTTTGAGGGGGGCTTCCCGCTTAGATGCCTTCAGCGGTTATCCTGTCCGATCATAGCTACCCAGCACTGCCGTTGGCACGACAACTGGTCCACCAGTGGATCGTTCACCCCGGTCCTCTCGTACTAGGGGCAACTCCTCTCAAGTCTCCTACACCCACGGCAGATAGGGACCGAACTGTCTCACGACGTTCTAAACCCAGCTCACGTACCTCTTTAAACGGCGAACAGCCGTACCCTTGGGACCTGCTCCAGCCCCAGGATGAGATGAGCCGACATCGAGGTGCCAAACACTGCCGTCGATATGGACTCTTGGGCAGTATCAGCCTGTTATCCCCGGCGTACCTTTTATCCGTTGAGCGATGGCCCTTCCACTCGGGACCACCGGATCACTATGGCCGTCTTTCGACTCTGCTCGACTTGTCAGTCTCGCAGTCAGGCTGGCTTCTGCCATTGCACTCAACGAGCGATTTCCGACCGCTCTGAGCCAACCTTCGCGCGCCTCCGTTACGCTTTAGGAGGCGACCGCCCCAGTCAAACTACCCGCCACGCAGGGTCCCGGATCCGGATAACGGACCGCGGTTAGACATCAAGAGTGCGAAGGGTGGTATCTCAAGGGAGGCTCCACAGGTACTTGCGTTCCTGCTTCAAAGCCTACCACCTATCCTGCACATCACAATCCTGATGCCAGTGCGAAGCTGTAGTAAAGGTGCACGGGGTCTTTCCGTCTAACCGCGGGAAGCCTGCATCTTGACAGGCAATTCAATTTCGCTGAGTCGATGTTGGAGACAGCGGGGAAGTCGTTACGCCATTCGTGCAGGTCGGAACTTACCCGACAAGGAATTTCGCTACCTTAGGACCGTTATAGTTACGGCCGCCGTTTACCTGGGCTTCAATTCAAGGCTCTCACCTCTCCTTTTAACCTTCAGGCACCGGGCAGGCGTCAGACCCTATACGTCGTCTTGCGACTTCGCAGAGCCCTGTGTTTTTAATAAACAGTCGCCACCCCCTGGTTTGTGCCCCCAGCCCCTAGTTGCCTAGGAACCGGGCCTCCTTCTCGCGAACTTACGGAGGTATTTTGCCGAGTTCCTTCAACATCGTTCTCTCAAGCGCCTTGGTATGCTCTACCAGTCCACCTGTGTCGGTTTAGGGTACGGTCTGATGGAGGGCTATTTCCAGGAACCACTCAGCAGCCCAATCAATCCGATAAGATTGAACTACACCTGTGATCCGTCACATCCTCCTGGCCTAGGAATATTAACCTAGTTCCCATCGCCTACGCCTTTCGGCCTCGGCTTAGGGGCCGGCTTACCCTGCTCAGATTAGCTTTAAGCAGGAACCCTTGGACTTTCGGCGAGAGTGTCTCTCACACTCTTTGTCGCTACTCATGTCATCATTCTCACTAGTGATCTCTCCACCGGATCCCTCACAGGCCGGCTTCATCGAAAGAACTCGATCCGTCATTACACCCGCTGATATTTCACAGGTGGATGCAAATACGGATGAGTTCTATGTCACACTACGCTCTGCTACCATGCCTTACGGCATCCTAAGCTTCGGCTCATGGCTTGAGCCCCGTTACATCTTCGCCGCAGGACAACTTATTTAGACCAGTGAGCTGTTACGCTATCTTTAAAGGATGGCTGCTTCTAAGCCAACCTCCTGGTTGTTTTGGTCGTCCCACCTGCTTTCCCACTTAGCCATGAATTGGGGGCCTTAGCTGTAGGTCAGGGTTGTTTCCCTCTCCACTACGGACGTTAGCATCCGCAGTGTGTCTGCCATCTAGTACTCCCGGGTATTCGGAGTTTGGTTAGGATCAGTAAGCCTGTGGGGCCCCATTACCCATCCAGTGCTCTACCCCCCGGGGTATTCGGATGACGCTCTACCTAAATAGATTTCGCAGAGAACCAGCTATCTCCGAGTTTGATTGGCCTTTCACCCCTAGGCACAGCTCATCCCGATCCTTTTCA
>NZ_JBQFLX010000056.1:0-5752 GCF_056531525.1 Ruegeria sp. N11
TAGAGCTTCCCGGGGATCTTGTTGAGCCTGGGCTTGGGGCTTTGGAGTCGGCTTTGGCTGCGCCGGCTGAGAGGCCGCTTTCTCTTTTTGGGCCTTCTGCTTCGCGAATTCTGTCAGGCTCTTTGCCTTTGCCATATCTCTTATCCTCCTTCATGCGGCGCTCGTCATTACGTGCGCGCAGCTTGTTCAGCTTCGGTTTCAACTTCTCATCGAGATCCTGGCGTCGGCGCAGCTCGGCCCCGGTCAGACCGCGGCGGGCAGTGTTGCGAGCCTTCAGCTTGTCGAGCAGACGGCCGGTTCGCTGGGCAACCCAGGTGCGAGCCAGGCGATGGCGGAACGTGATCTTGCGATCCTGATCCGCGGTTTTCTCTTTTTTCGCGGCCTGGTTTCGTTCTCTTATTTTCGCGGCCAGGTCGTTATATTTTTCGGGATGGTGCTGGCGCTGGATTCGGGCCCAGACGTTTTCGTCCTGGATCGCAGCGTCGGCAAAATCATATTCTTCCCGGGCCTCGGTTAGATCGTCCCAGCGTCGATCATCCTGGTCTTCAGGCCGGTCAGCTCTGTCGTCAGATTGTCCACCTTGTCCTCGAGCCTCAGCGTCAGCTCCACCAGCTCCTCGACCAGGGGCAGGAGTGGATCCGCCTTCTCTCCAGGGGTCATCAATGACAGGATTTCGCTTGTGTCCGACTTGATCGCCGGCGTCAGATCCCCGCGGTTTTGGGGTGTCGACGTCGGTGACTCGGGCGTCATCTCTTCCCCATTCCTCTCGGCCTGGATCTGCTTCACGGTCTCCCGGGCCACTCTCTGCCCATCCGTTTCCATCGGCGGTTCGCTCGGTGGCATCGGTGGTTCTGGCTGGTTCTCGATCTCCGGTATCTCTTCGTAGTCCATCCTCAAATTCCTTATTTTTATACTCTTCCGGCTGGTGGGTTTCGGTTTCGGTGACCGTTTCCGGGACCAGCGCCTCAATCTCTGATGTAGCCTCGCGACCTTTCTCCAGAACTTCATCCTGGGCAGCGCGGTATTCTGCGATTGCGGCTTTGACCGCATCGCGCTCGACCAGGAACTCCTGGACATAGCGAGGCATGGGTGGCGCCGGCCGGCCTTTAGCCTCGGCTGCTTTCTCAGCTTTGCGCCAGCGTTCCATCGCGCGGATCACCTTCTTGGATGCGACAGGCAGGGCCAGACCTTCAGGCAGCGCCTCGTGTGTCACCTCGGCCTTGATGCCGTGCTTTTCGAAGAAGGCATTCTGTCGGTCAGCGAATTGCTTGCGCATCTTGGTGCCGGATTTGCCGCCCTTCAGCTTGGCCGTCATCATGCTGTTGAATTGCCGATCCTTCTTCTCGGAAAGTCCGTCCGGGCCCACGTGCCGCAGGGTTGCCTGAGCGTGAACGTGGGAATGGAATTCCCCGGGCTCGAACAGGGATTCCTCGCGGTGGATCGAGAACTCAACAGCAAAGCCGCGGTCGACCAGGAAGTTCAACTGATCCCGAGCGAACTCGGCGTGCAGCTCCCGGGGGATCTCCTTGGGGATGCCGATCTCGAAGGTTCGCGAGATCTGCGCATCCCATCGGGTGCCGAGCTCATGCGCTTCGACCGTTTTCCAGAGCTTGGCCGGATCTGCGAAATCGGCCGGCGCATCTTCAGGAAGCATGACCTCTTCATGGTCGAGCTCTTCGGCCTTGGCGGAGAAATCATATCCGGCTTCATTCGTGCAACGTTGATAGGCCGAACGCCGGCGGGCACTGCCACCGTCGGAACCTTTCACAACACCGAATGAAACCCTGAAATGCGCCATTTGAAATCTAAGCCTGGGCGTCGCAGACCTCGCACGTCCAACGGACGTATAAGCGAGCACCCAATTTTTTTGTCTCCATCATTTCAGATTTAAGTTGTTTCTAACCTGCGAAATTCAACTTACGTATTCAGGGCAGGGGAACAGGAGCATGTCAGATTCAGAAAAGATGACGGAACTCGAAGCCGCCGAGCTCCGTCTGAAAAAGGCGAAAGAGAAACTAGCGGCTGCTCGGAAAAAAGAGACCAGGCGCAAGTTCAAAGAGCGGACCACAGCCCTCGTAACCGTCGGGGCGTGCTGGGCCTATATGCTCGAGAACGATCCGGATCAGGCGCATCTCATCTGGAAGTACCTGAAGAAAGCGGCACCGCGGGATTATTTCAAAACCGGCCGGATCGACGCCCTGCGCAACCAGTTCGGCCTCGATGTCCAGATGTCCGAAAAAAACGCGCGACCGCCTGCGGCGGAGTGAGGGCGGGGCTCTGCCCCCTGCCTGCCGGCATTCCCCCGGGATTTTTTTAGTCAAAGGAAGGATGGGGCTTGCGCCCTGCCAGGTTTCGAACATTTGAGAAGTAACCGGTGAGCGGGGACGCAAATCCGGCTGTCGAAGGAAGGCCCTGGGGAAACCCGGGGTTTTCTCTTTTTTGTAGGTAGTCTCCTTACAAAAAATAATACATTCAGAAAAGAATATATGATAGACGGAATCCCGAACCTATCCATAAAGGGGGGTGGGCCTTAAAGATCTCCCCCGTCACCGTCGCTTCGCAAGCACCTGATCAGGGCGTGCATGGTTCTCAGGGCAACAAGAAACTCGGTGGGTCCGCGGCCTTGGCCGTGGAAACCGTGTTTGTTGTTGAGCTGAGGTTCTGCATGACCCAGGTGTTTGTTTGAGAAGCGTCGTTGATGGGTGAGATCTTGATCCTCCCCCAGAGCCCGAAGCGAGCATAAAACGGGGACAAAAAGGGGGACACGGCCCCTCGAGTCCGGGACAGTAGCCAAGGAAAATTGGCACTTCAGCGCGAAACGGAACGTCTCGGCCGGACAGACCGGGGGCTATCCGCCGTGTCAACATTTCGTCGAGGTTAATGGCTGTATGCACAAAAGCTTGTGCGGTGCGGGGTGAATCGCTATCTTGTCCGAGAGCAGTCCTGGAAAGAAAAAACCCGCCACAAGGACGGGTGCTTTCTAGGCTAGGCTCGACATGACAACCGGTTCTCTGTTTGGCGATAGTAAACCGGCTGGCACATTGAAAAGGCAAAAGGTGCGAATACACATCGTGCCTAACTTGCCCTGAATATACGTGCGCTTTCGGCAGGGATCAACCCTGCTTCGGACAGTTCGTTGTCGAGTCTTTAATGAAAAGGACAGACGACGGCATGAAGACCGTTTACGGGCAGGCACTGGCACGAAAACCGAACCACGAACCAGAATTCGAGGTTATCGAGCCAACAGGAAAAGGGCAGAAACAGCCTCACCCCCACATTTCATTTGTTGGGCGGGGGACATTTGGTCGACCGTTCACTGTCGAAGATCTCATCGCCAAAGAAACAGGGACGATGGTCACTTTGAGCGGCTGGTCGAAGAACAAGCAACGCAGCGACGCCCTGGTGCGCCAATCGAATGCGATGAGAGACATTCTCGAAGAGGAAGGCGTTGAGGTCTACGCGGATGCCTGGCCGATCAAGATGACCGGCGCTGTCACCGGGATCGAGTACACTCAAAAGCAAAAGAGAAACATCAATCTCCTCCCTGATGTTTCTCAGCGCAACAGGCGTCAGCAACAGCTGCTCTTCGGGATATTCGCTCACAAGAAGCCGTATTTGAGATACATGGTACTGACTGCCGGCCAGCGGATCACAGCGATGTCCGAAGATGGCATCCGGGCCAGGAAGGCGGTGATGACTCGGCGGATCTCCAGGTGGGCGAGCTATGTCCGCAAGCGGTTCGGGATCGATGTTCACCTTGCGAGCATCGAATGCCCGAGGAAGGAAGAGGACGATGGGACGTTCAGCTATCACCTGCACGCCAACATAATTTATGACGGCCCTTTGCTCTCCAATGGAGAGTGGGAAAAGTTCCTCAGATCGACCCACAATCGGCTGAAGTGGCACCTGAAAGACAACGGGCGCCTGAAGGATCTGAACGAGGCGATCAAATACGTCACCAAGCCCGAGGATTATGATGGGATCGAAGGGGCGGAGCTGCACTGGCTCTTCGATGAGTGGTATCGCGGCCGATCCTTCATTCCGTACGGGAAGTTCAAGGCATTCGTCTCGGATGCCAGGAAGCGACGATTGAAGGTGGTCGAGCTGTCAGATGGCCGGCTGGTCTTCATGAAGAAGAACACCGCCCAAAGACGGACTGAGGAAGAGAAGATCTGTGACCTGGCAAATAAGATCGGCATCGATCCAGATGGTCATAGCCTGGACGAACTGAAGGCCATGCTGAACGCCCAGGAAGAGCAAGAAGAGGGGGATGCGCCCTCGAACGTCATTCTGACAGTCACACAGCCAACGACGGCCTTTGGGCCTTTCAGAGAGCCGCTGATCATACATTTCGGTTTGAACCATAATCCGAAAGGCGAGGCAGCTCAGCGCCGCTATGCTGATTATCTGCTCTACCGCTTCCAGGCCCTGCAAGCCTGGGAGAAGAACACCAGCATGACGCCCGAGGAAGCCAGACGCATAGCTGAACAGCTTCAGGCCGGCGACAACGTGGTGCCCCTGGCATTAAAACGAAAGGAAGATAAGAGGGCCGCGGGCCCATCTTCCTATATCGTTCACACCAATACGTTAAATGTCCACAAATCGCAGAGTTGTGGACGCAAGAATTCTTCTGATCCCCCGGGATCAGAAACAACTGAGCCCCCTCCAGACAGCTCAACAATCACTTACCTCAACATTTTCCACCAAGATTAACCGGTTCCGTGGTACACGGTTTCAAAACCGGTGGGTTAAGAGCAGGAGTTGAAGCAGTGAAACTGTCTATGAACCAGGCGGCCAAAGAGGCCAACAAGTCCAAGAAGACCGTGCTGGAGGCCCTGAATTCAGGGCGTTTAGCCGCGACGAAGGTCAACGGTCGTTGGCAGATTGAGCCAGCAGAGCTCTTCAGGGTGTTTCCGAAGACCAGTGCAGGAACCGCGTCCGAAACCAAAGCCCACCCCCCTACCGAAACCGAGGAAAACTACCGAGAACTCATAGAGTTACGGGTCAGAGTTGAAGAGATGCAGAAGCGCCTTGATGACAAGGACGAGCAGCTCGAGCAGGCCTATGAGCGCGAGCAGAAGCTCCTGGCTGCGCCGGCAGGGGGCAAGCGTGGCTTGTTCAGCAGGTGGTTCGGATGAGCGTTGAGACTGAGCTGAAGGATCTCTCGACGCACGCGCTGCGCACCATGCTCGACGGTCTCGCCCGGGAAATGGAGCGCCTGTCGTTCGCTCCTGAATTGCAGGAAATAAGAGATTCCGAGGAATGGCCGCACGCGACCTGGAAGGCGATGGCGATTATGACCAGGGCAGTCGAGGCGGAGCTCGCCGGCCGGGACTAATTACATCCCAGGGCGATACGCAGATGCGGCTTGCTGGCGGGCATTGATCTGCTGGATCTTCTGCAACAGGTTTGGATCATCGAGATCTGGCATTGCCTCCATGTCAGGGGCGGATGCCTGTGAATGGTGGGTGGGCTGCGGTCCCGCGGCCCGGTCTACAGAGCGTCGATTAGCTGCTGGATCAGCTTTGCCACCTGGTTGTGGCCCTTTATGACCTCCACCTGCTGTCGGAGTTGTTCCTCCTGGTTGGCTATGATTGTGCGATTGTCCAGCAGGTTTCGGACCAGCAGCTCCTGGCTGTCCAACGCCATGAGTTTGGCTCGTAGAGCTTCCCGGGGATCTTGTTGAGCCTGGGCTTGGGGCTTTGGAGTCGGCTTTGGCTGCGCCGGCTGAGAGGCCGCTTTCTCTTTTTGG
>NZ_JBQFLX010000057.1:0-5002 GCF_056531525.1 Ruegeria sp. N11
CGGTCAACCAGAAAAGACCAGACATGTTCACCGCTCGTTTTTCAGCCGTGAATCATGCCGACCGCTGGAAATCAATGGGTCCTGACCCTAACGCCAAACCTGATTGCCGCGATAGGTTGTGTCGCCTACAGAGCAGCCTTACGTTACTTTTTGGTGGCTGAGCACCAGGCGCCCAAGTTGCAAAACTCTGCAGTGTCTACCAAAGTTCGCTTCGAAACAGAGTTGGGACTCTTATAATGACTGGTACATTTTGTTCCATTCTCGGAGCGATTGGAAACACACCTTTGGTGTCTCTTGATCGGCTGGTAAAGCATTATGGTTGCGAGGGAAAAATTTTAGCCAAGCTCGATTACTTGAACCCCGGATTCTCCAAAAAAGACCGCGCGGCGCTTGGGGTCATTGAAGCAGCTGAGGCCAATGGCACGTTAGAGCAAGGGCAGACAATCGTTGAGCTGACAAGTGGCAATATGGGCACCGGCCTTGCCATCATCTGCAGTATCAAAGGCTACCCATTCGTTGCTGTCATGTCCAAAGGCAACTCGCCTGAGCGCGCACAAATGATGCAGGCTCTTGGCGCCGAAGTCGTGTTGGTAGATCAAATGCCGGGAAGTCGCCCCGGGGAAGTATCCGGCGCTGACCTCGCAGAGGTTGATCGCGTGGCTACAAAACTGACGATTGAACGCAACGCATTTCGAGCTGACCAATTCCAACGAGAAGGTAATCCGAGTGCCCATGAACATACGACTGGCCCAGAACTTTGGGAACAGTCCGGCGGCAACATCGATGCATTCTGTGATTTTGTCGGATCGGGTGGCACTTTGTCTGGGACTTCCAAGTACCTGCGATCGCGAAATTCAGAGATCAAATGCTATCCCATTGAGCCCGAAGGCGCTGCAGTTATCGCCGGTCAGGAAGTGACAAGCCCCGAACATCCCATTCAGGGAGGAGGGTATGTTATGTGTGATCTCGATTTCCTTCGAGGGTTCGTGTGGGATGGGTTTCTTCAAATTGATGGCCACACAGCGCGTCAGACCTGTCGCGATCTGGCGCGCTTCGAAGGCATTTTCGCTGGGTTTTCTTCCGGCGCTAACGTGGCGGGTGCTGTCGAGCTACTAAAAGGCCCTCACAAAGGCCAGACCGTTTCCGTGATCATTTGCGACTCAGGACTGAAGTACCTTTCTACTGATCTTTTCACGTAGAACTGCCCTTTGACTTAGGGTGCTAAACGTCTGCTTCGTTCGCATAACGGTCATTGACCAAAATTCGACGAAGGTCCGCATCGAGCCCAACGCGGACCAGCACCAAAACCCAAAATTTCCTCGTACCGGTGTTAGCTTCAAACGTCGGTCAATTTTACCATAGTAGCAGGCTTGCTTTTTGCGCCTCGAAACCTTTTGGCGTCGGAAAAAGCGAGCGCATCCTAGCAACAAGTTCGATCTCACCATCCAGCATCTTTCGGACAGTGTTTAACCAGTTATTGAAGGTTTCAGATTCCCAATGATCCTGGACCGCAGCTTCATCCCTGAAGACTTCGTAGAAATAGAACCGATTTGGGTTCGCCTCATCCGCCATAATATGAAACTGGAAAACTTCGGGTTCTTCACTGACAACATTTTGCGCTTGGAAGATGCTGGCGTCCAAAAAGGGCTGCCGATACTCAGGTTTTACGTTGATCACGAAGAACCCACCAAACATTGCATCGTCCATATTTGTCTCCCTCATTGACCTGAAAGCGGCGAAGGTCGCAAAACACACCTGTCCTGCTGGATGGCATTAACCTACAGCACTGCGATACCCATGAACCTAAGCGGATATCCTTTCTTCATCTGCTTCACCCCATCCTAGCGCGCGAGCAAGTTCGTGTGACATTGTGGTAAGTCTATGGCCAATCTTTTCTCGCTCCGAAGGTGTAAACACCCGAAGAGACGCCGTAGCGCCGATTGAAAGCGTCGCACCAACACCTGTCTTAGTCAGCGTTGTTGCGACAGAACTGATTCCGCGCTCGAGTTCTTCAACACATTCGGCATACCCTTTGGCTCGAATGACATCGAGTTCCGCGGCCAGATCCTTGGGGTCTGTAATCGTGCGATCTGTGTACCGCTTAAGCTGCCCATCCAATCGGTCTTGAGACAGCAGCTCAGGCGACACGGCGGCGATTGCCTTGGCGCAAGAGCACGCGTGCATTGGTCGTTTGCCCATACCTGGATGAAGAAAAGACACGCCCGTCTGCGGTGTCTCCACATGAATAATCTCTACCCAATGGCCCCGTAGTCGAGACAAGAAAAACGCAGCGCCATACTCATTCGCGGCGCCGGAGAGCACAGGCGCAATCACTTGCAAAAGTGCGGGATCAGAGTGATCGCTCAACGTGATAAGCTTTAGCCTAATCCCAATCGCGAACTCACCGCGGGCTGGTGATTCAAGGAGGCCGGACAAAACAAGGTCTTGAACCAGCCTGTAGGCCGTCGGTTTAGGTATATCGGACTGGGCACAGATATCCGCTACGGACGCACGTCCTTTTTGACCCACGATTTCCAAAATCAGCGCTAATCGTTCGAGATGCATTTTTCTCACTTTATGATAACTAAGTTTTCGATATACGATACAATTTAGGGAATCAAGGGAGGAGCACTCGATGGATGGACAATGCTGTGGACCGGGCTTCAAGAGTCCGCAAGAAGCCATCAAAGCCCCCCGAGAAAAGCTACTCTACACGATCGCCATCTACACCGGGACAGGGATCCAGAAACCTGATTATCTTGCTACAGTGGATGTCGACCCTGACAGCCCGACCTATTCTCAGGTAATCCATAGGCTGGAAATGCCGGGGATTGGGGACGAGCTTCACCACATGGGGTGGAACGCCTGTTCGTCCTGTCACGACGACGGCTCGATGTCCCGCAAATACCTGATCCTGCCGGGCGTACGCTCTAACAACCTTCACATCGTTGATACAGCCACTGACCCGCGTGCGCCGCGGTTGCATAAGATCATCGACGGGGCCGAGATCAAGGCCAAGGCAGATTTATCGGGCCCGCATACGGTGCATTGTTTGGGCTCGGAAATCATCATTTCCTTCCTTGGAAATGCCAAGGGTGAGGCTCCTGGAGGCTATCTGCATCTCGACAAAGAGTTCAGCATCGTCGGTCGCTGGGAAACCTCGATGGGCGATATCAAGTTTGGCTACGATTTCTGGTACCAACCGCGCCACAACGTGATGGTCAGTTCCGAATGGGCTGCGCCCAATACCTTCATGCCGGGCTTCGATCTGGAAGAAGTGGGCCATCTGAAATATGGGCGGGAGCTGCATTTTTGGGATTTCGAAAAACGCGAACCGGTCGAAAGCTTCTATTTGGGTGAAGACGGGCTGTTGCCACTGGAAGTTAAGTTCCACCATGACCCCGACAGCACGCATGGGTTCTGTGGCGCAGCTCTTTCGACCAATGTGATCCATTGGTGGCAAGACGATGCTAAAAAGTGGCGGTGGGAAAAGATCATCGATGTGGAAAACGAGATGCACCCCGAATGGCCGATCCCGTTGCCGGGGGTTATGTCGGCGATCCTGATCTCGATGGACGACAAATACTTGTACCTGAACAATTGGCTGCATGGAGATATGCGCCAGTATGACGTCACCGACCCGCATAATCCCAAGCTGACCGGGCAAGTGTTTATGGGGGGCCTTTTGGGTAAAGCTCCGATCGTTAACGGGGTCGAGGTCGCGGGTGGTCCACAAATGTTCCAGCTCTCTCTCGACGGACGAAGGCTTTATGTCACGACCTCGCTGTTCTCGACTTGGGATAACCAGTTCTATCCCGAGATCCGCGAAAAGGGCGGGGTTATGGTGATGATCGATTGCGACCCTGAAAACGGTGGTATGAAGATCAACGAGGATTTCATTGTGGACTTTGGCAAAGAACCGAATGGTCCATCGCGCTGTCACGAGAGCCGGTATCCTGGCGGTGATTGCACAAGCGACATCTGGCTATGATTATGTATACCGTGACGATCGCGAACAGAGATGGCGCGCAATACTGTGTGGATGCGCGGCGTCCACTTCTGGAAACGCTGAGAGAACAGGGCGTCGACTTGCCTTTTGGGTGCAAGTATGGCGGCTGCATTACCTGCGCGGCAAAACTACAGAGTGGCGCGATCGATCAACGCCGACAGGTTGCGCTGAATAATCGGCAAATCGCGAACGGCTATGTGATCCTTTGCGTGGCACGTCCGACATCCGACATCACGCTTGAGATCGGGGTCGAGAGCCATGACAAGCTGTACCGCAATCCGTTTCTCGACCCTCTCAAACCCCACGAACTCAAGGCTGACATTGCGACGCCGAAGGAAGGTTAACCGATGCCCGAAGCAGATATCGACCGCATCTATGATTACGACCCCAAATACCTCGCCGACATCCTGCAGTCGGTTAAAACCATTGCAATGGTGGGGGCTAGCGCGGACAAAACGAAATTCAGCTATGGCGTTCTGCGACAGCTGAGTGAAATCGGCTATGATATTCTACCGGTGAATCCTAACCCGAATGTTTCGGAAATTAGGGGGCTCAAGGTCTACCACTCGCTGGAAGAGATCGACAAACATGTTGATATGGTAGACGTTTTTCGCCCGAAGGAAGAGTTATATGCCTTTGCCGAGAAGGCTATCGCAATCGGGGCAAAAGTTCTTTGGGGTCAAATCGGTGTGTACGACGACAAAGCAGCGCAACTCGCCGAAGCGGCGGGCCTTAAAGTCGTGATGAACCGATGCCCCAAGATTGAACTCTTCCGCCCGTTTTGGAAGCCGCGCCTGGACCTAAAGATATGATGGAAATTCGATTGGTAGCGGCCTCCTCAGCATCCAATAAGAGTGCCAGTTGAGATATTGTGCTTGCGGAAGAGAAGACACGTAATCCTGCTGTCTTAGCCCCGTAAAACTGTGCCACTATTTTGGTGTCACGGAAGGGATGATGGATGGCTCGGAAGCGGTATTCGGATGAAGATGCGTT
>NZ_JBQFLX010000058.1:0-4908 GCF_056531525.1 Ruegeria sp. N11
CGCGTTGTTTGCCGTGGGACTTGGGGAAGAAAGGCTCAAGACGCGCCATCTGCGCATCCGTCAGCCAAAAAAGATCAGACATGGTCACCGCTCGATTTTCGAACCGTGACACACGCAGCCACGCGGAAATCAATGAGTGCTGACCCTAACACTCTCGCAACACATTCAAAACCAGTCTGGCGCATTATGCTGAGCAACCGGTTCAATCTCAACGTGGCTGTATCGCGCCGTGCAAGGTCACGAAGATCGGATTATCCACCTCCATAACCAAACAAGGCGCTAAAGTACTTTTACCAACTCTGCACAGTCAACAATCCCTGATCCAATTCTCCATTCCGCTGGCGTAGAGCGGTCATCTCGTTTTGTGTAACCGATTACTCTAGCGGTATCGCGAATTCTGTCTATTAGATCGGAAGGTGATAGAGACGCTGGGCTTTTTTTTCTTCTAACGGCGGCGACAACGCCAGCGGCGACTGCACAGGCACCGGACGTGCCAGTAAGTGCGGCATGCCTGTCGTAATTTTCGCAAAACCAAGTCGGTGCGCAAACATCTGGTTTTCTAGGGGCTTTGATGCCTACAAATCGCAAGTCAGGGGGCTCTGGCCCTTGAGAACTCTCCCCGATCCACCTTTCGATTGCATTGACACCGCCTACCGTAAGTACAGATGGAAGGCCGTTCGATCCCATAATGCTTCCGTAGGGACCTCGATCCGTATGCCCACTTCTAAAGTCAGGCGAAAACAAACCACTGTTGCCTGCGGAAAAAACAACGTCGACGCCTTTCGTAACTAGATGTTTGATGACCGTTGAAAGCATATGATTGTGATTATCCGCATAAGTGCCTAGGAATCGGTCGTATTTTCGATCTAGTAATCCCCAAGCACAAACAACCACCCAAGACTCGTCGCTTCGACCATTTATTTCTCCCAATAGCGCAGCAATCAATTGAATCACTCTACTGGCAAATAAGTCCACATAGTCGATGCGATCTGGCAAGATCGGTGCGTCAACAAAATGAACATCCGGCGCAATCGAGAAAATACTTCGTGCGACCGCGTTGGCATGCCGTTGGCTTTGTCGCGCGTGAGGTGCAACGTGCGACCCCGTAATACCAGGAAGAGTTTCTAGCGGCTTGGTGTAGCCAATTGAATTAAGGTAACTTTCGTCAAGTCCGCCGTCCACAATAACGACATTAACACGCCTCGTACCTGAAGCCGCAAAATTTCGAATTTCGGAAGCGGCGATCAGATTTTCGGCGCTATCCCTGTCAAAAGAGGCAGGTCCAGGCGAGACGTTGCGTCGTCCGTTGTATTCTGCGAAATCGATGGGTGCATCGATCCCAACCAGAAACTGGCCAGTCAGTTCGATCTCACCAAGAATTGTCGCGCCTTCAGGCGCAAGTATTTGGTTGTCTCGCAAGTATGGTCCGAAAACCGCTAGAATGTCCTCTTCGGTAGCGTTAACAACGACAAAATCATCTGTACGAGTGATCTCTATATCGTCCTCATCGGCACGACGAAGGAGTTCGTCGATTTCTGGATCGGCGATCCCTCGCCAAATAATGTACCTGTTACTTTGCGGCATGGCAGGGGCCTCACAACTGCGTTGAGAAAGCTATAGTCGAAAAATCAATGGAATTAGTGTAAGGAAAAAGGGTCCTTAAATCAATTTTTGGCGCGAAGTCGGATATGGCCGAGCAAAACTTACTTAGTTGGTACACGGGAACGGCGGCCCAAAAACCCTTAAAGAGACTCATGGCGATTATGTTTGCGGACGCTGTGGGATTTACTTCGTGGGCGTCCAAGGATGAGGATCATGCCTTTGCAGTTTTCGATGATTTCTTGTCTAGTATTGTGCATCCTATGTTGGACCAGCTCGGCGCAGAGACGCAAAAAAACTTAGGCGACGGGCTACTTGTAACATTCGAAAGTGTGGAATCAGCCGTTACTTTAGCTGAAAACGTCAACAGGCTGCTGATTGAAGATAGGTCAAATACCCGTCCTCGATGGAAAGGGTTACGATTTCGAATAGGAATCAACTATTCGACAGTTCTGTTTTCCGATGGTGACGTCTTTGGGGATGGCGTGAATTTGGCCAAACGCCTGCAAGAAGCGGCGACTGCAGATTCCGTAATACTGTCTCACTCGGCCTCCGAAGTTATCCGCAAGTCACGTTCAACAGAAATCCGAGATCTTGGCTTCGTCGCGCTCAAGGGTTTTGAAAGACCAGTCCGCACTTATGGTTTGAACACAAGCCCTGCTAAAGCTATCGGCGTATTTCACGCGAAGGATGAAATACCATCTATCGCGATACTACCATTTGAGAATCTTGGACCGTCGGATGAGGACGCGTATTTCTCAGACGGGCTTGTCGAGGATTTGATTTGTTGTCTTTCCGGATTGCATGAAATGGTGGTTATCGCTCGTGCGTCCACGCTTGGTTTTCGCGATTGCCAGATTGATCCGAGGGAAGCGCGGCGCGTGCTTGGCGTTCGCTATGTCCTTCAAGGTACAGTCAGGCGCCAAAGCGGAAAAATAAGATTGTCGGTGACTCTAAGTGACTCAAAAACTGGAGTTACCATGTTGTCCAAGCGTTCCGAAATTGAACAAGATCAAATTTTTGATCAACAAGATCAGCTAGTGGCTGAAATTACGGCTAGTATTGCGCCACAAGTGCGTCGTGCAGAACTGAACCGCGCGCTCCGCAAACCTGCAGAAGTTTTCTCGGCCTATGATTGCCAGCTTAAGGCATTGGACTTGATGAGGCATTTGAAGCGCGAAAGTTATGAGGAAGCACGTAAGTACCTGGATCAAGCTATTGCTGACGACCCCGGGTTCGCGGCAGCGTATTGTTGGCGCGCTGCCTGGTGGATCATGATGGTCGTTCAGGGGTGGATCGAAGACCGGGAAGTTGCGAAGTCCGCCGCAGAAGAAGACGCAAAACGTGCAGTGGAACTAGATGAAACAAATGCTCAGGCGATTGCAGTTTTGGCTCAGACCAAGGCGTTTTTGCGAGATGATCACGAAGCTGCGCTAGCCCTGATGGAACGGGCGCGATACATCGGACCCGGAAACACTTTTGTGCTCATGATCTCTGCTGGCACCATGGCATATGTCGGTCGCGGGCAGGATGCAGTGAAATATGCTGAACAGGCACATCAGCTCATACCACTCGATCAAATCCCATTTCGGGAGTATGATTGGCTTTCGATAGCACACTATTCGGCTGGAAACTTCTCACGCGCCGCATATTGGGCGCGTCGAGCTCTTGATGAAGAAGACGGGCACCTACCGTCCCTGCGATTGCTAGCTGCGTCGCTTGCTGCAGAGGGCGATACAATTGGAGCAAAGGTCGCCGCAGATGCTTTGTTGCGGTACGCTCCTGAATTCCGCGTTGATGATTATGCTAAAGCGCATTCAACATTTGCCGATGAACAGCTTCAGTTGACGTGGTTGAAGCACCTTCGGGCATCTAGTTTGCCGGGTTAGGCGAGTTTCAATCTGAATTTTTAGGGGGGAAATAAAATGCATAATTCAAATAACTCAAACAATTCGAATAACTCCAATAATTCGAACAATTCCAATAACTCCAACAATTCGAACTTTTCGATGACCGGGTCGTCCGGTAATGCTGGCGGTGGACGAGTTGTTGGAATAACAGCGAATATAAAGCGCTCTAACGCTGCATTAGACGATAACAATCCGCATCTCTGGTGGTGGCGCGGGCAGTCTTGGCCTCATGTTGACCCGGAGCTGATGATCGAGATTGCGCCAGACGCGTCGCGACCCTTTCGTCTGCACGAGTTTTACAAACTCAATATTCCCGGTTCTTGGACAGACGCCCATTGGGCACCTTACAACTACGCTCGTAGCTTGTTGCCATTGTTTGATCGCGCAATTCAAGCTTGGGCTACGACAGCAGGACCGCCGTCGTCGCTTGGTTTTCCAACTACGAGTTCCGGTCCGTTTGATTTCGATGAGGTCGATGACCCCCTTCACCCCTCTGACCCCTTGAAAAAGTTGAAATCGTGGCCCCAGCCGGCGCCGACAAGTATGACCGTTCTTGAACAAGAGTTGATCGAGTTAATCGGTCTCATCGAGTATCGACCGGGTGTTTTGGATGAGGCGTTGGAGCAGGCAGTATCGATAGATCAGTGCTTTAGCGGGATCATAACATTCAATCGGATCACTCATCCATATACCGCGAAGCTTTTGGCGTTTGCAATCGAGGCCGGTACGCATCTCGCAATGCTTTACAAGGCATTCTTCAATCGCCCGCGCCCATCGCAGTTGTGCCCGACGTTGATGCCACCAATTGATCCACCGGAGCATTCCTCGTTCCCGAGCGGTCACGCAACGCAAGCCTGGTTGGCAGCGCTATTGCTGAATGCAGCAATGGATGAAGTTCTGGCGCCTCCTTCAGTAGCTGGCGCCACCATTACCGGAGATCAGACGAATCCGCTATTTGACATGGCGCGCCGCATCGCCAGAAACCGTGAAATTCTTGGGCTCCACTATCCGTCCGATAGTGAGGCAGGACGTCGACTGGCTCATGCCGCTTACGCAACCATCATTCGACAGAGCTCAGGCCGTGTTCGAACGCTTGTGACGAAAGCCCGAGACGAATGGGGGGCCGGAGCAATGCCCATTCCACCCGTCCCATGGCCGTAGAATAAAGTAGATTAAAGGCGCAGGTGGGCGAAGGAAACCTGAAGCGAGCTGAATTTTTGGCATTAGTGATGGTGTTTCAGGTAGTTGCGTGCCGGAGTTGCGCGTATGCTGTTGCCTATGGTGTAAGGATTAGAAAATTTAGCGGCTTAGGGTCAGGACTCATAGCCAATAGATAACGAGTGCTGCAAGGGCGATTGCTGACAGGAAGACCTTCGGGCACCTGTCGTAGCGGGTTGCC
>NZ_JBQFLX010000059.1:0-4832 GCF_056531525.1 Ruegeria sp. N11
CCACATCATGCTCTGAACATGCGCCCACCTGTGCCTGAAACCTTATTAGAGAAACCTCAATTTAGTGGTGCCGAACGAGGGGGCTAGACAGTGGCGCACATCACACCGTTGCCCATTCGCCTACCTCCACAGTGGGGACAGGCTTGCGTTGAGCACCTGTTTTCTGCCCTTTGACCAACGCCCCGGATTTCAGCCAAGTATCGATTATCTTCTTGATGCGCTTGCGGTCGGCTTGGGCGTCGAAGCCCAGCACTTCAGCTACGGTCACACCAGCCCACTCGCCGCCAGCCTGATCCGAGTAGCGCCGCCCCTGACCATCCAGAGCATGTTGCACTGCCAGCAGGTCAGCGACCGATACCCCATCGAAAGTGTCCGGCCATTTCCAGACCTCAGCAACGCCCACGCTATCCCCATTGGATAGCTGCACAGATGCCATGCGCCGCCAAACACGATCCCCAACAGGGGCGAGGTTTGCTTTGTCACGGGTCACGGCAAAGTAGGTGGACGGATCGTTTTGAACACCCGCCTCGGCCTTCATGTCGTTGCTCATCTTGTTGAGCACACGACCGGATCTTGCTGCTGCCAAGAGCGCCGTTGCACCGCGCCCTCTTTCAGTAGTTGCTTCCTCGCCGTTTGTCTTGCGAGTGTGGTGCACAAGTTCAATTGCACAATTGCAACGATCTGCCAGCCGCGCCCATTCCTTTGCCACAAGGTCGATTGCGCCGTTGTCGTTCTCGCCCACCTGATGCGACGACACGAACGGGTCGATAATTAGAACATCGATTTCGCACGCTTCGATCTCTTGGGCTAAGGCTTCCATTTCCGGCTTGACGATCTGGACGCCTTCACGAGTTTGAATGGCGGTGCTGAGTTCGCGTTCCCGGCCCGTGTCCACAAAGAGACGCCCTGAGATTTCCTCGGGGGCGACGTTGTGATGTTGCATGGCCGCGATGATGCGCCGGTTCATCTCGTCGCGGGGGTCTTCAAGGTTGTATATCCAGACTTTTAGGCCTGATGCGGTCCAATCGCCCAGTAGGTCGCGGCCAGATGCCATTGCCAGCCCTTCGCAGATCGTCAAAGACGATTTCCCGACGCCGCCGGGTGCGACCGTCACCGATACCTGTTTGCGGATCAGGTGTTGCCCGTAGAGCCAAGGACGGGGCGGAATAGCGGAAGGGTCGCGCCAGACAAACTCTTTCGGCAAACGGTCCGACCGTTCTTTGGGAAACTCGGCTCGGTGCGCATCCAGTTGCACCGCCATCTCAGCAAAATCACGCATCACGCCGCTTGCCTCCTTTGTACATGCTCAAGAAATGCTGCCTGCCGCGCGGGTTTCATGCGCTTGAAGCTGGCAAGGCAATAAGCGTCCAGTTCTTCCGGGTCGGCATAATCCGCCCAGAACGCGGCCTCATCCATGAAGCTAGAAAACGGTGCAGGGGGGTGTCCCGCACCAGTGCCTAGCGCCGCCTCTGCCGAATTTACTGCATCGTCACGGTCCAGAGCCTTGAGAGCCATGAATGCCAGGGCCACGCGCTGCCGCGCATCCAGACGTGCTCGCAGGATCACCGGAAGGCCGGACCAAGCGTTAGTGCTATCAAGCCAAGCGGCGTATCCGATGGAGCGGCAAACACGTTTGATATTGTCGGGGATTTGCGTCGAAATATTCACAGCAGCACCCCCCAATGCATTGCCAAAATGGGGAAAGCCACGATATCCTTACCGTAAGAACAGACGCCTTCCATAACGTCTTTAACCCCGGTTGCGATTGCCGTCGTGCCGGGGTTTTCGTTTGTCAGTTCGGCCTCAGCCGGTTTGACACTTTCGAGGTAAGTCTTTGATGTTTCGTCGGGGGTTTGACGCACCCCGGTTTTGTAAGTGTTTGGCTTGCTTGAATTAGCGCCGGATTGAAAATCCTCGTGTCGGTGGTTCGATTCCGCCCCCGGCACCATTTTATTTCTTAAGCAGACCCATCTGACTGGTCCATTTTGGATGTTAGTGAATCGTTGTCCCGTGATCCTCCGGGATAAAGGATTCAAGTTCCGCGAAGCATTTGCAAGCACCGGAGCGATGATACCTTGTATCAGGTCACATTGCGGACCTTTTCATGCCGAGACGCAGACGATAACTTCCCAAGCCATTTGATATGTTTGACCGATCGTGCATCGCGCCTAGTAGCGTGCGCAAGCTTCGATTTTCGTACAAACTGGTACCCGCGGCCGGACTCGAACCGGCACGGCGTTTCCGCCTGGAGATTTTAAGTCTCCTGTGTCTACCATTCCACCACGCGGGCACAGTGCGTTTGGCCCATCCTGAGCCTGAAAAAACCACTAAGACCATAAGGCCCTGAATACAATGCGCTTCCGCCTCAAATTGTGCTTTGGTCAAATCCAGCACGCCCTCAAGCCCAAGTTGCCGGGGCTAGTCGTGTGATTGGAACAACACCCGCCAATTCGCCAAGCATGCAGTTGGGGCGGATGATGCTTGCAGCTCAAGTGTAATAGAGTCCGGTCCTGATGATTGGGGTGGCCCGGACTTCCTCTTTTCGTGTTTGTAGATGCAGCAAGGCGAACAAATTTGCCGCCATTCGAAGTCACAGTTAGAACGGGATAATATCCCCGCCAGCGATTTACCGCTATTGTACCTTTACACAGAAAACGCATTCCTTATTTTGCATGTTAACCATTGGAAGCCCAAGAACAGGAGAACCGGAATGCCACTGACCGTCAGGGACATGATGGAGGCCGCCAACGCTGTGGTCGCGCGTATCGATTTTGCCCAAGCTACGGAATTGCTGCGCGAAGGCGGGTTGCTGCTGGATGTTCGGGATACGCCGGAACTGGAGAGGGCGGGCCGGGCGGTCGGGTCCCATCACATTCCACGCGGGATGCTGGAGTTCAGGGCCGATAGCGGGCTGCCAACTCATGATCCTGAATTGCGCATCGACCGGCCAATCGTTCTGCACTGTGCGTCGGGCGGGCGCGCAGCGTTGGCAGGCAAGTTGTTGAAGGACATGGGCTATTCCCGCGTTTACAACCTTGGGGGCCTTTCTGACTGGGTCGAAGGGGGCGGCCAGACAGTCGAGCCTGTTGACCCGGGAATGACCTGACCTGAATCAAAGCCGTACACATCCTGATAAACCAATATGTGGTCAGATTCCAAAATAGGACCACACCCAATGATGCGTCTTGCTTCGATGTTGTATTCACTGATTGGAACTGCCCTGGCTGGCTCGGCCGTTATAGCTGTATTGACTGCTGGCCTGGTTACGACGGGCGCTATTCTGGGGGCCGCTGGCGCAGGATTTGTTGCTGCCATACCGGTTTCATGGCTTGTCGCCAAACGGTTGTATCAGGGTTCGATCTGATCAGGCGTTCAAAAAGGTTCTGACGGCCGCTTCAAATTCGCGAGGTTTTTCGGCGTGCAGCCAGTGGCCCGCACCCGGAATCTTCGCGAATTTCGCGGCGGGAAACATGGCGCGTATCTTGTCGCGGTGCTGCGGCAGAACATAGTCCGAGTCGCCACCTGACAAAAACAGGACCGGCCCGTTCCAAGTGGCATCGAGGTCCGGAAACCCCATGATATTGGCCATCTCGTTTGCCAGACCGTCCAAGTTCAACAGCCACCGCTGTCCGCTGACATCCAGTGACTGAGTGAAGAAGCTCTGCAACGCTTTTTCGACACCCAGTTCTGCCAGTTGCTGCTCGGCATCCGAGCGCCGGGTCACGCGGGACAGATCGACCGCACGCATGGCTTCGATGAATTGAATCTGACTGTGGCTGTAGGTCACCGGCGCAATGTCGGACACCACCAGTTTACGCACCAGGGCACCATGCGTCAACGCCAGGGTCATTGCTGCCTTGCCGCCCATAGAGTGTCCGACAACGTCCACGGGACCGCCGACCTGCGCAATGACCTCGGCCAGATCATCGGCCAGGTCCGGATAACCATGCGAGGCGTCCCACTTGCTGTAGGCATGATTGCGCATGTCCGCTGCAATGACCTGTCTTTCGTCCGATAGCCGCCGCGCAATGACGCCCCAATTACGGGCCGAGCCATAAAGCCCGTGCGCGATCAGAAGAGGAGGGTTCGCGGTCGGTTCGCCATGTACGATCGTGTTCAACATGAATGCGTGATACCCGGCGGTGAATGAAACGACCAGTCCCATTGTAGCCTGCCTCTGGCCGCGCTACATTTCCCGGTCAGGAGGCACCAATGTCGCAGGACACTGATATTCAGACCCGGATTGCAGGCACGATTACGTTGCTGCGCGAAAAGCTGGGTGTTCGGGACAAAACCCTGTTGGCCTCGGTCAAAAGGGCCAAACGCCGTCTGCCGCGCCGGATCTACAAACAGGCGCTTCTGCTGGCGAATGCGGAACAGATGGCGGCGCATCCAAGGCTGCGGCGGGTCTTGGATAGCCCGAAACTTGTCAGCGCGTCCGACGAGGTGCAGGCGTATCTCGGCAGTATTGATCTGGCGGATAGAAGATGGGGCTGGTTTCTGGGGATGCTGGGCGGACTGGCGTTCAACATTCTGGCGCTGAGCGCGCTGCTGCTGCTGTTTCTGTGGTGGCGCGGCCTGATCTGAAGGCTGGTCCTAAGGCAGGGTTACTTTGCCAATATTCAACTAAGTCTTTGGTGTGAAATGACAATGCGCCCAGTCCAGATGCGGCGCCACCGGGGCGCCGCTGTCTTGTTTTTTCCGAGCCGATTATAGGTTCGGGTAGATCGGGAATCGTGCGCAGAGGTCTGCGACCTCGGCCTTGACCTTGGCTTCGACCGCGCCGTTGCCGTCTTCGCCATTGGCGGCCAGACCGTCGACGACCTCGATGA
>NZ_JBQFLX010000060.1:0-4754 GCF_056531525.1 Ruegeria sp. N11
CAGGCCTAGTCGTCAGCGGGTCAGCACGGAGCATTTCTAACAGTGAGCACGGGATATTTTCGACCGCCGGAGAGGCCGCTTACTGGCGCTTTAGGGACAGCTTACGAGACCGCTAACTGGCTCTGACGGCGTCCGTAAGACTGGACCGCTGACGACTAGCCCGGGTGCTGACGGTGGTCGCCGGTGCTGGCGGCTTACACTATGAAAAAACCGACTTTTCCTCTCTCACCTGCAGGCCAAGCAGTCCTTTTTCGTCAGAAACTGGGCAGACCACAGTTTTTTCCCATAAGGAGCTACCCAGCTCACCTCATAAAAAGCACCCTAACTTGTGTTTTGCAACGGACGAAAAGCAATCACCGTCAAATCATCCATGCGCTCTTCATTCTTCCTGTAATCTTGGAAAGCATCTTCGATGGCCGCCAAAAGCTCTTCCGAGCTCGACCAACTGTCTTGCTTAACTATCGACATTAATCTTTGAACTCCAAAGGCTAAGCGCTTTTCGCCACCCAATTGGTCGATCAGGCCATCGGTAGAGATAATCAGATCAACAATTTGATCTAAGTGGATTACGTGCTCGATAAATTTTGGCCCTCTTGGGGTGTCCGCATACCCAATACTATGTTTATCACCTCGGATGCGATCAACGTTGTCCACCGACTTAACCAACAAAGACATGTGTGCCCCTGCGAACTTGGCTATCCCTTTGCTTGAGTCGATCTGGCAAATTGCTGCGTCCATACCGTCGTTTGAAGTCGAGTTTTCAGTGTCCTGGTTTAGGAGGGTGCGAGTTAAATCGCTCAGTTTCGATAAGGCCGAAGCGGGGCTGAGCCTGTCGTTTTCATAGTAAAGCCGCTCGAGAGTAGCGATCGCCAGCATGGTCATGAAGCCTCCTGGTACGCCGTGACCGGTACAGTCAATTACGGCAAGCGTCGAAATCTGTCCTTCCGACCTGATCCAGTAGATGTCCCCGCCGACCAAGTCGCGAGGTTCCCATTTGACCGCAAAATCGGCGAAGGCGCTCTGACACTGACTTGCAGTAGGCAACAACCCCTGCTGAATTCGCGTGGCATAGTTTACACTGTCGACGATCTGATGGTGCGCTTCACGGATCGCGTTGACGCGTTCGACCTCCCGCTCCAGCATTGAGTTGTAGCTTTGAACAACTTTACCAATCTCATCTTCTGACTGGTACGGGACCCTCTGCGGATCATCGTATAGTTCGAACTTTTCAATAGCTTTCAACATTTGACCGAGAGGTCTGTTGATAAGCCACAAAAATGCAGCAGCACCTGCTAATATCAGCGCAAGGCCTCCGAGAATTCCCAAAAGAACCACAACTCCAACTTCAGTCTGCAACTCATTGTTCAGAATCTCCTGATCAATTCGTGCCAACATCATTGTCGACCCTGCTGCTGTCGGGACGGAAACGACGATATCCAAACCGGTTTTTTTTATCCTGTCACAACCTATGGCAGGCCAGGAGGCCAAGGTTTTGGAGCTTTCCTCCAGCTTCTGTTCGGCGCAAATTACATAAGGAAAACCAGAATAGACGGCCAGCAGGCTCGTCGCTTGTGTAAAGTTTCGTGCTTCAACCAACTCAGCCAGCGGCCTCGCAATACGGTTTGCAATCGTTGCCATTTCCGCTGCGACCTGGTCCGTTTGAGCTTGTCTTTTGAAGTCATAATAAAAAAGAAGCACCACGGCATTAAATACACCCCCGATCAACAGGGTCGCGAGAATGTGCTTTAGGAAGATGCGGCGACTTAAGAAGGCCCTGAGACTACGCACTAAACGCCTCTACAGTGTTTGGCATCTAGTTCCCGATGTTCTTCATAGCGGCCTGAAGAGCACCACGATTATTGACGATCATCTGAACAACCTTGTAGTCCCCGGAAATTTCCCGCACCAGAAAGTCTGCGGTCACGGTGTCGCCACCTTCGGTTATCATTTCAGAGCAGACGAAGTAATCGCTTCCTGCCGGAATAACCATGGGATGAACATTTGCAGGGTATACGGTTTCAATCGCATTGGTTGTTGTGTCCAGATAAGTGTAAGCACCATCGACCATCACGCCATCGACATGGGCAATCATGGCGGATTGGAGCTTTGCTTTCACCTCGGTCGGAATGTCGGCCGCTACAGCCGGTCCAGACAAAAGTATAAGGGCGACCACACATATTAGCCTAATCATGCTAACCTCCCCGCTGATAAGCCTGCACAATTGATACCCTAAAAATGCATAAATGTGTATCTTATGATATCAAGACCTGGATTGAACTTGGTGCCGTCCAAGCATAATCAAGGAGAACAGATGCTTGCCAGCGAAGTCTACGAACTACGTGCTAACCTGCGAAAACAGGGCGTTGTTTTCGCCTACAGCGGTTATGTAACCGAGAGCATTCTTAGCGGCGTCGGCGATGCGTTAAAGCAGAAGCTGGTATCTGAAGATGCGGACACCAAAACGCTTCGCAGTGTATTCGCAGTCTTTGTGGAGCAGATGCAGAACATCATCAGATATTCCGTTGAAAGGTTGCCTGCTGACGGTGAAACAGCGGTACTGGACATAAGTTACGGCATACTGACCATCGGAAACGAAGCTGGCAGCTATGTCGTTCATGCGGGAAACCTGATCCTGTTGAACGATGTCGACACCATGCGGAACCGGCTATCAGAGCTCCGCGATATGAACCGAGAAGAACTAAAGGTCGCATACAAGGACCAACTCCGATCCGAAGCCGATAGTGTCAGCAACAGTGCGGGTATCGGGTTAATTGAAATTGCGCGTCGAGCGTCAAAGCCAATCGAGTTCGATTTTATGCGAGTTGATGACCAGCACGCATTCTTCGCGCTCAAAGCCACGGTTTAAGAGGGTAGAATGCAGAACATTAAAATCCCGGCGACAAACCGCACTCCGGCTGTGGCATTTGATTTTGATGCTGGTCACCTCAGGCTTATTGGAGAATCCTATCCAGAGGATGTTACGACCTTTTTCAATCCATTGTTTGATTCCCTAAAAAACTGGCTTTCCGAAGGTTCAAATACCGCCTGTCGTTTTGACTTTGAACTTATCTATTTCAACTCCTCCAGCGCTAAAGCTATCATGATGATAATGGAGCTTTTGGATTCCGCTGCAGAAATGGGAAAGAAAGTCGAAGTTTACTGGTTTCATGATCCTGAAGACGAAACCATGGAAGAGCTTGGCGAGGAGTTCGGAGAAGATCTTAAACACGCCAAGTTTTCGCTAAAAAAGTTGTCTGATCAATGACTATCGACGATCTTTTTGCCAAGGAGAGAGAAGCGTTGGAAGTCGCGGAAGCAACTTTGAGCAGCGGACAATTCCCAAATGAAGAGACGCGAAACTCAATAAAGAACCTCGTTGAAGAATACAGGAAACTGCTTCGGACGACACGACGAATGATGCGGTTGAGCGATCGCAATGAGCGGGAACTGAATGCATTGGCTGAAAAGCAGCGCATTGCGGCCGAAGAGGTAAACCGAAAAAACCAAGAGCTTGAAGCGTTGTCAGGGAAGCTTGCTAAGTACTTATCACCGCAAGTTTACAAATCGATCTTTTCCGGGCGCCAGGAAGTCAAACTCGCCAGCAAACGAAAAAAGCTGAGTGTGTTCTTCTCGGATGTGGCTGGATTCACGGAACTTACGGATCAGATGGAGTCTGAAGACTTAACGGAACTTCTGAACAGTTACCTGACCGAAATGGCAGCAGTCGCTTTGAGCTACGGCGCGACGATAGACAAGTTTATCGGTGACGCGATCCTTGTCTTCTTTGGTGACCCGGAGAGTAAAGGAGTGCGCGAAGATGCTTTGGCTTGCGTGAGAATGGCAATTGCGATGCGAGACAAGTTGGCTGAGTTGCAGGCTGAATGGAGGAGGCAAGGAATAAGACAACAGCTACAATGCCGTATTGGCATCAATACAGGCTTCTGCACGGTTGGAAATTTTGGAAGTGACGACCGTATGGATTACACCATCATTGGTGGTGCCGTGAACGTTGCCTCAAGGCTAGAGCATCAGGCAGAGGAAGGAGAGATTTACATCTCTTACGAAACCAGGGCGCACGTAAACCACGAAATAGAAACCGAAGAGGTCGGTGCAATCCAAGTCAAGGGCGTGGCTCAACCCGTAATGACCTACCGCGTCCTGGGCCAAATAAGATCGAGACCCCACCTAGAAAAAGTCTCTCATGAAAAGCCAAACTTTCGATTGGTTTTCGACCCGAACTTAATGACGTCAGAAGAACGGGCTGAGAACTCAGAAATCCTAAAGTCAGCGCTTGAATCTCTCCGTAAAAAAACTTGAGATTTGAAGGGCCAACGACTAGTGAACTTGGTTAACTTACCGCAATTGATCAGGGTCTCGGCTATTTATTAGACACTGTTACCCGGGTGCGCACAGCCTTCATCCGCCACCTACGACCAACATCGACTTCGGCAAAAAAGAAAGCAAAGCCGATATCCCCCGGCAACCCGCTAAGGGCCGCCGAGGGTTCTGTTTAAGAGGGTGGTCTTCGGTTAACGACATAGTCGGCCAACCACTGCCAGTACCTGAAGGCTCATCGCACGGCGTCCAGTTTGGGCGTCAAAAAAGGGGGCGTGGACGCCTGATCGGTCGCGCCAAGGGCGGCATGAACACCAAGTTGCATGCCATCTGCGACAGCCGGGGACGTCCGCTCAACCTGTTCATCACCGCCGGTCAGGTCAGCGATTACATTGGTGCGCAGGCACTGCTGAGCGGCC
>NZ_JBQFLX010000061.1:0-4205 GCF_056531525.1 Ruegeria sp. N11
TCATATCCCCGAATACTGGCTGTATGCGCGGTTTCCACTTTTGGTAGCATCGTTGCATGAACGGACCAATCCGCTCCTCGGGATCAACAAAGTTCGCTGATGAATGTCTGGTTTGGGCTGCGACCCGCCAACCATGTAAACCGCAGAAAACGGCAATATTGTCTGACATCAGCACCTTTGGGCCTGATTGAAGGATTTGCATAACGGAAGGTTTCTGGCTCATCTGAACCGTTAAGGAATGAAGATGAGACGGAAAGTTGACAAGCGGCTACTTGCGTACCTGTAGTTGATCGAAATCGGGTTTAGGGGAGCACTCAAACCATTTTCAGAAGATAGGTTCGCATCGCTTCGGACTTGCCCTTCAGAAAGATCTCGCTTGTTTCGAAGTTGAGCGTTCGAGAACTTAGTTTGTTGTACACACATTCTGAAAGGAGGATTTCATTTTCCGAAGCTTGGCTTTGGAGGCGGGCAGCCGTGTTCACAACATCGCCAACGGCAGTAAAACTTCTGGATGAGCCGGTTGCCATTTCCCCGACTTGCGCAACGCCCATATTAATACCAATCCCAACGCTCAGCATGCTGGGTTCAGACTTTATGCTATCCAACAGGCGTTGCGCCGCCCGAAGCATTACATCTGCCGTTCGTTCCCTAAGCGACGCCATCTGAACTGGATAAATCGCCATGACCTGATCTCCGATAAACTCGATCAAAGCATCGTCACGGGCAATTTCTTTTTCCGCAATACCATAGAACCGAGTTAGCATGTCGGCGGCTTCGGCTGGCGAATGCTGTTCGGACCAAGGCGTAAAGCCTCTCATGTCGGCAAATAGCAAACCCACCTCGGCATCAAGTGTTTTTGTCGGCAAGCCTTCAAAACAGCTTCTACAAAAGTTCGGGTTTTCTGAGGAGGGTTTAATACCGAAAACTCTGCCAAAACCTCGAAATGGCACAAGGCATAGACGGCACCTGGGAGACGCGGGGAGCAATCGAGTGAACCTCCGTACGCGTCCCACGAAACCGCTCTGACAAAGACTGAACGCAAGTGGCTGATCGTCCGAAGTCAGCTTTTTGATCAACCAAGCGTCATGATTGTAAATTAATACCGTAAAACCAATAGCAAGGCCGAGAAACAAAAGGGTTCCTGCGAGTATCGAAAACTTGAGCGCCACGTAGATCGCCGCTGCCAAAAACGCGATCTGAAAGGTTAAAACACCTGCTTCGATGAGTCGGGCGTTTTTCATCATCAATCCGATTTGTAGATGTCCGGCAGACTACCATTTTTGGCGATTCGCAAAAATATGGGCAGTCTCAATTGCGTCCAATAGGAACATACGTCGTTTCTGTTTTTGTGAGAGCACACTGTCGATCCAGTTGATTGCGGTGGTACAGATCCTCACGTATCTGCGTTCGGTGGAAACCGTGAAAACACTTGGTGTATGCCCGGACAGTGCTGAAGAATTCGTTCAGGTCCGGTGTTTCAACAGTCAGAGGTTTTTTGATTGTGACCAGAGCGTCCGCCAAACAAGCAAGCATACCAGATTGAATTTCGGCGTTTCTTGGAATGGCAAACCTTTCTGGCGTAAGCTCCACCAATGGAACGTCGACTTGCCGCTATCATGGCCGCCGATGTGGTTGGCTACTCACGCTTGATGGGCGCAGACGAGGTTGGCGTCTTGAACGCTCTAAAAGCACTTCGTTCGGAGCTGTTCGATCCGCAGCTCGAAAAACATCATGGTCGCATCGTTAAGTTAATGGGTGACGGAACGCTCGTCGAGTTTGCTTCGGTCGTTGATGCAGTGAACTGCGCTACTGATATCCAAGCGGAACTGACAAAGCGAAACGGAGACCTGCCTCCTGAAGAGCGGCTTGAACTGAGGATAGGCATAAACCTTGGCGACGTGATGATCGACGGCGATGATCTTTACGGTGACGGTGTCAATGTCGCAGCACGGCTTGAGGAGTTGTCAGAGCCGGGCGGCGTTTGCGTGTCTGAAGTTGTTGCAACTCAAGCTGCCGGTAAGGCAAACGTTGGTTTCGAATACTTGGGTGAAACCCGCTTGAAGAACATTTCTGAACCGGTGCGAATTTATCATGTGAACCCTCAGAGCCGAGCGATCAGTCGCCGGAGCTGGAATTGGAGCCGCGGTGTTCAGGCGGCAATAGGTGCAGCGCTTCTGATCGTTGCGACACTTGTGGTTTGGCAAGGCATCCATCGCTGGGGTGCCAATGATGCTGTTCCTTTTGACGAAGCGACGGCTCTGACCCGGCCTACAGGACCGACGATTGCGGTTTTGGCTTTCGAAAATCTGAGTGGTGACCCATCGAAGGAGTACTTGTCCGACGGCATCAGCGAGGATGTGATTATTGAGCTCGGGCGATACCGCGACCTCAACGTGTTGTCGCGACACACCACCTTTTCCTACCGCGGGCAGCACCAGGATGTGCGCAGTATCGGTGAGGCCTTGGGTGCCGATTTCGTGCTTGAAGGTACGGTACGGCAAGCGGGTGAACGTCTGCGCGTAACGGCGCGCCTGATTGACACCGATAGCAGAGCGCAAGTTTGGTCGGAGGCATTCGATGAGAAACTTACGACCGCCAATCTCTTTGATGTGCAATCTCGGATCACCGAGCGTGTTGCAGTTGCGATTGGCGACACGCGCGGTGCCATCAGGCGAACAGACGAACGGCGGGCACGGGCGAAACCGCCGGAACGACTGTCGTCGTATGAATGCACCATGTTTTACGACGATCTGTACGATAGACCAGATGTGCAAAAGCGAGTCCACGGCTGTATAGAAAGGGTTGTCAAAGAAGAGCCGGACTACTGGCGCGCCTGGGCGCAGCTGGCCGAGGCACTGCGCGTAGACCTAAGCTTTTTCGGCAATCGCTATTCCGGCACCTATGAGGAAAAACTCGACCGAGCTTTGGCTGCCGCCAACAAGGCCAAGGCACTGAACCCAAACTCTGCCCGCGTCCGACTTGTCTTGGGAATTCTTTTGCTCATGAACGGTGATCGCGACGGTTTTTTTGCCGAAGCTGAAGACGCTCTCGCGGTTGGTGGTGACCGCAGTGTGGAAGCAGAAATCGGCTATTGGCTGATTTGGGCCGGGCGTTTTGATCTGGGGGCGGCGCTCCTAAGGCGGGCTATCGACCTAGACCCAGGATCGACCATCAAAGACTGGCATCAAGCGCTCTCTGAATACCACTTTCACAAGGGTGAGTACGAACTTGCGCTTGCCGAAGCACGAAAGGGCGTGCTTCTGGACTATTGGTGGTCGATGATCCCCGAAGTCACGGTTCTAGCCAAGCTCGGACGCACCGACGAACTTAAACGCGCCCGCAACCGGCTTGAAGCCGCGCGTCCTGGCGTGAAAATCGCCGACATTGTATGGGTGTATCGCCGTTACCAGCGTCCGGACGCTCTAATAGCACCCTACATTGATGCCTTCCGGAAGGCAGGATTGCCAGAAGGCAAGTACCGAGCACTGGATATGAATGATCTAGGTTAAGTCTTTGTCTACCCTGGAAACAGATTGCGCTCGCTAATCTGGCTGTTCTCTTGGCTTGAAAAAGCAGATCTATAAAGGCGTTATTCCGGTGGCCGCTTTGTTCCGCGCCTAGGAAACCGAAAAGCACGTTTGCCAATGTCTGGTTTGGGCTGCGAACAGTCATAGGCACGGGAAGTAGCGAAGGTCGAATGCGAGCCCATAGCAGACAAACAGAAGGGGGGCAGCACGAGGTAGTTGCCGCCCCCCCCATGGTTGTTGTCGCGTTGTTTGGGATGCGCACTCACATGGCACGACTTCTCTTTCTCGATAGCGAACTGTTAGGGCGCTAAATTGACAGTCTATCACTCCATAAGTTCGATCTCGCCCGGTCGCCACGATCCGTCAAACCAAGGCTCGAGAGGGCCATACAAACGCAATACGGTCGACCACGATTTGCCCGGCATCGTCTGTATCCAGTTGCCTTCTTTGCCTTCAGGCGCTTCAGGCGCGAACTACAAGTCGAACTGTTGGCGGGAGAAATGGCTCGTTTCAGAGGATCCGGCACGAAAAACCTCAGCGCGTGGACCGCTCAACTAAAGGCCGTGGAGGCTTCGCGCAGAATTACTAGGGAAGCTCAGGCCAACGCTCGCCGATTTGCACAACAGGCAATTGCACTCGACCCGGGTTACTCGGCTCCGTATTGTACTTTGGGATTCA
>NZ_JBQFLX010000062.1:0-3463 GCF_056531525.1 Ruegeria sp. N11
CAAAACTACAAGCGTTGAAGTCAGGAGAGAACAGGAATGTCGACGTATTATTCTGAAGAGCACGAGTGGCTGCGAGTTGAAGGAGAAGTTGCGACGCTGGGGATTACGGTTCATGCGGCTGAGCAGCTTGGCGATGTTGTTTTTGTCGAGCAGCAGGAAGCGGGTGACGAGTTTGAGAAGGGCGGCGAGATCGGAGTGATCGAGTCGGTCAAGGCGGCGTCCGAGCTTTATGCGCCGGTGGATGGCGAGATTGTCGAGGTGAACGAGGCGCTGGCGGACAATCCCGGTTCGCTGAACGACGACCCCGAGGGCGAGGCGTGGATCTACAAGATCAAGATCGCGGATGCCTCGCAGCTGGAGGATCTGATGGATCTGGACGGCTACAAGGCCCTGATCGGCTGAGCAAACGGCGGGTTCCGACGGGATCCGCCCCCTTCTTTCACCCGGAGCCGCTGATTTGGGCTCCGCCCGTTTGGGCCTGAAACTGTCCCCGGACAGGTTCCAGGACGGCCCTTACCCCACGCCGGAGGCTCCTGCCAGAGCGGCTGGGTGAGACATTTCATGAGGAGCGCTGCAATGGCCTTCAAACTGACCGATTACGAAGCCTATGACTTCGCCAATCGCCGCCACATCGGCCCGTCGCCCACCGAGATGCGCGACATGCTGAAGGTGATCGGCTTCAAGACGCTGGACGAGCTGATCGACGCCACCGTCCCGCCGGCGATCCGGCAGACAGAGCCGCTGGACTGGGGTCCGGCGATGACCGAGCGCGATGCGCTCTTTCACATGAAAGAGGTGGCGCGCAAGAACAAGGTTCTGACCTCGCTGATCGGTCAGGGCTATTACGGCACCACCACGCCGGCGCCGATCCTGCGCAACATCCTGGAAAACCCGGCCTGGTACACCGCCTATACGCCCTATCAGCCCGAGATCAGCCAGGGCCGTCTTGAGGCGCTTCTGAACTTCCAGACCATGGTCAGCGACCTGACCGGGCTGGACGTGGCCAACGCCTCGTTGCTGGACGAAGCCACAGCTGCTGCCGAGGCGATGGCGATGGCCAAGCGTGGTGGTCGCTCCAAGGCCAACAACGCGGCCTTCTTCGTGGACAAGAACTGCCACCCGCAGACCATCGCGGTCATTAAAACACGCGCTGAGCCTCTGGGCATCGACGTGCAGGTGGCCGATCCAGATCAACTGGACGCAGGCGCGGTGTTTGGCGCCATCTTCCAGTATCCGGGCACCTATGGCCATGTGCGCGACTTCTCTGCCGAGATCGCGGCGCTGCATGAACATAAAGCGATCGCCATCGTGGCGGCCGACATCCTGTCGCTGGCGCTGCTGAAGTCACCGGGCGAGATGGGCGCGGACATTGCCATCGGCTCGACCCAGCGCTTTGGCGTGCCGATGGGCTATGGCGGCCCGCACGCGGCCTACATGGCGACTACCGACAAGCTGAAACGGTCGATGCCGGGGCGGATCATCGGCGTCAGCATCGACAGCCGTGGCAACAAGGCCTATCGCCTGGCGCTGCAGACCCGCGAGCAGCATATCCGCCGCGAAAAAGCCAACTCGAACGTCTGCACCGCGCAGGCGCTGCTGGCCGTCATTGCCTCGATGTATGCGGTCTATCACGGCCCCGACGGCATCAAGGCCATCGCGCAATCGGTGCACCGCAAGACCTCGCGCCTGGCCGACGGTCTGGAGGCGGCAGGCTTTGCCGTGGAACCCGAGGTGTTCTTCGACACCATCACGGTCGAGGTCGGCCATCTGCAGAAAACGGTCATGGAGGCCGCCGTGGCCCGGGGCGTCAACCTGCGCAAGGTCGGCGAGACCAAGGTCGGCATAAGCCTTGATGAACAGACCCGGCCCGAGACCATCGAGGCGGTCTGGGGTGCCTTCGGCATCGACCGCAAGGATGACAGCTCGAACAAGCATTACCGCCTGCCGGAACATGCGCTGCGCGAAAGCGCGTACCTGACCCACCCGATCTTCCACAAGAACCGGGCCGAGGCCGAGATCACCCGCTACATGCGCCGTCTGGCCGACCGCGACCTGGCACTGGACCGGGCGATGATCCCGTTGGGGTCCTGCACCATGAAGCTGAACGCCACGATCGAGATGATCCCGGTCACCTGGCCCGAGTTCGGCAATCTGCACCCGTTCTGCCCCGAAGATCAGGCGCAGGGTTATCTCGAGATGATCGACGATCTGAACGACAAGCTGTGCCAGATCACCGGCTATGACGCGATCTCCCAGCAGCCCAACTCGGGCGCGCAGGGTGAGTACGCAGGCCTGCTGACCATCCGCAACTATCACTTCGCCCGTGGCGAAGGGCACCGCAATGTCTGTCTGATCCCGACCTCGGCGCATGGCACCAACCCGGCTTCGGCGCAGATGGTGGGCTGGCAGGTGGTGCCGGTGCAGTCGGATGACAAGGGCAACATCGATGTCGCCGATTTTCGCGCCAAGGCGGAAAAGCACAGCGACCATCTGGCCGCCTGCATGATCACCTACCCCTCGACCCATGGCGTGTTCGAGGAAACCGTGCAGGAGGTCTGCCAGATCACCCATGACCACGGCGGTCAGGTCTATATCGACGGCGCCAACATGAACGCCATGGTCGGTCTGGCCCAGCCGGGCAAGATCGGCGGCGATGTCAGCCACCTGAACCTGCACAAGACCTTCTGCATCCCGCATGGCGGCGGCGGCCCCGGCATGGGTCCGATCGGCGTCAAGGCGCATCTGGAAGAGCATCTGCCCGGCCACCCGGAATACGGCACCGCCGTGGGTCCGGTCTCGGCGGCGCCCTTCGGCTCGCCCTCGATCCTTCCCGTATCGTGGGCCTATGTGCTGCTGATGGGCGGTGAGGGTCTGACCCAGGCGACGAAAGTGGCAATCCTGAACGCCAACTACATCGCGGCACGGCTCAAGGATGCCTATCCGATCCTCTACACCTCGGAAACGGGCCGGGTGGCGCATGAATGCATCCTCGACACCCGTCCGCTGGACGAGGCCGCGCATGTCAGCGTCGATGACATCGCCAAGCGTCTGGTCGATAGCGGCTTCCACGCGCCGACCATGTCCTGGCCGGTGGCGGGCACCCTGATGGTCGAACCCACCGAATCGGAACCCATGGCCGAGCTGGACCGCTTCTGCGATGCCATGCTGTCCATCCGGGCCGAGGCGCAGGACATCATCGACGGCAAGATCGACGCGGACAACAACCCGCTCAAAAACGCCCCCCACACGGTGCGCGATCTGGTCGGCGACTGGGACCGCCCCTACACCCGCGAACAGGCCTGCTTCCCCCCGGGCTCCATGGGCGTCGACAAATACTGGTCCCCCGTCAACCGCGTCGACAACGCATACGGCGACAGAAACCTCATCTGCACATGCCCTCCAATGTCAGAATACGAAGAAGCCGCTGAGTGAAAGATAAAACCCCGCCAGCAAAATGGCGGGG
>NZ_JBQFLX010000063.1:0-3304 GCF_056531525.1 Ruegeria sp. N11
CTGTCCCTAAATCGCCAGTAAGCGGCCTCTCCGCCCGTCGAAAATATCCCAAGCTCACAGTCAGAAATGCTCCGTGATGACCCGCTGACGACTAGCCCGGGTGCTGACGGTGGTCGCCGGTGCTGGCGGTTCGGGGGGGTGGACGTTCGATCCTAGTGCTGCGAATGACTGATGGGAGCCCTTCTTGTGCATCAATCTTCAACAGAAACCGAAGGTCTAAGGTAGTGGATGACGCAGAACCTTGATGACATCGTCGCCCACACGAGCAAACCGTCGATCTCGCCGTGTCATTACCTGCCCGTCGAAAGGAGATAATATTTCTTGACCTTTCGTACTTGGTTCGGAGACGACTACCGCAAGTCGCTGTCCTTCCTTGACCCAATCACCGACATCAACGTCGTAAAGAACAGCACCAGCCTCCGGCGTCGAGATTAGAACAGCTTCATCAACATCACCGACAATCGGGTCATTTGGATTGATGTCAGCAACCTCATCGACAATGGCCCCAAGTTCGACCAAATACCTGTAAATACCGTCTGCGTCCTGGTGGGCCAATTCAGGTGTAACATCCATCATTCCACGTAGTTCTATTGTCGCTGCGAAACGTTTGTCTTCCTCGCGGTTTTCTGCTGCCCATCGCCTCCCTACGGCGAGATCGAAGGAAACGGGATCATCATTGGCGTCAGTCAGAATAACGCTCGCCTGCATTGCCCGGGCAAGGCGGAGACCTTCGTCCAGCTGACGCTCAGGAACGTAAAGATAAATCGGTCCCTCATCATCGCAATGAAGGTCCAGCACGACATCCGCTGCTACGGCCATTTCAATCAGGGTTGCTTTCAGGCGATCAGCAGCGGGCTTGCACGACATTTCCTCCAACGTCCCGGTTGGAAATGATCGGTTGAAATTAACTCTGCCGTTGAGGTCAAAGCGTCCCAGTGTTTCTCCGTACACGCCTTGAGCAAGTCCAATCGGGTTGGCGTAGGGTACCAGCGTAACGTTTCCGGCCAAGCGCCCACTTCCTTCGGCTTCCGCAATGCGAGGGATCAGCCGGTCAATTGCGACAACGCCTGGCATCTCATTGGCGTGAAGTGCGGCCTGTATGTAAACGGACGGGTTACCCTCTGAGCCTTGGAACTTGACGATACGTAGTGAAAGCGTTTGCCCGGGTGTGTCCGACTCTATCGTGATATAATCGATGTCCATAATGGCCGATCATAACTCGTGCTCAGACAACTATTGAGTACATTTTCTTGCCGGGATGCCCGAAGCGCGAACGTCGGGCTTGTCCGTACACCGGTCGTTAAAAAGAGTCTTCTGGATGACCGCACTGAGCCCATAGCGAAACACTTAGTCACTCTGCCCGTAGAGGCCCGATTATAAGTACGATTATACTGACATTGCGGCACGAATAGAAATCTTCGCTGTTGATAATCAATCCGCAGGAGACCGATATGAGAGAACTCGACCTTCAGCACTTACGCGAGACAATCCGGATTGCAAAAGAAAGTCGTCAGGCTGGCAATCACCCTTTCGGTGCGACACTGGTTGATCCCAACGGAGATGTCCTCATCCGCTCCGGCAACAACTACAAAGATTATAAGGGGGTAGGCCATGCCGAATTGAATGTCGCACGAGAGGCGAGCCGTCTTTATGATTCTGAATTCCTTGAAAAATGTACACTATATACTTCGGTAGAACCTTGCTGCATGTGCGCGGGAGCTTGCTATTGGGCTGGGATCGGAACAGTCGTCTATGGAATGACAGAAAAGCGTTTGGCCATCTTGACCGGTGACAATCAGGAAAACCTGACACTGGATATGCCCTGTGAGGCCGTCTTCAGCGTCGGTCAGCGCCACGTTGAAACCCGTGGGCCCTTCTCTGAAATCGAGGATGCAGTTGCCGAGGGGCACAGGGGCTTTTGGCAATAGAAGGCCATCTTCCAATCAAAGTAAAAAAGCTGATAATCAAAAAGGTGGGGAGTCCCGGAACCACGTCCACTACGTCCGCATTACGTTCATTCCGTCACCTACGACCAACATCGACTTCGGTAAAAAAAGAAAGAAAAGCCGATATCCCCCGGCAACCCGCTAAGGGCCGCCGGGGGTTCTGTTTATGAGGGTGGTCTACGGTTAACGACATAGTCAGCCAGCCATTGCCAGTAGGCTTCCGCATCACGAAACCCTTGAGCACGAGCAGCCAGATCTTCCGCTGCCTTGCGGGTGCAACCTCCGTCATACTCAGCGATAGCAGCCCGTTCCTCGAACGCATCAATGTCCGGGAAACTCATACCGGAAGCCGTATCTGGTCAACGATGGACCGACGCTGCTCGTCACTGATCCCAGCCGAGTAAATCCCGTAAGTGATCCCGTTCTCCGACCGTGCCGATTGATGACCAACCAGAGATGCCGTGAAGTGCTCAGGGACACCCGTTCGCTCGCACTGGGTAATGAACCACTTGCGGGTCGAGTGAAACACCAGTCCCGGTCGTTCCAGATCCAACCGCCGTCTCAGTCGTGCGAACCCCTTGGTGACGTTCGCCACGGTCAGGTCAGGAAACAGAGGACCAGAAGAAGGCAGTTGGCGGAACGTCTCATCCAGCACCGGGTGAACCGGAACCAGTCTCTCCGCCGCGTCGGTCTTCAGCAGTCGCAGTTCGTTGGGTTGAACATGCACGAAGCACCCGAGATTGCCCTTGGCCACGAGGTCTTCCCGGAGTAACCCGACCGCTTCCCCCGCGCGCAGTCCTGTCAACAGGCAGGTCAGCAGAACGGAATGCAGGTCCCGGTCCTTGGCTCCCAGCAGCCGCACGACCTCATCGTCAGTCGGCACCGCATACGGTTGAGGACGCACTTTCCGATCGAACGGCACCGTCCGGATGTCATCGAAGGCGCGGACGACCACGACGTCACCAGGGTTCAGTTTCAGCTCAGTCATCGTCGGACCTCCACGTCCAGAGGACCGCCAGCAGAACCAGCGCCGAGACTGCGGGATGGAACCGAGACACCACCCAGAGCATCGTCGTCAGGACAGCCTTGGGCGGTGGGTGCAAAAGAAAACCCCCGACGAGAACGCCGAGGGCAGACAGGTACTTCATGGATCAAACTCCTGCAGTTGCTTCTCTATTTAGATGCAGGAGGTTGCTCGGTTTTGATGGGGGAGCGGACGTTCAATCAGTCTGGACGAGCTTCTGTTAGGCGGACAAAGCGTTACTAATGGACGTGTCGCGGTTTGATGCCGCTCCTTTGATAGCATTTATTGCAGCAAAGGAGATGAACTATGGGAACGAAACGAACGGACGAGTTTC
>NZ_JBQFLX010000064.1:0-3035 GCF_056531525.1 Ruegeria sp. N11
GCGACCAGATACGACAGATGCCCGAAGGTCTTCCTCTCCGCCATCGCCCTCGCCGCAACCGTCATTTATTGGTTATGAGTCCTGACCCTAGCGCGAGTTGAACATGGTAAGTTTTAGTAGATGGAAGCTGTTCCAGACAGAAAGGAGCCTCTGCCGGTATTTCTCCATTGGCAATGTCTCGCCAACATCTATCCAAGCGTTTTTGGAAAAAGCGAGACCAATTTGCGCATTGGCAGCTTTGAGTGCCTTCAGCCTTCATAGGGCTTCCCCCGGGAACTATGCATCGGTCTTTATGTGAAACAAGTTAGGTGCTTTTGAAATGCCCTGCCCACAAGGGAAGGTGCGGTCAGAGAAACTTTTCTTGATGCAGAATTCTTAATACGTGCCACAAGGTCTGTACGCGCAGGGCACACAGCGTTCCGTATTGACTAGCAAATCACAATCTACCTAAATTTTGGTATGAGTAGCGGAAAACACTTTGACGATTTATCAGTCGGTGATGCTTTCGATACCGGTGGTATTACGCTCACCGAAAGCGCGATTATTGACTTCGCGCTTACGCACGACCCACAACCTTTCCACGTGAACAAGGTGGCGGCAACGGAGTCGATATTCGGCGGTATTGTCGCCAGCGGCTTTCAAACAGTTGCGCTCACCTTCCGGTTATTTCGTGACACTGGTGTGTTGACTGGAACCAACTTGGGCGGCCACGGCATGGACGAGGTTCGGTGGCTTGCTCCCGTTTTCCCCGGCGATACACTGCGAGCGCGTGTTACAGTTGAGGTGCTTACGCCATCACACTCCAAGCCTGATCGAGGAACGGTACGATTTCGCTACCGGACGTACAACCAAAACGATGTCGAGGTACTTAGTCTGGTCATGGATCATGTTATGGCTCGGCGAAAGTAAGTCAGTTCATCTTCATATTGTGGACGTCGGCGTTGGGCTTGGTTCGACTATTCGCTGAGCAAGGTTTGAGAGACTGCAATTCGGACAGTCCGGCCGTACGCAGGGCCCTGCCTAATGCGCGTCTTTCTTTACGCGTCAGTGGACTCTCGTTCCCTGGAAAAGTAAGATGGCGCCATAGTTCTGTGACCTAGGGAAGCAGGTGCTATGACGGATGACCAAGTTCGGCGACGGCTCGCGGCTATCCTTGCAGCAGACGCAGTAGGATACAGTCGGCTGATGGATGCGGACGAAGAAGCTACCCTACGAACGCTCCTGGCCCACCGTGAAACCATTGAAGTATCCATTGCCAATTACGGCGGTCGTGTTTTCGGATCGGCGGGCGACAGTGTAGTCGCCGAATTCCCGAGTCCCGTGGAAGCCGTGCGCTGCGCCATAGAAATTCAGCGGGGACTCGAGACTGGAAACGCTCACTTTCCAGTAGACCGCGTTATGCTTTTTCGCATTGGCATCAACCTCGGCGATGTAATGGTCGAGGGAGGCAACCTCTTTGGCGACGCAATTAACGTCGCTGCCCGGCTCGAGAAGCTGGCCGAAGCTGGGGGAATTATGATCAGCGGAACGATTTACGATCAGGTTGTTGGCAAGATCTCTTATCCGTTCGAATTCGTGGGTGAGCAAACTCTCAAGAACATTGAAGGCCAAGTGCGCGCATACCGTGTGGCCACCAAAGAGATCGAGACGGATACCGGCACACGCGACAAAGGCACGCTTGAATTCGACCTTCCGGAAAGACCTTGCATCGCGATTGTACCCTTCAAATGCCTGCGTTCTGACCCCGAAAAGGACTTTCTTGCCGATGGTATCAGGTTCGGCATCTCGGCCACACTAACACAGCTTTCCGGGCTTTTTCTTGTTCATGCACCGGCCCTTAATCCATATCGCGGGAAAGATGTCTCGGCATCATCGGTGGGCGCCAAATTCGGCGCTCGCTACATTCTCGAAGGCGCTGTCCAACAGGCTAGTGATCGAGTGCGGGTCACCGCGCAACTTACAGACGTAGAAATCGAGCAAATCATCTTTGCTCAAAGCTATGATCGAGTTGTGGATGATATCTTCAAAGTTCAGGATGAAATCACTCGGGAAATCATCGCTGCACTGAACATAAAGTTGGCCACGAACGAACGAAATCGAATTTGGTTCGGAAAACTCAACAGCCCTGAGGCGGTGGAGTGTTACTACCGCGGTGCCAGTCACTTTTACGAGCTAAACCCGGAGGACAATGGAATTGCCCGCGGCTTTTTTGAAGAGCTTCACCGCGTACAACCCGACTCAGTGGTGGGTGCGAGCTACGTTTCCGTAACGCATTGGATGGACGGTTTTTTCAAGTGGACCGAGCCGGCAGCAAGATCCATGGAACTGGCGGCCAATTGGGCGCAAAGTGCCATAAAATACGAAGACAACAACGGCATTGGCCACGCTGTCTTTGGGCATATTCTACTTCTTAACAGGAAATATGAAGAAGCGCTGGCGCTATGTAAAACGGGAGCGAAACTTCGGTCGAGTTGTCCGTTGGCGCATGCTCTCCTGGGGCTCGTGCTGAATTATTGCGGCGACGCACAGTCCGCTGTTCAAAGCGTGAAAGAAGCCCTTCAGCTCGAGAAAGTGTATCCTGTTTGGCTAATCGACGTTCTCGCAGTCGCGTACCGAGACAACGGTAACATTGCGCTCTCGATCCGCGCTGCGAAAGAGTCCTTGCGGCTCAATCAAAAGAACAATGACGCTCGCATTATTCTCTGCAGCGACTACGAGCTTGCATCCGCTCACGACGAGGCGAAACGCGTCGCCCACGATATCGTGAGGAGTGATCCGGCGTTTTGCCTATCCGACTACGCAAACAGCCAGCCGTACAGGGACCCGTCAACGCTCGACCACCTTATGCAAACCCTTCGTGTAGCTGGCTTGCCGGACTAAGCACCAGACTTGGATTTCAGGTCCTTGGCAAATTCGATTTAGCCTGCTTACTCAAATCAGCGGATTAGGGTCAGGACTCATAGCCAATAGATAACGAGTGCTGCAAGGGCGATTGCTGACAGGAAGACCTTCGGGCACCTGTCGTAGCGGGTTGC
>NZ_JBQFLX010000065.1:0-2860 GCF_056531525.1 Ruegeria sp. N11
AACGACCACGTTCGCGGCCATTCGACGTTCTCCAAAAACCGGCATGGCCGGTTCCGTGAGAGTGAACTGCTACGGCGCCTGTCCGAGACAACCGTCGCCCGCTGTATCGTGGAAGGCCTGGTGAGCGGTCAGCGTATGGCAATTGATGCCAACCTAATCAAGGCGGATGACTACAAGCAGAACTCAACATCGAAGGAAGATTGGGATGCAACGAGCATCGATTCTGCTGACCACGCGCGGTTCAAGAGTATCTCGAAACACTAGATGATGCCGCATTCGGCGCGTCAACTAAGGCCGTACCCAAGTACATCTCGCCTGTTGACCCCGCCGCGCGCTGGACCGGGGTGGATGGTGGTGCAGCCTTCTTCGCATATTCAACCAACTATATGGTGGATTTGGACAACACGGTCATCGTCGATGTATAGCACGTCAGTGCCAATCCGAACCGCCGAGACCTTTGCGGCACGCCTTATGCTCGACCGGATTACGGATCGCATCGGTATGATGTCAGACAAGCTGATTGGCGATACGGGCTACGGATCAGCGGAGATGTTGGATCGGTTGGTGGAAGAGCGCGGCATCGCTGCACATATGCCGGTCTGGGCTAAATCGAAGCGAACGGACGGCACATTCTCTCGCGAAGACTCTTCCTATGACCCTGCAACCGACAGCTGCACATGTCCTGACAACAAAGAACTAGCGGACATACCGCCGGAACTTCTCCAACTCCTAGGAACCCAATGGCGGCGAAGACGGGTTCATCCGATACCGCGCCTCAAAACACGACTGCCATGCATGCCCCTTGAAGCCGCAGTGCCGCCCAGGCGCCGTGCATGAAGCCGCGCGAGATATCGCCCGCGAAATCTGGAAAACAGACGCCTTCCTGACCTCGTTCAATCAGAGGCAAAAGGTCGCGATGCTGATCGCGCATCTGAAGTGATACATAGGGGTACCGATGATGCGACTCCGAGGGCCCAAAGGCGCATATGAACAGTTCCAACTCGAAACCACCGCGCAAAATCTCTGGAAGCTCGTACAACTGGTCCCGCAACCGGCACTAACGGGTTGAAACGAAGAGCTCACAATTTGACGCGACGCCCGAAACGGGTCCAAACCCCAGTTCTTCAATACGAGCCGGACATACCCGCCGCTTGGGGTTTGAGGACCAAGTACAGCATACATTCGAAGGCTCGTGCAGCATTTACCGGAAACTTTTCTTCCCGGCCAGAGTTTGATTCTCTGTTTTGTGTGTCTTCTGTACCGGCCAATTCCGTGGCAATGTCTTTGTGGTTCGGCAACAGAAGGAAGCCACTATGGCACAGACATTGGATGCAAATCGTCAAATTGTTCTCGCCGAGCGACCAAAAGGTCAACCAGACGACAACACACTGAAATTGCAGACAACCAATGTGCCAGTGCCCGACGAAGGCGAAATGCTGGTGCGCACGGTTTACCTGTCCTTGGATCCCTACATGCGGGGACGCATGAATGATGCCAAGTCCTACGCCGAACCTGTGGCGATCGGAGAGGTCATGACTGCCCAGGTCGTTGGACAGGTGGTGACTTCCAATCTCAAAGGCTACGAAGAAGGCGACTTCGTGCTTTCCGGCAGCGGCTGGCAAGACTATGCGATCTCCGACGGAGTTCAGGTGATGAACCTAGGTAAGAACCCGAAGAACCCATCCTGGGCATTGGGAATTCTTGGGATGCCTGGCTACACCGCCTATGCAGGACTGTTGAAAATTGGAGAGCCAAAACCGGGCGAAACCGTCGTTGTGGCAGCGGCAGCGGGGCCGGTCGGGGCAACAGTCGGGCAAATCGCAAAGCTGAAAGGTTGCCGGGTCGTTGGTATTGCCGGAGGGCCCGAGAAATGCGGTCACGTGGTGGAAAACCTAGGGTTTGATGCCTGCATTGATCACCGGTCGGATGAGTTGGCCACCGAATTGCGCGAAGCATGTCCGAACGGGATTGACGTGTATTTCGAAAACGTTGGGGGCAAAGTGCTTTACGCGGTTTTGCCGCTGCTTAACCCTTTTGCTCGTATCCCCGTGTGCGGTGTGGTGGCTTGGTATAATTTGCCTGGTCTTCCAAAGGGACCTGATATGGGACCGGCCATCATGGGCACCATACTGCGTATGAAGGTTAAGATGCAGGGCTTTATCATCTACGACAGTTTTCCGCTGTTGCTGTACAAAGAGTTTGCTCGGGACATGACCGCTTGGCTTCAAGATGGGTCCGTCAAATACAAAGAGCACGTCGTGGAAGGACTTGAAAACGCTCCTGCGGCCTTTAATCAGCTGCTGGTTGGCGGGAATTTTGGAAAGATGGTTGTCAAAGTCGGGTCGTAGGCATCCGGTTGTTTCGATTTGGTGATTGCCTTGAGGGAAAGTTGATTCTTGGATGGTTTTCAGGCTCATATGGCAACGTGGGATGGAAAGTGTCTTTCAACGTGATGAGACGGAGCGTCAGTATTCAAGAGTCCGTTGTTAGGGATTTTAGGGCAGATGGCGCGTGGCGGGTGGCTGATTAGGTGGACCGACTACTTAAAGCCATTTCGGGATCAGAACTTCACGTGCTGGAGGATTGCGGCCATTTCCAGATGGACGGTGGGTCCAAGAAAACCACTTCTTTGTTGGCGAGTTTCGTAAGTAGGCACGCCTGAATCAGGAAACGTAAAGATGCCGTTCACAGAGCTGGCTTGGGCGTCTCAATTGTCCGCAAATTAGACGTCGAGCGGAATTAAGTGAGCGTCCGTTTTTGGGCTTATACCGTTGAAGAACTCTTCCTTTTGGTTCGTTTTCTCTTCGAGGAATTTGAGCGGCTGCGTGCCTCTCACGCAGGATTTTCGGCTGTCGGTTGC
>NZ_JBQFLX010000066.1:0-2203 GCF_056531525.1 Ruegeria sp. N11
ACTCAGCATTGGGTTGGAAAAGTCCGGTCGCATTCGAACGGAAAGTGGCCTAAACGAGCACTTGGGGCGGCACAAAAATGGGACAGGTCCAGATGGGGTGGCAGTGGGATAGAACCTCATGCAGATTACCCCGGCGGGTTTCGTGGCGCTGTGTCGGTGCCGACCCTTCCCGCCGGTTCGGTTAACGCGACTGTTACCGTGCCGTAATACGCCGGAAGCCAAACAAGCCAGCCATTGCCCCGATCAGTAACCAGCCCGCAGCCGGTAATGGGACAGGCGCAACTTGTGAAACCACAAGATTATCCGCCCTAAACTCGCCACACCATTGGTCACACCAAACAGTGTCCGGCCCAATGTAGGACGGGAAATAATAATCCCTTACCGCCCCGGCTGGTGTGCCAAGGCTCAACACAAGCTTGTCAATCGCCTTGAAGGCATCGGAGAAAACAGTTGTGCCCCATGGCGCGGCGCGTTCGAAATTCAGGATGGATTGAGTTGCAACGACGCTGCCGTTTCGGATGCCCTCAAATACCAGAGACACAGGCGGCGCTATTCCCGTGGTGAACCACGCCGCATCATTAAGATCAGTTGGTTTTGGGGAACCCAGGGATTTATATACGTTGCTGAATCCTGCAACGTCTATCTGCTGTGGTGTGAATCGTGAACCGTCCTGCCGCTTAACTGTAGAACCCAATAACCCGCTATCGTCGTGCAGGGCAATATGGTAGCCGGTAAGGTATGTGTAGCTGAAATCGTACTGAAAGCCCTGACTTAACCCGATATGTTCGCCATTCGTCGGGTTATATGTGACATTGTTGTGGTCGAACGTGACGGTTAATGCACTAGCCGCGTTTGCAAGGCACACGGCGACAGCCGGAAATATCAGTTTCATAAAAATTTCCCCCTACTAATGCAATTAGCCTAGCCGGAGTTGTCTCATTTCGCAACTTATCTCCAAATAACCCCATGTTTGCCGACCCTCTTTGCATATCGGACGGTTGACCAAGTGCCGCTGCGTTGGCGCTCTGGGCCGTCTGGTGCTGCGATTAGAAAATCAGAGGCATTCACAATGTCTTTATTTCTCTCAAGGTAAGGCTTTGACGGCAGGATGACTGTAGATTTAGTGCTTGCGCGCATGGCGTCGTTATTTGGCGGGTGTGCGACTGTCTTGATGCACAGAAAGTCTGCAACGATAAACGCCTGCTCATCCCATCCCGTGCAATCCCCGTGGTGCAGTTCTGTTACCCCATTATCCTGAATGAAGTTGAACAGCTTCTCACACAATGCTTCCGGCCTTGGTTCGCGCGAACCAGTTACACCTAAAATCATTTTCTCTCCACTGCTCTAACTGCCATTTCCCGGTTTCTTCCTGTGGATTTTACCTGAACACTTAACCTTATAAGCCACTGTAATATATAGAGGGTGATTTCTGTTCAGAATCCTGATTTCTCTTTTGTTTTCAATCAATCTGGCGTTCCTCCTCGGTCCGCCACTGGTTTACTGTTGGACGTCAGACGAAATTGACCTTTGCGTCATAAACTGACCCAACACCCCTTTTTCGTACTCCCGCAGACTGTTTCGTTTGATCTGACTTCTCCTCTGGAAAATCAGGGCTGATTTGCAGATCAGACGGCGAAGCCGCCTGTTCCTGCTGATCTGCCACGTGGCGAACGCGGGAGGGGGCGAGGCAATGCTATTCGACAGGGGTGGTGCGGCCCGCAGGCAAAGCCGAGGACACGGCCCTGTCTAATAGGGTTGCCCGAGGGGGAGGGCAGCGCCCTCACCCTGACGGTCAGGGGCGTTTGGCTTGCTCAAATCCCCCTGGCCCACAAAAGGTCGATGGCTGATAACCCCGCCACGACTTGTAACTTCGACCCAAAGCTGCGCTTACCGAAGCAACGGACTCCGCAGCTTGGCTGCACAAGTTTAGACTTTTTCTGCGGCTGCCAAACTCGTGCAGTGAATTTGCGTTTGGAACTTCACCGAAAAAATTACTAACTCTAAATAGGTAGCAAAATTCAGGGCCAAGTTTGATGAAGATTTTCCCTTCAGAACCGCAGGTGGCACCCTATGAAGAGGGCTTCGAAGGTCGTGATATTCTACAACGCGCGGATGTCTTAGCCCCGTAAAACTGTGCCACTATTTTGGTGTCACGGAAGGGATGATGGATGGCTCGGAAGCGGTATTCGGATGAAGATGCGTT
>NZ_JBQFLX010000067.1:0-2139 GCF_056531525.1 Ruegeria sp. N11
GTCAGCCAAAAAAGATCAGACATGGTCACCGCTCGATTTTCGAACCGTGACTCACGCAGCCACGCGGAAATCAATGGGTCCTGACCCTAGCTGATGCACGGCAAAAGGGGCGAATAAAGGTATGGGAGCGTTTTGAAGCAAAGCGGGCCTCTCGTAAGGAGAACAATTAGTCACTTCAAACGCCCTTTGGGCTTTGGTGTGTGGCCTGGTCATTCACAGTTTTTGAGACCATTCTCCGCCATTGACGCCACACTATATGCCAATTTTCTACTGTATGGATTTTGCGAGATTGAGCTTAAGGCTAGATAATATGCGTAAGAGAGTAATAGCAAAACTTCTGGCAGTCTTATCGTTGTTCGCTGTCGTGGTTCTGGGTTTGCTCGACAGATCGTCACACGCCAGCATGCTGGCGAACTGTTCCGGAGACATCTCAGCCAATTGTTTGCTGGATACCGGTGTTCAGCTGCTTAATGAGAATTACCCCGAACCAATCGACACGCGACCGCTTAGCCAGCTCGCGGCGGTTGGGCGCATAGATGAGGCTGAGAACTTGTTCATGAAGATTGCCCTTGAACGAGGAAAAACGTCGCAGGCTGCAACTGAAATCGCATCAAAATCTGTTGCAGTGCATCGGCTTGTGAATGCCATACAAGGTGGGCACGATCTCGATGCTGCACTTGCGCGACTGCCTCAAGCGCACGCAAGTGATCTCTGGTTAGCGGGCCTAATATTATTGGGAGATGATCCATACGGTACTCGCCCAATCCGTCCCGATATTCCCGTTCCTCAGAAAGACGCGCACATTGCAGCCGCCATGGCATCGCTCATCGTTTATTGGTTTGAGACGGGCTCCCCAAAAGCCCGGGCTTGGCAGGTTGCATACGCCGCTGAATTGAGAGCACGCCTCGAAGATCGAGAAGGTGTCATTGAGGTCCTGCGTATTGCGGAAGGTCGCGTCCGTTCACCAAATTACTCGCGCCGTGTATTTGAGGTTGCTGGCGCGGAAACTGTACTGGAGTTGGTTCCATCATCAAGCTTGTCGTATCCAAATCTGCTTCTGACCGCAGCCGAGGCCGAGAACGATGATGAAAAGGCACGGTTCTACCTAGAAGCGGCTTTTGATCACCACGCGGAACGCAAACCATGGCCGGACTTTGACCTTATGGAGCGTGTTGCGCTGCGTAGTGCTGCGCTTGGCTATACGGATTTGGCACACCGCCTCTCCAAAAGAATGGTAACTCTTGCCGACAAGACAGACACCCCTTTTGAAGTTTTTGCCCATATAGATGCGGCACGGGCTTTGTATTTTGCAGGAGCGTCCGTAGACGAAGTGGTCCACCGCCTTTCCATCGCGGAAAGCCTCTTCCCAGATGATCCGTCGGATGTCATTGCTAGCGGTCTAGTCAGTGGTCCTATGGCGTGGCAAAGTTCTGGTCTCGCGCTCGAAGCGCGCTTAGGCATTGCATCCGTCGGCGCATCTGTTGGCGATATCGATAGGGCAAAACGCATGCTATCGGGCATCGATGATCCTGTCACAGCGTGGTTGTATTTGGATACGCAAGGTTTTCCGGTCCACGTTCTGACCGATCTTATGGACCACGCTGAAGAAACTCTGCATCCACATGACTATGCGTATATTGCAGGTCAGTTTGCGAGACGTGCCTCCGTTAAAGAGCAACCTAAGAAACATCATTCGTGGGCGTTGCAACGTGTGCGGAAGATTGCGGAAACTGGCGAGACAGAAGGCAAGTATCGGTATTTGATCTATAATGCTTTAGCTGTTGTCTCTTTTGGTGCCGGTGAGAAAGAACTTGGGCAGACAGTTCTCGAACGGATGGCGCTGTCCGCACTCTCGGAGCGAAATGCGGTTCAGCTTGTTAATGCTGGCTACTCCTATGTCACCTACGGGATCGACCAACCGTAAAGGTTAGATTGGTGTATGGCCGCTCTAGTATAGCTTGTGTGGTACTCTAGCTTTTTGGATCGGCCACACTCGCTCATCTGTCAGGAGGGCGTTCGCTAGGGTCAGGACTCATAACCAATAAATGATGGACGTGTCGCGGTTTGATGCCGCTCCTTTGATAGCATTTATTGCAGCAAAGGAGATGAACTATGGGAACGAAACGAACGGACGAGTTT
>NZ_JBQFLX010000068.1:0-2087 GCF_056531525.1 Ruegeria sp. N11
GCATCGAGATCATGTTCGGCAGGCTCAAGGATTGGAGGCGTGTGGCGACCAGATACGACAGATGCCCGAAGGTCTTCCTCTCCGCCATCGCTCTCGCCGCAACCGTCATTTATTGGTTATGAGTCCTGACCCTAAAATCCGCGTTGTTCATTTGGTTTCCCACCGAACGATGCTCATTTTTCGAGGCCCTTTGAGGGGTAACTCGTTTCACTTTTGAAGAGTGGTCGACGGGTCGGTTATTTCCGGTTCGATCGGCATCCTCAAACGGCTCATTGTAGCAGCGTAGGAAGTAGCGATTCGGTCTTTTGCTGGCGTGCGCAAAGACACTCTCGCACTATCATCAATACTTTGATAAGAGTTGTTTTCGAATTCCGAATAAGTCAGAAACGCTGTTGTCGGGCGCGCAAACAGGGTCCGTTTTCAGGATTGGCTTTGCGAGATTGGGCACTTTACAGGTATGGACAAACGAGTTCCAGTTTGGTTGGTCTTGCTATTGCTTCTCCTGTCAACAGTGGCAACAGTTTTGTTCGGCTGGTCCGTCAGATACCAGCTTTCTGGCGGTGAACGTTTGGGCAGGGCCGGTGAGATCGCCCTTGCCATCGCAACATTCCCCTCACTTGTGAAGGATGTGTTCGAGGAAGGCGCCAGCATCGTTACGGGTCAAATCTACGACAACACGTTTGGCGCTCCGCGCATGCCCGTGGACCTAATAGACTATGCGAAATTCCCCTCGCGGACAGATCCCCTTCCAGGGCTGGTCTACAAGGCCACAGACGCGATCACTTTGGGCTGGCGCGTGCTTTTTGGCTCATTCGCGACCGGGAACTCGATCGAGAATGCGGTCGTTGTGATCTCGCCTGAGCTTGAGATCGCAACCATAATCCCGGTAGACGAAATCCCCGTCGGAGACAAGACACCCAGCCCGAACTCCAATAAGTTCGCCCATGGCTTGGAGATCTTCCCCGACGGCTCGTTCATCTTCGCCTTCGACGGTGGTGTTTCCTTGCAAAAGTTTGACGCCTGCGGGGAGCGAATCTGGACAATTCCGGGTGTGTATCATCACTCCGTAACAACGCTTGAAGACCAAAGCGCTGTCTGGACCTTTAACGACTCTCTCGATTTTGCGCTCGTCTCGGTGGTGGACGGCACCGTTTTGAGAACCTTTTCGACCGACGATGTGATCGCGGCCAATCCAACGATCGACATACTAGAATTACGCAGGCTCCATGACAATGACCTGGGCAAGAACCCCAAGAACACGAAGGGATCTTGGATGAGCGATGCACTCCACTACAATGATGTCGACCCCCTTCCGCCCGCGCTGGCTAACCGCTTTGACCAGTTCGATGCGGGCGACCTGCTAGTTAGCGCGCGCGCGGGCAACCTTATATTCGTTGTCGATCCCGATGACCTCATCGTCAAATGGTGGCGCGTGGGAGCCGTGCAAAGACAGCATGACCCGGACTGGATGCCCGATGGTCGCATCAGCATCTACAACAACCGCATGAGCCGCGATTACAGCGAGATCGTCTCGGTCGACCCCGATACGTTCCAGACCAAAGTAACACTCGATGGCCGGGACTACGATTTTTACTCGCGCATCCGTGGCAAGCATCAGTGGATCGACAGCGGAAACCTCCTTTTTTCCAGCCCCCAGCAAGGACGTTTGCTAGAAATTGATGCGAATGGAGCTGTCGCGCTTGAAATCTTCAATCTGAACCCGGACATAGACAACCGCAACCTGACAGTATCCGAGATTAAGTGGTTCGAGCCAGACTACTTCAACGCCGACATTTGGGAATGCAACGATTGATGCAATGCCCAACCTGGATTCGGCCTTTTGATCACTCGACATGCCTGCTAGCACCTATGTCGGGCCCGGGCTAGGTGCAGGTGCGCTTGCAGTCATGCTGGGAGTCTTTGCTGCCTTCGGAATAGCTGTTGTCGCCATTCTCTGATAGGGTCAGGACTCATAGCCAATAGATAACGAGTGCTTCAAGGGCGATTGCTGACAGGAAGACCTTCGGGCACCTGTCGTAGCGGGTTGCCACACGCCGCCAATCCTTCAACCTGCCGAACATGATCTC
>NZ_JBQFLX010000069.1:0-1931 GCF_056531525.1 Ruegeria sp. N11
TTTTTTCTGACATCGACAGCAATTGTTTCTGTCGCATTCTGTGCGACCTCTTCCAATGCTCAGGAGGCCGCACAAGGTGGGCAGGTCGGGGAGATGACCATATCGGTTGACGATATGCGCGAACCCGCGCCCGCAGATTTCTCGCCCTATGCCGGGCGCGATTTTCCGACTCGTCCGCTGTGGGGCGATACCCACCTGCACACGTCCAATTCGCTGGATGCGCGCGGATTTGGGGTCATCCTGAGCCCGGATGACGCTTATCGATTTGCACGGGGTGAGGAGGTCACGACATCACACGGCCTCCGCGTACAACTGTCGCGTCCGCTCGACTGGCTTGTTGTTTCCGACCATTCGGATGCCATGGGGGCAATGAATGAAATCATTGCGGGAAACTCAACGCTGATGCGTGATCCAACGCTTCGAGATTGGAGCGAACGACTTAATGCAGGTGGAGACGTTGCTCTCGGTGCGACTATGGAGGTCATTGAGACATTTGCCGGGATTACCGGGGAAGCCCTTCCCGAGGCTGTGTCGGATCGCAGGTTCGTGCAGTCCGTTTGGGACGAGTTCACGCAAACCGCCGATCATCACGACGACCCCGGTACGTTTACTGCGTTCATCGGATACGAATGGACATCCACCGAAGCCGGCAACAACCTCCATCGCAACGTGATTTACCGTGATGATGCCATTCGCGCACGGCAAATGCTGCCCTTCACGACCGCAGAAACCTTTAATCCGGAAAAGCTGTGGGACTGGATGGAAACATATGAAATGGAAACCGGCGGTCGTGTTCTGGCCCTTGCCCACAACGGCAACGTTTCCAACGGCCTTATGTTTCCAGTCGAGACCAATCCGGAAACGGGTGAGCCATTGACGGCGGACTACGCTGAACGGCGCGCGAAATGGGAACCGATGTACGAGATCACCCAGATCAAGGGTGATGGGGAAACCCATCCGTTCCTGAGCCCGAACGATGAATTTGCGGACTATGAAACCTGGGATAAATCCAACCTTGGCCCGACGCCAAAAGAAGATTGGATGCTTCAGTACGAATATGCCCGCGAAGCTCTGAAGAACGGTCTCAAGCTGGAAGCGCAACTTGGTACCAATCCGTACAAATTCGGTGTCGTGGGTTCGACCGACAGCCATACCGCGTTGGCGACGGCGGAAGAGGACAACTTCTTTGGCAAGCACTCCGGCGTCGAGCCGGAGCCCGGTCGATGGCAGCATGTCGTTGGCGAATTTGACGCGTTGAGGATCCTCGGCTGGGAAATGGCAGCCTCTGGCTACGCAGCGGTTTGGGCCGAAGACAACACACGCGAAGCCATATTCGACGCCATGGAGCGCAAAGAAGTTTATGGAACAACCGGCAGCCGCATAACGGTTCGTTTCTTTGGTGGCTGGGACTTCACAGAGGAGGACGCGCGATCACGTCTGCCCGCCGAAATAGGATACGAAAAGGGCGTTCCCATGGGCGGCGACCTCTCGGAAGTGCCCGAGGGCGCAGATGCACCGACATTCCTTATTGCGGCTCTCAAGGACCCGTATTCCGGCAATCTCGACCGTGTTCAAGTTGTGAAGGGTTGGGTAGATGCCAACGGCGACACGGAAGAGCAGGTGTATGACGTGGCATGGTCGGGAGACAGGCAACCGGATGCCGATGGCAATCTACAGGCAGTGGGTAACACCGTGGATGTCGCAACGGGTACGTTCACCAACTCAATCGGTTCTCCGGAGCTATTGACGGTTTGGAAGGATCCCGACTTCGATCCGTCATTGCGGGCATTCTACTACGTTCGTATTCTGGAAATTCCAACGCCCAGGTGGACAGTTTACGATGCCGTTCGGTTCGGGGACGAACTGCCCGCAGATGTGCCTACCTCAACACAGGAGCGCGCTTACACTTCGCCAATCTGGTATACTCCAGA
>NZ_JBQFLX010000070.1:0-1908 GCF_056531525.1 Ruegeria sp. N11
GATGTACAGCATCACTGCAAGGCGGATGATCTCGGGACTGGTTTTGAAGTACTTGAAAGAGGCAGGTTTGGTCATGGGCAAAAGCTACGCAACCGCCCTGCCCCGCTCAAGCAAAGTTCTTCTGACAAGACCCTGCAAAGGTAACCTGTCCTTTGCTTTTTGTTTCGGGAACTGAAGATAAAGCCGTTTCAACAAGCACTGCCAGAAGCATGGCTTCCCGTTATGAGACCGCTGATTTTCTAGTCGTTGAGGGTGCGTGCCACTACCTACAGTTCAACGAGACATGGCCCCTCACAGCCCAAAAAACGTTAGATTGGCTAAGAAGGGCTATTTGAAGGCTTCGCAATGAATAAGGCCCGTCGCAGCCATCAGAGTTGGTTCTGAAATGGTCCCTGCTTTCTTTAGGAAAAGACGAAAACAATGACCCTAGTTCATGCATGGGCGTCCCCGATGGGTTTTCGCGGAACTCACTTCAAATTGGAGTTCCGCGAAACTTCTTTCTCTGGAAAACAGAGCAACTATTCGATTTCGAGTTTTTTGAAACGCGATCCTTTCCAGCTCACATCAGCCATCAAACCCTTTTGGCCAAATATAAAGGATACGATATCGCTTTTGAGGTTAGTGGTATCCAAGTCGCCTCCAGCTCCGACCTTGGCCACAGCCACCGAAGCATCTACACCCAATTCCCACTCACGGTCATTGCTGGTGAACTTTGCCAACGCTTCGTTTGTATTCAGCGCCAAAATCATAGAATGAGACTGTATTCCAGCAATGAACCCGCCTTTAACGCCGAACGTGTTGTAATAGAGCTTTTCATTGGCCCCGGAAACGAGCACGCATCGACCTCCCTCAGCGCCAAAGCCAAGGCCAGCTTTGGTGATGCTCGGGCAAACCAAAACGCCTTTTGCATTTGCCAGCACTTCTTCAGCGCCTTTCGTATCAGCTTTGAACTGAGCTAAAGTTGCCTCTGCTTCCGCATCGAGCTTTGCAGCATCATCAGCCGTGAATTTGGCGGATGCTGTCGTCGCAAAAACTGAGACAAATAAAAGGCTGGCGAAGACGACTATTAGATGATTTTTGATTGCGTGCATTTTTTCCTCCCTAAGGCTCGGGAACCGAGTAATCGGTTCGCGTGTGCAAACTGCACAGAAGTTTCAATACCAGACGAATTACGATTCACGAAAGCAGATATCCGACACATGCGTTCCTCAGAATTCCTGCGCGTGTTTAAGATCTGCATTGGGCTCTGATCGGACGATCTGCGCGACATGCTCGAACGCAATGCGGGCGAAGCTGACGATTGCTTGCAGGGATTTCAAGTCTACTTTGTCGGCCTCAATGCGAGTTTTTTTGACAAGACCCGCTCAACGAACAAATGGCCTCCCGGCGACGCCACTCACATGCGTCTCCAGGAGGCAACCAGACAAATCTGGTGAATGCGCGTGCAACAGAGGTAATACAGACTTGCCGCGCACTCGAATAGTTGAATTCAAAATACAACATTTCAATAATTTTTACGCCCGCAAAGAAATTATTCTCGCACCCTTGATGTTTGCTTGAGTATTCAAACTCGCAGGCCCGCCTCAGAGGGTTGGGTTGCGTTGTGCGAGTAGTTGGTCACGAATCTGGACAAGAGTGTCGCGAAATAGTGCGTATACCAACCTGGTTAGCTACCCGTGCCTAAAAAGCACAATCCAGATAGTCTGGACAGTCCCATGACCAGACTTTAGTCCGCGTTGTCTATCATCCCAGATTAGAACAGCGCGGGCAATTGGACTACGGCTGTGTCTTGTCGCGTTTTTTACTAGCGTCTGCTTTGGGCTCAAAGCCGTCATCCGACGGCATTAGCGATTAGACCGGTTTGTGGTTGCGAGCGGTCATTGGGGCCGCTCTCAGGATTGGTCCGAC
>NZ_JBQFLX010000071.1:0-1516 GCF_056531525.1 Ruegeria sp. N11
AAACTCTTCTTTGATTGACGCACAAGTCGCTGATTCAATTTCCGTACTGAACGGGAGAATGAGCGATGATGGGGCCAAGGCAGCAAGCACAAGGGTCACTGTTCTACGAGTTCTCGCTTGAGGATCATGTCCCGCAATACCATATTCTTCGAGATATAGGCCGGTTCGTCGAACTGTCTGATATCCGTCGGCACCTTGCTCCGTTCTACAGTTCGACTGGCCGACCGTCAGTTGATCCGGAACTGATGATCCGGATGCTGCTGATAGGTTACGTGATGGGCATTCGATCTGAGCAACGGCTCTGCGATGAGGTGCATCTCAACCTTGCGTACCGCTGGTTCTGTCGTCTGGACCTGACCGATCCGGTGCCCGACCATTCGACCTTTTCGAAGAACCGGCACGGACGGTTCCGTGATAGCGATCTTTTGCGGCATTTGTTCGAGTCGGATGTGACGTGCTGTATCGAGGAAGGCTTGGCAAGCGGCCAGCGTTTCGCTGCGGATGCCAGTCTGATTCAAGCCGACGCCAATCGGCAGAACTCCTCACCGCAGCGGGATTGGGCACCAGAGCAGATCGTCTCAGAAGATGCACCTCGTGCTGTCAGGGAATACCTGGAGACATTGGATGACGCCGCCTTTGGTGCAGCAAGCCCGGTGAAGCCGAAGTTCACCTCGCATTCCGATCCAGCCTCTCAATGGGCTGGCGCTCGGGGTGGACCCGCCTATTTTGCTATTCAGCCAACTATCTGATCGACACGGACAACGGAGTGATCCTGGACGTGGAGGCAACCCGGTCGATCCGCCAGGCTGAGGTCGGCGCGACCCGAACCATGGTCGACCGGGTGCGCGAACGCCACGATCTGAACCCTGAGAGACTGATCGCAGACACAGCCTATGGCTCTGGACCGATGCTGAGTTGGCTCGTTGATCACGGCATCGCCCCACATATTCCTGTCATCGACAAGTCTGGCCGCAACGATGGGACCTTCGAGCGCGCCGACTTCACGTTTGACGCTGAAAGCGATGCCTATATCTGCCCTGCTGGCAAGGAACTCAAACAGTATCGCCGGGCTTTCAAAAAGCCGAGGGAGCCCAGACCAGACAAGGATGGCATCCTTCGTTACCGCGCCCGCAAACCCGACTGCGACGCCTGCACGCTTAAAAGCCGATGCTGTCCGAAAGAGCCACAGCGCAAGGCGACGCACTCCATCCATGAACCATCCCGCAAAGTGGCTCGTGCCATCTCCCAAACCAACCAATATGCAATCTCGTGCAAGCTCAGAAAGAAGGTCGAGATGCTATTTGCCCACCTCAAGCGCATCCTCGGTCTCGGGCGCCTCCGATTACGTGACCCATGCGGCGCTCGGGACGAGTTCCACCTCGCCGCCACCGCCCAGAACCTTAGAAAGCTCGCAAAGCTCATCCAGCAACCGACAGCCGAAAATCCTGCGTGAGAGGCACGCAGCCGCTCAAATTCCTCGAAGAGAAAACGAACCAAAAGGAAGAGTTCTTCAACG
>NZ_JBQFLX010000072.1:0-1241 GCF_056531525.1 Ruegeria sp. N11
GGTTTTTTCACCCAGTCTCTTTCGGATCGTGATCCTGAGCTTTTCGGCTCGATCCGGTCCGAGTTGGGGCGCCAGCGCGACGAGATCGAGCTGATTGCGTCCGAGAACATCGTCAGCGCCGCAGTGATGGAGGCGCAGGGCTCGGTGATGACCAACAAATACGCCGAAGGCTATCCCGGGCGGCGCTATTATGGCGGCTGCCAGTTCGTGGACATTGCCGAGAATCTGGCCATCGACCGCGCCAAGCAACTGTTTGGCTGCGGTTTCGCCAACGTGCAGCCGAACTCGGGCTCTCAGGCCAACCAGGGCGTGTTCCAGGCGCTGATCAAACCCGGTGACACCATTCTGGGCATGAGCCTGGATGCCGGTGGTCACCTGACCCATGGCGCGCGCCCGAACCAGTCGGGCAAGTGGTTCAACGCGGTGCAGTACGGCGTCCGCAAGGAAGACAACATGCTGGACTACGATCAGGTCGAGGCGCTGGCGAAAGAGCATCAGCCCAAGCTGATCATCGCCGGCGGCTCGGCCATCCCGCGCCAGATCGACTTTGCCCGCATGCGCGAGATCGCCGACATGGTCGGCGCCTATCTGCATGTCGACATGGCGCATTTCGCCGGTCTGGTGGCGGCAGGTGAACACCCCAGCCCCTTCCCGCATGCGCATGTGGCAACCACCACCACGCACAAGACCCTGCGCGGTCCGCGTGGCGGCATGATCCTGACCAATGATGAAGATATCGCAAAGAAAGTGAACTCGGCCATCTTCCCCGGCATTCAGGGCGGCCCGCTGATGCACGTGATCGCGGCCAAGGCCGTGGCCTTCGGCGAGGCGCTGCAACCGGCCTTCAAGGACTACATCAAGCAGGTCGTCGTCAATTCGCAGGCGCTGTCGGATCAGCTGATCAAAGGCGGTCTGGACACGGTGACCCATGGCACCGACACCCATGTGGTGCTGGTCGACCTGCGCCCCAAAGGCGTCAAGGGCAACGCGACCGAAAAGGCCCTGGGCCGCGCGCATATCACCTGCAACAAGAACGGCGTGCCATTTGACCCGGAAAAGCCGACCATCACGTCGGGCATCCGCCTGGGTTCGCCCGCCGGCACCACCCGCGGCTTTGGCGAGGTTGAATTCCGCCAGATCGCGGACTGGATCATCGAGGTCGTCGACGGTCTGGCCGCCAATGGCGAAGACGGCAACGGCGCGGTCGAAGCCAAGGTCAAGGCCGAGGTCGCAGACCTCTG
>NZ_JBQFLX010000073.1:0-1231 GCF_056531525.1 Ruegeria sp. N11
TGGACCTGTCCCATTTTTGTGCCGCCCCAAGTGCTCGTTTAGGCCACTTTCCGTTCGAATGCGACCGGACTTTTCCAACCCAATGCTGAGTGCCGTCGGCGCGGATTGTAGAAGCCGTTGATGTACTGGAAGATGGCCATTTCAACGTCTCGGCGTGTTGGCCATGACCTGCGCCAGATTAACTCGGCTTTGATTGTTTTGAAGAACGTCTCGACGGCGGAGTTGTCGTAACAATTGCCCTTGCCGCTCATCGATACCTGGAACCCATGCTGTCGCAGGAGCTTCTGATAATCGTGAGAACAGTATTGGCTGCCGCGATCCGTGTGATGAATGCATCCTTTGGGCGGTTGCCGCAGTGCCACGGCCATCTTCAATGCCCGGATTGCCAGATCACGCTTCATCCTGTCGCTGACCGCCCAGCCGATCACCCGGCGGGAATGTAGGTCAAGGATCACGGCGAGGTAGAGCCAGCCTTCGCGGGTCCAGACATAGCTGATGTCACCGACCCATTTCTGGTTGGGGCGATCTGCGCGGAAGTCCCGGTTCAACAGGTTGGGCGCAATATTGAAAGCGTGGTTGCTGTCGGTCGTCACCTTGTATCTCTTGGATCGTTCGACGCGGATGCCATTCTCTCGCATCAGCCGACCGACACGGCGGTGCCCAACATTCAGGCCCAGTTCTTTCAACTCTTCCGTCATTCTCGGCCGCCCATAGCTGCCCAGGCTGAGCCGGGATTGTTCCTTGATATGGGCCAGAACAACCATATCGCTTCTCTGCCTTTGGCTGGCAGGTCGGCTGCGATAGGCCCGCAGGCCGCGAGAACTGACATCCAAAACGGCACACATCCGATTGGCGCAAAAAATGTCACGATGTTCTTCGATGAACCTGAACCTCATGGCTTTTGGCTCGCGAAGAACTGCGTTGCCTTTTTTAAGATCTCCCTCTCCTCCTTGAGAATGCGGTTCTCCCGTCGAAGCCGTTCGTTCTCACGGGCAAGGTCAAGATCCTTATCGGACACAACATCCGTGTCGCGATGCGTCAAAATCCACTTATTCAAAGTCGATAGGCCAACGCCCAAATCAGATGCCACCTGTTTGCGTGTCAATCCGCTGGTCAGTGCGATCCGCACTGCATCAGCGCGAAACTCGTCCGTTCGTTTCGTTCCCATAGTTCATCTCCTTTGCTGCAATAAATGCTATCAAAGGAGCGGCATCAAACCGCGACACGTCCA
>NZ_JBQFLX010000074.1:0-1210 GCF_056531525.1 Ruegeria sp. N11
GGACGCCCTTTCCGTAGCTTTTTGCAGATGCGAATTACTCGATGATCTTCGACACAACGCCGGCGCCGACGGTGCGGCCGCCTTCGCGGATGGCGAAACGCAGACCGTTCTCCATCGCGATGGGCGCGATCAGCTCAACGCCGAACGACACGTTGTCGCCGGGCATGACCATCTCGGTGCCTTCGGCCAGGGTCACGGTGCCGGTCACGTCAGTCGTACGGAAGTAGAACTGCGGACGGTAGTTCGCGAAGAACGGGGTGTGACGACCGCCTTCTTCCTTGGTCAGGATGTAGGCTTCGGCTTCGAACTTGGTGTGCGGTGTCACCGAACCCGGCTTACACAGAACCTGGCCACGCTCAACACCGTCACGGTCAACACCGCGCAGCAGGGCGCCGATGTTGTCGCCGGCTTCACCACGGTCCAGCAGCTTGCGGAACATTTCCACACCGGTGCAGGTGGTTTTCGCGGTGTCGCGGATACCAACGATTTCGATCTCGTCGCCAACGTTGATCACGCCACGCTCAACACGACCGGTCACAACGGTACCACGGCCCGAGATCGAGAACACGTCTTCGATCGGCATCAGGAACGGCTGGTCAACAGCGCGCTCGGGGGTGTCGATGTAGTCGTCAACAGCCGCCATCAGTTCGCGGATCTTCGCTTCGCCGATTTCCGGGTTGTTGCCTTCCATCGCCGCCAGAGCCGAACCTGCGATGATCGGAATGTCGTCGCCGGGGTAGTCGTAGCTGGACAGCAGTTCGCGAACTTCCATCTCAACCAGTTCCAGCAGCTCTTCGTCGTCGACCTGGTCAACCTTGTTCATGAACACGACCATCTTCGGGATGCCAACCTGGCGGCCCAGCAGGATGTGCTCGCGGGTCTGCGGCATCGGGCCGTCAGCTGCGTTCACAACCAGGATCGCGCCGTCCATCTGGGCAGCACCGGTGATCATGTTCTTGACGTAGTCGGCGTGGCCGGGGCAGTCAACGTGCGCATAGTGACGCGCATCGGTCTCGTATTCCACGTGGGCGGTCGAGATGGTGATGCCGCGCGCTTTCTCTTCCGGCGCACCGTCAATCTGGTCATACGCTTTGAAGTCACCGAAATACTTGGTGATTGCCGCCGTCAGCGTCGTCTTGCCGTGGTCAACGTGCCCAATCGTGCCGATGTTGACGTGCGGTTTTGTACGCTCAAACTTTTCCTTTGCCAT
>NZ_JBQFLX010000075.1:0-1156 GCF_056531525.1 Ruegeria sp. N11
TTTGTTGATCCCGAGGAGCGGATTGGTCCGTTCATGCAACGATGCTACCAAAAGTGGAAACCGCGCATACAGCCAGTATTCGGGGATATGAAAATCTTTCTATTCGGGCAATCCACCAGCAACCATCGCACCAAAATACCGGTCCTGGTCCTCAGTACGCATAAAGGGTGTGTTTCTGTGTGTAGAAACACGGAAGTCCGGCCGGATTTCGAGTAATTTCTTTGCTTCAACCTGTGCATCTTCCAGACGTCCCATTTCAGCAAGGGTTGCGACCAAGATACGGCGCGGAGGAAGCGACTTTGGATAAGTTGAGATACCGGTTTTTGCCAGCAGAATTGCCTGTTCGTAATCTCTGATGAGGAAATGAGAAAGGGCCGCGTTAAAATTGTACCAGCCGGGATAACGCGGATTGACCTTTTTTGCCTTGTTGTTCCACTCAATCGCTTCGGCTGGCTCACCCATAAGCGACCGTAGAAAGCCCATACCATATAGAACCTCAGGATCATTGGAGTTCTCCCGTATTGCCCGCTGAAATGCCTGGTATGCAAGTTGATGATCGTGGTCAGCAAACAAATATAGCTGGCCCAAGCGGTGTTGAACGCGATAGTCCGATTGATCCAGTTCTAACGCACGCTGTGCGTGCCTACGGGCTTTGTTCAGCGCGGTTTCTGGATCGTCCGACCCACCAAAGCGCCAGAGGCTAAGGTAGCGACCGCTCAATTCAATATGGGTAGAAAGGTAGTCTGGATCGAGAACAATGGCTTGCTCCAGAAGTTCTATTGCCTCTTGCCGACTTGCAGTATTCAACAGTTTGCTTTTGGCGACAGCCCTCAGAAACAGCTCATAAGCTTCTAGATCATCGGTCGGCCGTTTCTTCAGCGACGCGATTTCTTCTTCCTCAACTACTATTTTCAGCGTGGATGCGATTTCCCGAACAAGGTCGGCCTGAGCAGCAAACAGTTCTTCGATCCCAACATCATATTGCTCCGACCACAGAGCGTGCCCCGATGCCGTCTCTATGAGTGTTGAGTTGATTGAAATATTCGCGCCAACGCTCTGCATGCTACCTGAAAGGACATATCCCACACCTAGCTCTCGGCCTATTTCCAATGGTTTGACCGCGCTGTCGGCAAAGGTAATCGAAGTCGAACCAGCG
>NZ_JBQFLX010000076.1:0-970 GCF_056531525.1 Ruegeria sp. N11
CAGGTGGGCGCATGTTCAGAGCATGATGTGGCCGGATCTGGTTGTATTGTCTGAGCCAGACATTGATGGCGACCTGAGCTTGTTTGGTTGTGTGGAACCATTCGGCGTTGAGGACTTCGCGACGGAGTGTTCCGTTGAAGCGTTCGTTGTAGCCATTTTCCCACGGTGACCCTGGGTAGATCTGGATCGGTTGGATACCGACCCGTCGGAGCCACTCCTGAAGCGGTGCAGCGATGAACTCCGGGCCGTTGTCTGAACGAATAAACTCGGGCTTACCGTGTTTCATCAGCAGCCGGTGCAGAACGTCCAGAACGTCAGCTGCATTCATTCTGGGTCGCACTGCCACGCAGAGCGCCTCACGGGTGTACTCATCAAGCACAGTCAGCATCTTGTAGCTCCGCCCACTGCTCAGCTTGTCATGGACAAAATCAATCGCCCAGACATGGTTGGGATGCGTGGGCCTGAGCCGGATGACAGAGCTGCCCTTGTGATAGAGCCGCCTTCGTTTCTTATGCCGATGTGGCAGCTGCAAGCCTTCTTCGCCCCATAATCGTTCGATCTTCTTGTGATTGACCTGCCAGCCCTCTATCCGCAAAAGCGCTGTCACTTTCCGATAACCATATCGTCCGTATTGCTTGGCCAGCCGGATCATCGCCAGGCGCAGCGCATCATCACTAGTAGCCTTGGACCGATAGCGATGACTGGACCGCGCCACACCCAACACAGCGCAGGTTCGACGTTCCGATGTATCCAGCTTTTGGCGGGTGTGGATCACGGCCTGACGCAACCCATCAACCGTCAGGCCTTGGGCTTTAAATGATCCAGGCTCTCCTTCAGGATCAGCTTGTCGAGCTGAAGATCAGCCACGATCTTCTTAAGCCGCTCATTCTCTTTCTGAAGCGCTCGCATCTCTGACAACTGCGGCCGCCCCATGCCGCCAAACTTCTTGCGCCAGTAGTAATACGTCTTG
>NZ_JBQFLX010000077.1:0-931 GCF_056531525.1 Ruegeria sp. N11
CGTTACAAACGGCGCAACCGGATCGAGATCATGTTCGGCAGGTTGAAGGATTGGCGGCGTGTGGCAACCCGCTACGACAGGTGCCCGAAGGGCTTCCTGTCAGCAATCGCCCTTGAAGCACTCGTTATCTATTGGCTATGAGTCCTGACCCTAGTCGTCTCGGCGCGGCTACTCCTTGGACACCTCAACAACATTTCGTCCATTTCTTAGAATGTTTGTCGTTCCGTCTGGTCCATTTTTGATCCATTGGCGCTCCCGATCATCAAAAAATCTTCCCGGCACTTTGCGAAGGCAACCCACTTAAATCACTGCTTTCGCGCATCGTGCACGGACATAATTTGATAAGGGCTTAAGCCTTTGTTCTGGCGCTTGCCGTTGATCTGAAAGCCATTGAACCAGCGCCCTTCGTCTTGCGACTTCTTCACGAATTTCTTGCCACAATGATGAGCGATTATTCCAAGATTTTTTTGTTGTTGAGTTGGAGAAAGGCGACAATTTCCTCTTGTCACAACCCCACTATACTTGCGGTGAGTACACGTGAAAAAGCCTGCAGCAACGACCAGCAAGGTTTGTTTGGATTTCGCGTTCGAGCCAAAGTATTTTGAGATCACTTGCTACTAGGCTCGGGACCCATTGATTTCCGCTTGGCCGCGTGATTCACGGTTCGGAAAACGAGTGGTGAACATGTCTGATCTTTTTTGGCTAACGGACGCGCAAATGGCACGTCTTGAGCCCTTTTTCCCCAAGTCCCACGGCAAACAACGCGTTGATGATCGGCGCGTGTTGAGCGGTATTATCTTCATCAATCGCAATGGCCTAAGGTGGCGCGACGCCCCAGCAGCATACGGGCCGCACAAGACGCTCTACAATCGTTGGAAGCGGTGGAGCGACAAGGGCACCTTCGCCGAGATGATGATGGGATTGGCGGCTG
>NZ_JBQFLX010000078.1:0-905 GCF_056531525.1 Ruegeria sp. N11
CGACCAGATACGACAGATGCCCGAAGGTCTTCCTCTCCGCCATCGCCCTCGCCGCAACCGTCATTTATTGGTTATGAGTCCTGACCCTAGGTATTGAATAATTTTAAATTACAACAACGGGTTAAAGAAATTCGATCCAAGGCACCAAATCTCTCTTTGCGACCAAAAGGCTCGTTGATCCGGCTGTCAATCAGAGTTCCGTGAACTTTCTCCATGATTCCAGTGACAACTGCAACAACACCAACTTTGCACTGGAAAACTAGTTGGCATTGCTCCTCAATAGTTTGAGAAGAAAACACCGCAATTAGGTACTCGATTACCTCAGCTCTCTGAGCCTTTCCCAGTATTGCCAATGCCTCTTCGGAATCCATGTAAATCGCAACCTCTTCGGCTACACAAAGGGAGTTGATGAGCAGATCGTTCACGTCACAAGGTTTGGCAGTTAGCTCAATCAGAACACCCATCGCGACGACATCGAAGAAGTTTGGGGCAGGTACAATTCTACCGAAACCAAACGTCAATTGGGTTCCGAAATACGGTTGCAGTATATTCCAAGCATTTTCGACTTGAGAAGCAGTCTTGGCAAGCGTCAAAGCTATATCCTGGAACGCAAAAGGTGTCGTTGTCGTGCAGATCAATTTTGGATCCTAACGTTGGTAGTAATCCCAAAATTCTTCATAGAATCATAATGGTAAATTATTAGGAAATGCTATTGGAGTGTACTTTGGTCAAGTCATCTATTTCGGCTGAACTATGCTAGTTTCCTTCGTTATGTTAGGCTCGGGACCCATTGATTTCCGCGTGGCTGCGTGATTCACGGTTCGAAAATCGAGCGGTGACCATGTCTGATCTTTTTTGGCTGACGGATGCGCAGATGGCGCGTCTTGAGCCTTTCTTCCCCAAGT
>NZ_JBQFLX010000079.1:0-686 GCF_056531525.1 Ruegeria sp. N11
CGGCGCGGGTCAGCTTGAAGGTGTCTCGGCTGGTTAGCGATCTTTCCTGGTTGAAGTGGTTGTATACGGAGGAATAGACGGAAGCGAATTTCTGTAGACATCGCATGCGCCTGAAACGTTGCATCGCGCGTTCGCGTCGTCGGAAAGGCAGGTGCGAGTTCTCGACGCGGTTGTTGAGCCACCTTCCCGTCCTTTGTTTTTCGAGTGCACCCAGTTCTCTGAGCGCGGCTCTGTATGAGGCAAAGCGATCCGTGACGACGGTTTCCGCTTTGCCGTGTCGCTTCATTAACTTTTTGAGGAATTTCAGTGCTGCAGCTTTGTTTCGGCGTTTGGTGACAACGGCTTCCAGCACCTCGCCTTCGTGATCAACAGCCCGCCAAAGATAATGCCGCTTGCCATTTACCTTCACGAAAACCTCGTCCACGTGCCACTTCCATTTGGAGAATGCTCTCGATTGCTGAACACGCTTTCTTCGGATCTCAGAGGCAAACATCGGACCGAACCTGTTCCACCAATATCGGATAGTTTCGTGGCTCACGTCGACCCCGCGTTCGTGCAGCAGATCTTCAACATTCCGAAGTGAAAGAGGGAAACGGATGTACAGCATCACTGCAAGGCGGATGATCTCGGGACTGGTTTTGAAGTACTTGAAAGAGGCAGGTTTGGTCATGGGCAAAAGCTACGCA
>NZ_JBQFLX010000080.1:0-629 GCF_056531525.1 Ruegeria sp. N11
CTGCGCATCCGTCAGCCAAAAAAGATCAGACATGGTCACCGCTCGATTTTCGAACCGTGAATCACGCAGCCACGCGGAAATCAATGGGTCCTGACCCTAAGTAGACGTCAGCCGGAGTGAGATTTTTCAGGCTCTCGTGATAGCGCCGGTGGTTGTAGTGATCGACAAAGGCGTCGATCTGCCGCCTGAGATCACCGGGCAGATAATAGTTTTCCAGCAGGAGGCGGTTCTTCAAGGTTTGGTGCCACCGCTCAATTTTGACTTGGGTCTGCGGGTCACCGCGGACATGATCCATCTTCTGGTCTTCTCTCCAGTCTGCCAGTTCACCAGAGATGTAACTCGACCCATAGTCACTGAGCAGGCGCGGCTTATGCAAGACGGTCGTCTGATCACAACTTGATGCCTGCAAAGCGAGGTCCAACGTATCCGTCACAGCCTCGGTCTTCATCGTCGTGCAGAGCTTCCAGGCGATGATGTCGCGGCTGTAATCATCGAGGATGACCGCTCACCAGGCCTTCCACGATGCAGCGGGCGACGATTGTCTCGGACAGGCGCCGTAGCAGTTCACTCTCACGGAACCGGCCATGCCGGTTTTTGGAGAACGTCGAATGGCCGCGAACGTGGTCGTT
>NZ_JBQFLX010000081.1:0-604 GCF_056531525.1 Ruegeria sp. N11
GCATACGGGCCGCACAAGACGCTCTACAATCGTTGGAAGCGGTGGAGCGACAAGGGCACCTTCGCCGAGATGATGATGGGATTGGCGGCTGATCACGGCGAGACGAAAACTGTGATGATCGGCGCCACCTACCTGAAGGCTCATCGCACGGCGTCCAGTCCGGGCGCCGAAAAAGGGTACGTGGCCGCGAGATTGGCCGCACCAAAGGCGGCAAGAACACAAAGTTGCACGCCATCTGCGACAGCCAAGGGCGCCCACTGAACCTCTTTGTGACAGCCGGTCAGGTCAGCGATTACATCGGCCACGGGCTCTCGTTGGCAGCCTGCCAAAAGTAGATTGGCTGCTCGGAGATCGTGGTTACGACGCCGATTGGTTCAGAGAAGCGTTGAAAGCCAAAGGGATACGCGCCTGCATCCCCGGTCGACAACAGCGCAAGAAACCGGTGAAGTACGACAAGCGTCGCTACAAACGGCGCAACCGGATCGAAATCATGTTCGGCAGGTTGAAGGAGTGGCGGCGGGTCGCGACCCGTTACGACAGATGCCCAAAGGTCTTCCTGTCAGCCATCGCGCTGGCGGCAATCGTCACTTACTGGCTATGTGTC
>NZ_JBQFLX010000082.1:0-561 GCF_056531525.1 Ruegeria sp. N11
CCCCGACCTGCCCACCTTGTGCGGCCTCCTGAGCATTGGAAGAGGTCGCACAGAATGCGACAGAAACAATTGCTGTCGATGTCAGAAAAAATCTCATTGGAGCCTCCCAGGCCAGCTGAATGCCTGCCCATGGCAGCATTTGGCGCAGTGATCCGTCAAGGAGGACAAGCAAAATTTAATAGTGAGACATGTGCGCCTAAGAAGAGAGCTATGATCCGCACTGAACAGCGGCTTTGCCCTTAGTGTGGACATCAAAACAAGTTTCAGCAATTGACCACTTTGCGCAAAAGGATTTCCATTTGTCGAAAATATTTCGAATGTCAGATCTAATGAATTGGCATTCAACCTTGGTTTGGTGAAAGCGAGCACAAGCTTGAACCCTATTGCATACTACGAGCACGGGACCAGATTACTCTGCGGTAAAATTACCTTGGTTCTATTAATCTGCGGTAACATCTAGAGGCATGAAGCCTAGGGTCAGGACTCATAGCCAATAGATAACGAGTGCTGCAAGGGCGATTGCTGACAGGAAGACCTTCGGGCACCTGTCGTAGCGGGTTG